>CBDDRR010000178.1:0-5367 GCA_965233095.1 uncultured bacterium
TGTCGAGATGGTGATGCCTGGGGACAACGTGCAGATGGTGGTGGAGCTGATTGCGCCGATCGCGATGGAAGAGGGCCTGCGCTTCGCCATCCGCGAGGGCGGCCGCACCGTCGGCGCCGGCGTCGTCGCCAAGATTTACGAGTAGGTTTCAAGCGCAGGGCAGTAGCTCAATTGGCAGAGCGGCGGTCTCCAAAACCGCAGGTTGGGGGTTCGATTCCCTCCTGCCCTGCCAGGACACACGCTGGCGCCCACCCGGGCGCCGATGCGTCTAGACGGCGGTAAATGAACGCAAAGTCCGAAACAACCACCGGTACCAGCGCGCTGGACAAGGTGAAGATCTTCCTCGCCATTGCAATCGTCATTGGCGGGATCGCCGGCTATTACATTTACGAAGACGCGCCCGCGGTCTTGCGGATTGCCTCGGTGATCTTCGCGCTGGCGATCGGTATCGGCGTCTTCGCGACCAGCGGCGTGGGCCGCGAGCTGTGGCGCTTCATCCAGGGGTCGCGGGTCGAGCTGCGCAAGGTCGTGTGGCCGAACCGCCAGGAGACGGGGCAGACCACCCTGGTGATCATCTTCTTCGTGATCATCATGGGCGTCTTCTTCTGGTTGCTCGACATGTTTCTCGCCTGGGGCGCCCGGACGCTCACCGGACAGGGGGGCTAGGCCGTGGCCTTACGCTGGTACGTCGTACACGCCTACTCGAATTTCGAGCACAAGGTGAAGGAATCGCTCCGGGAGCGCATCAAGCGCTTTGGCCTGGAGCACAAGTTTGGCGAGATTCTCGTGCCGACCGAGGAGGTCGTCGAGATCCGCGAGGGTCAGAAGCGCAAGAGCGAGCGCAAGTTCTTCCCCGGCTACGTGCTGGTGCAGATGGAGCTGGACGACGAAACCTGGCACCTGGTCAAGGAAGTGCCCAAGGTGCTGGGGTTCATCGGCGGGTCGAGCGATCGCCCGGCGCCGATCAGCGACAAGGAGGCGAACGCCATCCTGCAGCGTGTCCAGGAAGGCGTCGAGAAGCCGCGGCCGAAGGTGCTGTTCGAGCCCGGCGAGGTCGTGCGCGTCACCGACGGGCCCTTCAACGACTTCAACGGGGTCGTCGAAGAGGTCAACTACGACAAGAGCAAGCTGCGCGTCGCGGTGCAGATTCTCGGCCGTGCTACGCCGGTCGAGCTTGATTTCAGCCAGGTCGAAAAGGCCTGAGCGAAGCCCGATCCCGGGACGGGGTCGGCGGCGCCCGCAAGGCGCCTGGCAGGGAAGCCGCAGGGGAGCCGCAAGGCGTCTGGACCCACACACAGGTATAGAGAGTCATGGCAAAGAAAGTCACCGGTTACATCAAGCTGCAGATCCCTGCAGGCAAGGCGAACCCGAGTCCGCCGGTCGGCCCCGCGCTCGGCCAGCACGGCGTGAACATCATGGAGTTCTGCAAGGCCTTCAATGCCCACACCCAGGGCATCGAGGAGGGCCTGCCGACCCCCGTCGTGATCACCGTGTACAGCGACCGCAGCTTCACCTTCGTCACCAAGACCCCGCCCGCGGCGGTCCTGCTGATGAAGGCGCTGGGCATTCCCAAGGGCAGCGGCGAGCCGAATACCAAGAAGGTCGGCTCCGTCACCCGTCAGCAGCTCGAGGACATCGCGAAGATCAAGATGCCCGACCTGAACGCCGCCGATCTCGACGCGGCCGTCAAGACCATCGCGGGCAGTGCCCGCAGCATGGGCCTCAACGTGGAGGGCGTCTGACATGGCGCGCATGACCAAGCGTAAGAAGATATCTGCCGAAAAGGTGCAGCCAGGGCAGTACTACCCGATCGACGAGGCATTGGCGCTGGCCAGGGAGTTGGCGACGGCCAAGTTCCGCGAGTCCATCGAGGTCGCAGTGAACCTCGGGGTGGATCCTCGCAAGTCCGACCAGGTGGTGCGCGGCTCCACCGTGCTGCCCAACGGCACGGGCAAGGTAGTCCGCGTCGCCGTGTTCGCGCAGGGCGACAACGCCGACAAGGCCAAGGCCGCAGGCGCCGACATCGTCGGCTTCGAGGACCTGGCCCAGCAGGTGAAGGGCGGTTTCATGGAGTTCGACGTCGTGATTGCTTCGCCGGACGCCATGCGGGTGGTCGGCCAGCTCGGCCAGATCCTGGGACCGCGCGGCCTGATGCCGAACCCCAAGGTCGGCACCGTGACGCCGGACGTCGCCACCGCGGTGAAGAACGCCAAGGGCGGCCAGGTTCGCTACCGAACCGACAAGGCCGGGATTATCCATTGCACCATCGGCAAGGCGGATTTCGAGCCGGCCGCGCTGAAGGAGAACCTCGGCGCACTGCTGGCCGACCTGCAGAAGGCCAAGCCGTCGGCGTCGAAGGGTATTTACATGAAGAAGGTCACCGTGTCCTCGACCATGGGTCCGGGCATCGCGGTGGACCAGGCCACACTGAGTTACTAGGGAAAGATGCGCGGGCGTCGCGGCGGCTTCGGCCGGCGCGTCGTTTCGCGGCAATGGACTGCACAAGGAGCCGGCGTGACAGCCGGCCGTCGTCAGAGACCGCAGGCGGCCTCGGCCTTAATGCAAGGCCTGCGCAGACGGTGTTACCCGAGTCAGGCGTTCCTGGTGAAGGTCACCGTCAGGGTGGGAAGCGAAGGGATGCGTTTCCTCGATCAAGGACTTTCTGCCAGGAGTAGAAAATGGCACTGAGGCTAGAAGACAAGAAGGCACTTGTCGCCGAAGTTAAGACGGTTGCGGAGACCGCGCACTCGGCCGTGGCGGCCGAGTACCGGGGCCTGACCGTCGGCCAGATGACCACGCTGCGCAAGGAGGCCCGGGAAGCCGGCGTCTATTTGCGCGTGGTCAAGAACACCCTGGCGCGGCTGGCCCTCGAGGGCACGGACTTCGAATGCATGAAGGACGGGCTCAAGGGGCCGCTGGTGCTGGCGTTCTCAGTAGAGGACCCCGGTTCCGCCGCGCGGGTGATCAAGGCCTTCGCAAAAGCAAATGACAAGCTGGTGACGCGCATCGTGGCGATCGGCGGGCAGGTTTACCCCGCCACCGATCTGGAGCGCCTTGCCAGCCTGCCGACGCTGGACCAGGCCCGGGCAATGCTGCTCGGCGTGTTCCAGGCGCCCGCCTCGCAACTGGTGCGCACCCTCAACGAGCCCGCGGCGCAGCTTGCCCGCGTGCTCGCGGCGCGGCGCGACCAGCTCGAGGCGGCCTGAGGCAGGTCTTCAACATCAACCACCGGGTAACACCGTATTAACGGAGCACAGTAATGGCTGTTTCGCGTGAAGAAATCATCGAAGTATTGAGCAACATGAGCGTTCTCGAGGTCACCCAGCTGGTGTCCGATCTCGAGGAGAAGTGGGGCGTTTCCGCCGCTGCGCCGGTGGCCGTCGCTGCCGCCGGTCCGGCCGCCGAGACGGCCGCGGCCGAGGAAAAGACCGAGTTCGACATCGTCATGACCAGCTTTGGCGCCAACAAGGTCGGCGTCATCAAGGCCATCCGGACGATCACCGGGCTCGGCCTGAAGGAAGCCAAGGACATGGTCGAGGGCGTGCCCGCGACCGTCAAGGAAGGCATTTCCAAGGACGAGGCCGAAGGCATCAAGAAGCAGCTCGAAGAGGCCGGCGCCAGCGTCGAGGTCAAGTAGATCTGCGTGCACGGGACTGATGCCTGTGCCCACGGGCAGGCTGGCGGCACGAGCCGCCGGCCTGTTCCCGTTTCTGCCGGTTTTGCCCGGGCCTCGCGGCCCGGGCTTCCGACCCTCCCGGCGGGGTCATTTCTGACAACGAGCCGCACTCGAAGGTGAGCCCGATGGCGTATTCCTTTACCGAGAAGAAGCGTATCCGCAAGGACTTCGGCAAGCGTCCGACGATCCTTGAGGTGCCTTATCTGCTTTCCATCCAGCTGGACTCCTACCGGAAGTTCCTGCAGACGGACATTCCCCAGGAGAGCCGCGACGAGGCCGGGCTGCACGCTGCGTTCAAGAGCGTGTTCCCGATCGTCAGCTATTCGGGCAATGCAGCCCTCGAGTACGTCAGCTACCGGCTGGGCGACCCGCCGTTCGACGTCAAGGAGTGCCAGGTCCGCGGCCTGACCTACTCGGCGCCGCTGCGCGTCAAGGTCCGGCTGGTGATCTACGACAAGGAGGCCTCGGGCACGCCGAAGCCGGTCAAGGACATCCGCGAGCAGGAGGTCTATCTCGGCGAGCTGCCGTTGATGACCGACAACGGCACCTTCGTGGTCAACGGCACCGAGCGTGTCATCGTGTCGCAGCTGCACCGCTCGCCGGGCGTGTTCTTCGATCACGATCGCGGCAAGACCCACAGCTCCGGCAAGCTGTTGTTCTCGGCGCGCGTCATTCCCTACCGCGGCTCCTGGCTCGACTTCGAGTTCGACCCCAAGGACTGCCTGTTCGCGCGCATCGACCGCCGGCGCAAGCTCCCCGTGACCATCCTCCTGCGCGCCCTCGGCTACACCGAGGAAGAGATGCTCGGGCTGTTCTTCGAGACCAACGAGTTCGTGCTTGGCAAGCAGGTCGAGCTGAAGCTGATTCCCGAGCGCCTCAAGGGCGAGACGGCCAGCTTCGACATCGCCATCGGCGACGAGGTCATCGTGACCGAGGGCAAGCGCATCACTGCGATGCATGTGCGCAAGCTGAAGGCCGAGGGCGTCCAGAAGCTGCCGGTGCCGCACGAGTATCTCGAGGGCAAGGTCCTTGCGCATGACATCGTCGACGAGAAGTCGGGCGAGCTGCTCGCCAGGGCCAACGACGAGCTGACTGCCGAGAGCGTCAAGAAGCTCCTCAAGGCCGGCGTCAAGTCGATCCACACGCTGTGGGTCAACGACCTGGATCGCGGTCCGTACCTGTCCCAGACGCTGCGCATCGACGCCACCAAGACGCCGCTCGAGGCGCTGGTCGAAATCTATCGCATGATGCGTCCCGGCGAGCCGCCGACCCGCGAGGCCGCAGAGAACCTGTTCCACAACCTGTTCTTCAACGCCGAGCGCTACGACCTGTCGGGCGTCGGCCGGATGAAGTTCAATCGCCGCGTCGATCGCGAGGCCATCACCGGTCCGGGCGTGCTGTACGACGGGCACTATTTCTCGACCCGCAAGGACGAGGATTCCAAGAAGCTGTTTGCCGAGTACGGCAAGGATGACCCGGCGGCGACCTCCGACATCATCGCGGTGCTGCAGACCCTGTGTGACATCCGCAACGGCAGCGGCGCGGTGGACGACATCGACCACCTTGGCAACCGCCGCGTGCGCAGCGTCGGCGAGATGGCTGAAAACGCCTTCCGCATCGGCCTGGTGCGCGTCGAGCGCGCCGTCAAGGAGCGCCTCACCCTCGCCGAGTCCGAGGGGCTGATGCCGCAG
>CBDDRR010000179.1:0-3667 GCA_965233095.1 uncultured bacterium
GGCTCCTCGGGTGGCAATGGGCCATTGTACGGCCGGCCCCGCCGGCGCCCAATACCAGGTTCACAGAACCGGCGATTCTTGGCGTGGATTGCCCGGCCGTCTATCATTGCGCCTTCGCGAACATCCCGGCGCGGGCCGCCCTGGCGGCCGGCACGGGTGATTGCTGGCCGATATTCCGTCGGCCGCGCCCACGGACACAGGATGGCCGGTGACCAAGCGTTTCCTTAATCTGGTGCTGATGGGCCTGTCGCTGGCAGCCGTGTGGCTGCTGCTGTCCGGCCTGTTCAAGCCCCTGCTGGTGATCCTCGGCATGGCCGCGACCCTGCTGACGCTGTGGCTGGCGAGCCGCATGCGCATCATCGATGCCGAGACCCACCCGGTCTGGGCGGTGTTGCACTACGTGACCTACTGGCCCTGGCTGAGCATCGAGATCGTCAAGTCCAGTTTCGACGTGGCACGCCGGGTGCTGTCGCCCTCGATGCCCATCAGCCCGACCGTGTTCGAGATGCGCGCCAGCCAGAAGACCCTCGTGGGGCGGGTGGTGCTGGCGAACTCGATTACCCTCACGCCCGGCACCGTCACGCTGGACGTGGATGGCGATCGCCTCACGGTGCATGCGCTGGCGAGCGAGTCGGTGGAGTACGCCATGAGCGGTGAAATGGACCGTCGCGTGAGCCGGGCCGAGGGCTCGGTATCGGCGGGCGACCGGTCAGGGGACGCCGCATGATCGTCGCCGCCATTCTCTCGATTATGGTCACCATGGCGCTGGCCGTGGTCCGCGCGCTGCTCGGCAAGACGGTGTACGACCGCATCCTCGCGGTGAACGTGTTCGGCACCAAGACCGTGCTGCTCATTGCCGCGCTGGCCTTCCTCAGCGGCCGGCCGGACGTGCTCGACATCGCGCTCGCCTACGCACTGATCAACTTCATCGGCATGATCGCGGTGCTGCGCTACTTCGAGTACGGCGGCGCTGAGGCGGCCGGGCGGGAGCACGAGTGATGGCCCTGCTCATCGACCTGCTGAGCTGGGCGCTGATCCTTGTGGGCAGCGCCTTCGGCATCATCGGCGGCATCGGCCTGCTGCGCCTGCCCGATTTCTTCAGCCGCATCCACGCTGCCAGCCTCACCGACTCGATGTGCGCGCCGTGCATCATCGCCGGGCTGATGCTGCAGTCGGGCTTCACGCTGGTCACGGTCAAGCTCGGCTTCCTCGTCGTATTCCTGTTCCTGACCAGCCCGACGGCTGCACATGCGTTGGCCAAGGCGGCCCTGCATGGCGGCGTCGGTCCCGGCGCGCCCCAGCCGGCGCCGCGGGAGGACCGGGACTGATGGACACGCTGGTCGACATCCTGCTGCTCGCTTTCCTCGCGATCTGCGCGATCGCCATCCTGCGGCTGCGTGACCTGTTTGCGATGACCATGATGTTTGGCCTGTTCAGCCTCATCTCGGCCGGCCTTTTCACCACCATGGACGCGCCGGATGTGGCCTTCACCGAGGCGGCCGTCGGCGCCGGCATTTCGACCATCCTGATCCTCGCCACGCTTGCCCAGACGGCGCGCTACGAACAAAGCCAGGGCCCACGGTTCAAGCTTGTGCCGCTGCTGGTGGTCATGATCACCGGCGCGGTGCTTATTTACGGTACTGCCGACCTGCCGGCCTACGGCGACCCGGCAGCACCGGCGCACAACCATGTTGCGCCACACTACCTGCAGGAATCACCGGACGAGATCGGCATTCCGAACATCGTCGCGGCGGTGCTGGCCAGCTACCGCGGCTTCGACACGCTCGGCGAGGTAATCGTGGTGTTCGCCGCCGTGGTCGGCGTCATTTCACTGATTGGCCTGCGGCGGCGCCCGGAGGGCGTCAAGCCCAACGCAGCAGCGCTCAGCCAGCATGCCGTCCTGCAGGTCATTGCCAAGCTGGTCGTGCCGGTGATCCTGCTTTTCGCGCTGTACGTGCAGTTCCACGGCGAGTACAGCCCGGGCGGCGGCTTCCAGGCGGGCGTGCTGTTCGCCGCCGGCATCATCCTTTACGCGCTGGTGTTCGGCCTCGATGCGGCACGCACCGTCATCCCGCCGCGGGTGCTCAACGTGATGCCCGGGGCGGGCGCGTTGATCTTCGGCGGCGTCGGCCTCGTCACCCTGCTGCTGGGCGGCAACTACCTCGACTACGACCAGCTCGGCGCCGACCCGGTGGCCGCGCAGCACCTCGGAATCCTGCTGGTGGAGCTCGGGGTCGGCGTGACCGTCGCCTCGGTGATGCTGCTCATCTACTTCACCTTCGCCGAGCGCGGGCGCGGCAAGCGGGCGGACGACATGGAGGCCGGGGAATGAGCTTCCTGGCGCACTACAACTACCACGTCGCCATCATCCTCGCGATGATCGGCTTTTACACCATGATTTCCCGCACCAACCTGGTGAAGAAGATCGCGGGCCTGAACATCTTCCAGGTCTCGGTGTTCATCCTGTTCATCAGCATGGGCGTGCTGGACGGCGGCACCGTGCCGATCCTCGCGGAGGGATACGAGAACTACTCCAACCCGCTGCCGCACGTGCTGATCCTGACCGCCATCGTGGTCAGTGTCGCCACCACCGCCCTGGCCCTGGCGCTGGTGGTGCGCATTCGCGAGGCCTTCGGCACGGTCGAGGAAGACCAGGTCCAGGCCATGGACGACGCGCCCTGAACGCCGCGCCGCACCTGCTCGCGCTGATCGTCGTCGCGCCCCTGCTGGGCGCGGCGGTATCGACGCTGCTGCCTGCCGGCCGGCTGCCCTGGCTGTGGGCCACGGCGGTGAGCTGGTTCATGCTGTTCGCGGCAATCTCACTGGCCGCACAGGTGCTGGACGTCGGCGTGCTGAGCTACGAGATGGGCGGCTGGGTGCCGCCCATCGGCATCGAGTACCGGCTGGACTCCGCCAACGCGCTGCTCGCACTGCTGATCGCCGCGCTGGCGGCGGTGGTGCTGCCCTTCGCCGGCCGCAGCCTGGCGTCCGAGGTGCCCGAGGAAAAATCCCCCTACCTGTACGCGGCGTTGCTACTGTTTCTGGCCGGCCAGATGGGCATCGCGGTCACCGGCGATGCCTTCAACGTGTTCGTGTTTCTCGAGATTTCCTCGCTGGCCACCTATACGCTGATTGCGCTGGGCCGCAACCGCCGCGCCCTGACCGCATCCTTCACCTACCTCATCATGGGCACGGTCGGCGCCACCTTTTTCCTCATCGGCGTTGGCCTGCTGTACGCCATGACCGGCACGCTGAACATGGCGGACCTCGCCGCGCGCATTCCCGAGGTGGCCGCCACGCGCACGGTGCACACCGCCTACGCCTTCATCGTGATCGGCATCTGCCTCAAGCTTGCGCTGTTCCCGCTGCACCTGTGGCTGCCGAACGCCTACACCTACGCGCCCAGCGCCGTGACCGCACTGATGGCCGCCACCGCCACCAAGGTGGCGATCTACGTGCTGATCCGCTTCATCTACACGGTGTTCGGCCCGACCTTCTCGTTCGGCGACATGCCGACCGTGTACCTGCTGGTGCCGCTGGCGGTGGTCGGACTGCTGAGCACCTCGGTGGTGGCCATCGGACAGGACAAGATCAAGCGCATGCTGGCCTACTCCTCGGTCGCGCAGATCGGCTACATGGTGCTCGGCATCGGCATGGCGACCACCGC
>CBDDRR010000180.1:0-4224 GCA_965233095.1 uncultured bacterium
GCGGCATCGCGCTCGTCGGCGCAGGCGAGGTGGGTCATCAGGCGCGGCCGCGAGGCGACAGCAGGGCAAGCCTCCAGCCGCCGGAACATGGCGCGCGCCTCCGCTGGCGGGAAGCCGAGCCGGTTCATGCCCGTATCGAGCTTCAGCCAGGCCTCCAGCGGGCGCGACAGCTGCGCCGCCTCGAGCATCGCAAGCTGCTCCGGCGAATGCACCACGAGCTGCAATCCCAGCGAGGCTGCGAGCGGCAATTGGGCGGCGGCAAGCACACCCTCGAGCAGCAAAATGGAGTTTTGCAACCCCGCCTCGCGCAGCGCCACCGCCTCCTCGACGCGGGCCACGGCGAAGGCGTCCGCCTCGCGCAGGGCGCGCGCCGTGCCTACCAGCCCGTGACCGTAGGCATTGGCCTTGATGACCGCCATGACGCGGGCACCGGGCGCGCGGCGCCGGACGGCGCCGAGATTGTGCTGCAGGGCCGCGGCGTCGACCGTGGCGCGGGCGGCGCGGGTCACGCGTCGGTCACCCGAAGGGGCCGCTGCCGTAGGCGTCGGGCATGAAGTTCTCGAACTTCGTGTACTCGCCGAGGAAAGTGAGCTGCACATCCCCGATCGGCCCGTTGCGCTGCTTGGAAATGATCACGTCGGCGATGCCCTTGCGCGGCGTGTCCTTGTTGTAGACCTCTTCGCGAAAGATGAAGGCGATCAGGTCGGCGTCCTGCTCGATGGCGCCAGACTCGCGCAGGTCGGACATCACCGGGCGCTTGTCGGTGCGCTGCTCTACGCTGCGATTGAGCTGCGAAAGGGTGATCACCGGCACCTCGAGCTCACGCGCCAGGGCCTTAAGGGAGCGCGAAATCTCGGAAATCTCGGTGGCGCGGTTCTCGGATCCGCCGTGCACCTGCATGAGCTGCAGGTAATCCACCACGATCAGGTCCAGGCCGTGCTCGCGCTTCAGGCGGCGGGAACGGGCACGCAGCTCCGTCGGGTTCAGCGCCGGCGTGTCGTCGATGAACACCCGTGCCTTGGACATCACGGAGACCGCGGAATTGATCCGGCTCCAGTCCTCGTCCGAGAAGCGGCCGCGCCTGAGGTTCGACTGGTTGACCCGCCCCAGCGAAGAAATCATGCGGAAAGAAAGCTGTTCGGCGGACATCTCCATGCTGAAGATGGCCACGGACGCCCCGACCCCGATGGCAGCGTGCTCGGCGATGTTCATCGCGAAGCTGGTCTTGCCCATCGAGGGGCGGCCGGCAACGATCACCAGGTCGCCCGGATGCAGGCCGGCGGTCATGCTGTCGAAGTCCTTGAAGCCGGTAGCCAGCCCGGTGACGTCGCCCTGGTTTTTCTGCAGCTCGTCGAGGCGATCGATGGTCGAGCCGAGAATGCGCTTCAGGGGCTGGAAACCTGAGCCGCGCCGCTTGCCCTGCTCGGCGATTTCGAACACCTGGCGCTCGGCCTCGTCCACCAGCTGGCTGGCGTCCCGTCCCTCGGGCTGGTATGCGCTGGTGGCGATCTCGCCGCCGATGCGAATCAGCTCGCGGAGCATGGCGCGCTCGCGGACGATCGCGGCGTAGGCGCGGATGTTGGCGGCGCTCGGTGTATCGCGCGCCAGCTGACCGAGGTAGGCCAGCCCGCCCGCATGCTCCAGGTCGCCTTTGCGGTCGAGCAACTCGGACACGGTCACTGCATCGGAGGGCTCGCCGCGCTCGGCCAGCTCGCCGATCGCCTTGAAGATCAGCCGGTGGTCCCGACGGTAGAAATCGGTATCCGACACCGCATCGGCGATGGTGTCCCAGGCGCTGTTGTCGAGCATGAGCCCGCCCAGCACGGACTGCTCCGCCTCGACCGAGTGCGGCGGCACACGCAGCGCCTCTGGGCTGCGCGCGGGGAAGACAGATTCAGGCGTGCCGACCAACGCGATCTACCTGGCAAGTGGCGGGATGACCGCCACCTTAGCACAGCGCAACCGCCGCGAAACCGCAGTCCCGCGACGCCCCCCGATCATTCCTCGGCTTCGATCGTCACCGTGATCGGCACCGACACTTCGGCGTGCAGGTGCACTTCGACCTCATGTTCCCCGACGCTACGCAGCGGACCTTCGGCGAGACGCAGTTCACTGCGCTCGATGGTCACGCCGGCCAGCTCGGCGGCCTCGGCGATGTCCACCGGGCCGATCGAGCCGAACAGCTTGCCCTCGGAGCCGACCTTGGCCGTCAGCACCAGCTTCAGGCCGTCGATCTTCTCGGCGCGCGCCTTCGCTTCGGTGATGACCGCGGCCGCCTTCGCCTCGAGTTCGGCGCGACGCGCCTCGAACTCGGCGATGTTCTCGGCGGTGGCGCGCGTCGCCTTGCCCTGCGGCAACAGGTAGTTGCGGGCGTAGCCCGGCTTCACCTTGACCTTGTCGCCGATGCCCCCGAGGTTCTCGACCTTGTCCAGCAGAATGACTTCCATCTTCCTCGTCCTCGTTGCTCCCCGGCCCGGCCCGGGGATTTAAGTGATCAAACCTTGCCTGCGGCCCTGCGCCTCAGGTCCATGAAAGTGTCGGCCATGCCGTAGAAGGCGAAGCCGACCAGCGCCCACGGCGACAAAAAAACCAGCGCCGTCCACCCGGCGATCAGCCAGGCCCGGTGCATGCCCTTGAGCCGCACCAGCCCGTGCATCACCGCGATGCCCTGCAGCAGCAACGCCGCCCCCAGCGGCAGCGCCACCGGGCCGGCCACCGCCTGGCCTCCGGCGAGCACCCCGACGGTCGCCAGCGCACCGAAGCCGCCGACCACCGGCCCGAGCTGCAGCGCGCGAAACGCTTCGCCGAACGCGCCCGGCTGCGCCAGTCCCGCCCGTAACCACATGGCGAGAAACATGCCGCCCAGCGACACCAGCAGCAACGACGCAGCGATGATCCCCGGCAGCAGCACCAGCAAGCGCTCCGCCATCAGACCCGCATCCGTACCCGTCTGCGCCGCCAGCGGCGCGACCATTTCCGTCACCAGCCCGGTCCAGGGCTCGCCCTGGGTAGGCGCCGCCAGCGACCAGCCGCCGGCCAGCAGCACCGCACCGGCGGTCGCCACCCGCGCCGCGGCCGACAGGGAGCCCGTGCTGATCAACAGCTGCGTGACCGCCAGGGTGGGTGCCCAGATGGTCACCGCCGACAGCACTCCGGCCACCGGATGAGCTCCCGACACCGCCGCTACGACCGCCAGCAACGCCGCGGCAATGCCTCCCGCGAGCCAGGCGGAGGCCGCGCCTCGCTGCAGCGCGACCAGCGCCAGCACCGCGCAGCTCGCGGGCGCCAACAGCGGCAACAGCACGAGGCCGGCCGCCATCAACGCGGCGCGATAGTCGCGTTCCGTGATCCAGCGGGCGAACTCCAGCATGCGGCACTCCCAGCGCCCTCCAGAGAGGATGCGCGGGCGACGCCGACCGTCAGTGACGGTCGGTGTACGGTAGCAGCGCCAGGAAACGGGCGCGCTTGACGGCGACCGCGAGCTGGCGCTGGTAGTTCGAGTTCGTCCCGGTGATCCGGCTCGGGACGATCTTGCCCGTCTCGGTCACGTAGGCCTTCAGCGTGGCGAGATCCTTGTAATCGATCTCGACGACCTTGTCTGCCGTGAAGCGGCAGAACTTTCTCCTGCGAATGAATCGGGACATGTTCCTGCTACTCCTCAGTCCTGGGACGAGCGGCGGCGCGACGACCCGGAATCGTCGTCACTGTCGTCATCGTCGGAATCATCGTCATCATCGTCGCGGCCGCGGCGGGAACGCCCTTCGCCGCGCTCCTCTTCCGGCTTGGCCATCGGCGACGGTTCGGTGACGGCCTCATCCCTGGCGATGACCAGGTGGCGCAGGACGGCGTCGTTGAAGCGGAAGGCGCCGGTGAGCTCGTCCAGGGTCGCCTTGCTGCACTCGATATTGAGCAGGACGTAGTGAGCCTTGTGGATTTTCTGGATGGGGAAGGCGAGCTGGCGCCGGCCCCAGTCTTCCTGGCGGTGGATGCTGCCCCCCTCGCCCTCGATCATCCCGCGATAGCGTTCGATCATGGCAGGGACCTGCTCGCTCTGGTCCGGATGGACCAGGAACACGATTTCATAGTGCCGCATGTCGTCTCCCTTCGGATTGTTGCAGCCTCCCACCCGGCATTGGCGGTGAGGCAGGGAATCGCCCGGGCACCGTGCCCGCACGAAGCCGCGCATGATAACCCAGAATCAGAAACGGGGACACTCCCCGTTTC
>CBDDRR010000181.1:0-8877 GCA_965233095.1 uncultured bacterium
GCTGAACGTGGACCGCATGCGCCGCCTCGGCGCCGAGGTGGTGCCGGTCACCAGCGGCGACCGCACGCTGCGCGCCGCCATCGACGAGGCGCTGCGCGACTGGGTGTCCGACCCGGAGGGGACTTATTACCTGCTGGGCTCAGTGGTCGGGCCGCATCCCTATCCCTACCTGGTGCGTGAGCTGCAGGCCGTGATCGGCCGGGAAGCCCGCGGCCAGGTGATCGAGCGCGCCGGCGGCCTGCCGAACCTGGTGGTGGCGTGCGTCGGCGGCGGCAGCAACGCCATCGGCCTGTTCCATGGCTTCCTCGGCGATCCTTCGGTGGAAATTCTCGGCATCGAGGCGGGCGGCCACGGCACCGGGCTGGGCGAAAACGCGGCGACGCTGAGCTTCGGCCGGCCAGGAGTGCTGCACGGCACCTATTCGCTGTTGCTGTCCGACGATGACGGCCAGGTATACGAGACCGACAGCGTGTCGGCCGGCCTGGACTATCCCGGCGTCGGGCCGGAACACGCATTCCTGCACACTATCGGACGCGTGCGCTACGAGTACGCCAGCGATGCCGAGGCACTGGCGGCGCTCGACGAGTGCTGTGAGCTGGAGGGGATCCTGCCGGCGCTGGAGACGGCGCATGCGTTCGCCGGCGCCAGGCGCTGGGCGCGCGCCAACCCGGGCAAGCGCATCGTGCTCGGCCTGTCGGGCCGGGGCGACAAGGACATGCCGACGCTGGCGAAGTTTCCCAAGCCGGAGCGCGCCCGATGACTGCAGACATGAGCCCGCACGAGGGAATCAGCGCCGCGATCCGCGCCGCCGGCGAGGCAGGGCGCACTGCGCTGGTCGCCTTCGTGACGGCCGGATACCCGGAGAAGGCCCGCTTCCGGGAGGTCCTCGCCGAGGTCGCCGCGGCGGCCGACGTGGTCGAGGTGGGTGTGCCGTTCACCGACCCGATGGCCGACGGGTTGACCATCCAGCGCGCCAGCCGCGCCGCCATCGCGCAGGGCGTGACGCTGTCGTGGATTCTCGACGAGATCAAGGCCATGGATCCGCCGCCGGCCGCGCCGGTGGTGCTGATGAGCTACCTCAACCCGCTGCTGGCCATGGGCTACGAGCGGCTGGCCGCGCGTGCGCTCGCCAGCGGCGTGGCCGGCTTCATCGTGCCGGACCTGCCGCTGGACGAAAGCGAGCCGCTGGACGCGGCGCTGGCCGCGCAGGGACTGGCGCTCATTCACCTGGTCAGCCCGGTGACGCCGCCGGAGCGGATCGTCGCGGCGGCGCGTGCCAGCCGCGGCTTTCTGTATGCGGTGAACGTCACCGGCATCACCGGCGGCGGCAAGTCTGCCGGCGCGGGCCTGAAGGAATATCTTGCTCGCGTCGTGGCGGCATCTCCCGTGCCGGTTTGCGCCGGCTTCGGCATCCGCATCGCCGCACAGGTGGCCGACCTCGGCGGAGTGGTGCCGGGGGTGATCGTCGGCTCGGCGCTGGTGGAGGCCCTGGAGCGTGGCGAGTCGCCGGCTTCATTTCTCGCCGGCCTCGCCTAGAATTGAGTCATGCCCACTGCGAAGAACGTCCTCGGCGAGCCGCTGCAACCCTGCAGCATGGACCCGCTGACCGGCTTCTATCGCGACGGCTGTTGCAACACGGGACCGCATGACGTCGGCCGCCACGTGGTTTGCGTGCGGGTCAACGCCAACTTCCTCGAGTTCTCGAAATCCCGCGGCAACGACCTGACGACGCCGCACCCCGAGATCGGCTTTGCCGGCCTGAAGCCGGGTGATCGCTGGTGCCTGTGCGCGGCGCGCTGGAAGGAGGCGCACGAGGCCGGCTGCGCGCCGCAGGTGGTGCTCACCGCAACGCACGAGGCGGCGCTGCAGATCGTGCGGCTGGACGACCTGAAGCGCCACGCATTCGATCTCTGCTGAACTATTCTTTGCCTGAATGAACGCGCTGCTGAGTTTGCGGAGCAAGCTGGAGGCCAGGGGCTACGAGGTCTCCATGCACCTGCTCGCGCCGGGCACCCTGTTCGGCGAGCATTGCCTGTCCGAGGCGCGCATCGAGGCCGTGTTCAGCGGCTCGCTGCGCCTCGTCGTCGGCGGCCGGGTTCATGTTCTCGGCCCGGGCGACTGGCTGGAGGTGCCGGCAGGCGCCGTGATCGTCACCGAGGTGGTGGGCGACGAGCCGGTGCTCGGCATGGACGCCGTGCGCGATCATCACGCCGACTGATTCTGCCGCATCCTGGCACCGCACAAGGGAAACGAGGCCGGGGCCTCCCTGCCCCGGCCCGGTGGGCCGCCGAGCCGCAGGGCTCAGCGGCGCCGCGCGTCCAGCGAGATTGGCCCGGCGCCGTGCGCGACGAGCGCCAGGAAGCCGCCGGCGATCGCCAGGTTCTTGAGGAACTGGGTCTGCTCCGCCGGGTCCAGCGGGCTGTGGAAGATCAGGCCCGAGAGAACCGAGAAGCCGGCCATCAGGAAGGCGACGAAGCGCGTTCGATAGCCGACCGCGATGGCGATGCCGCCTGCGATCTCCAGCGCAATGACGAAGGGCAACAGGGCTCCCGGCACGCCCATCGACTGCATGTAACCGGCGGTGCCCTCGTAGCCGCCGATCTTGCTGACGCCGGCGACGATGAACAGGGCCGCCAGGAATACGCGGGCCGCCAGGTCCGCCCAGGGATACAGCTTGGTCATGGTCTTTCTCCTCGTGGTTGAATCAGGGGGCGGGACCGGCCGGGCAGTCGAAGCGACCCGGCCGGGCGCCGTGATCAATGCGCCGGCGCCACCAGCGCGCCGGATTGATAGTCCAGGATGGCCTGGCGGATTTCGCCCGGCGTGTTCATGACGAACGGACCGTATTGCACGATCGGTTCGCCGAGCGGCTTGCCGGATAGAAGCAGCATGCCGGCGCCGGCATCGCCCGCAGTGATGGTCACTGCGCCCTCGCCGTCGAGCACGGCCATCTGCCCGCTGTCCAGCTGCGTCGCCTGGCCGGTCGCGCCCTCCAGTCGGACGCTGCCGAGGAAGGGGCGCACCAGGGCACGGTGGCCAGCGGGCGGCGTCCAGCTATAGCTTCCGCCAGGCGCCAGCTGCAGCTCCATCACCGCGGCCTCGCAGGCGGTGCGGTCGATGGGCGACACCAGCTCGCCATGGCGACCCGCCAGCACGCGCAGGCTGCCGCTCTCGAGTGCCAGCTCAGGCAGTTCGCCGACCTCGGCCTGGGCGTAGTCCGGCTCGCGCAGCTTGTCGGCCGCCGGCAGGTTGATCCACAGCTGGAAGCCGTGGATGGAGCCCTCGCCGGGCAGCGGCATCTCGGAGTGAATCACGCCGCGGCCGGCCGACATCCACTGCGCGCCGCCTGAGCGGATCGCGGCGCGGTGGCCCATGTGATCCTGGTGCTCGAAACCGCCCTCCAGCATGATGGTCAGGGTCTCGATGCCGCGATGCGGGTGCGAGGGAAAGCCGGCGACGAACTCGTCGCGCTTGTCCGAGCGGATCTCGTCGAGCATCAGGAACGGGTCCATGTCGTGCTGGCCCCGGCCGGTGATGCGGGTGATCTTGACGCCCGCGCCGTCGGAGGCGGGCTGGCCCTGGAGAACCTGGCGAATGTGTCGGTGACTCATGTGCGGGTCCTGTTGAATGAACATGGCTTGCACATTAGCTTCGACTGGTTCGAAGATAAATGGCAAAATACTCGCTAATGTGTTCGATTAAATCGAAATGAGGCCGCGGGTTACGCTGGAGCAGTGGCGCATGCTCCAGGCGGTCGTGGACCACGGTGGCTACGCGGGCGCGGCCGAGGCGCTGTCCAAGTCGGTTTCGACGGTGAGTTACGGCATCCGCCGGCTGGAGGCAGGGCTAGGTGTCGAGCTGCTGGCGCTCGAGGGGCGTCGCGCCGTGCTGACACGCGCCGGGCGCGAGCTGTTGCGCCGCTCCCGCTACCTGCTGGACGAGGCGCTGGCCATGGAGCGCGCCGCAGCCCTGCTGGCAAAGGGCTGGGAGCCGGTAGTGACCCTGGCGGTGGAGGTCATCTTTCCGCAGGACCGCCTGCTGGCGAGCCTCGACGCCTTTGCCCGCCTGACCGGCACGACCCGTGTCGAGCTCATCGAGTCGGTGCTGTCGGGCACCACGGAGCAGCTGTTCGCGGGCACGGCGGATCTCGCCATCACCGCGTGGGTGCCGCCTGGCTTCCTCGGCGAGCCGCTGGAGACAGTGGAGTTCGTGGCGGTGGCGCATCCCGGCCATGCCTTGCACCAGCTCGACCGGCCGTTGACCCAGCGCGACCTGCGCCAGCATCGCCAGCTGGTGGTGCGGGACTCCGGCGTGAAGGAGAGTCGCGACGCCGGCTGGCTGGGGGCCGAACAGCGCTGGACGGTCAGTCACCTGGCCACCTCGGTGGACGCTGTGACGCGCGGCATGGGCTTCGCCTGGCTGCCGCGGCATCGCATCGGCGCGCAGCTGGACGCCGGCGAGTTGCAGCCGCTGCCGCTGGTGGAGGGCGCGCTGCGCCACCACGAGCTTTACCTGGTGTTCGCGGACCGTGACGACGCCGGCCCGGCGACCCGGGCGCTGGCGGACTGCCTCAGGAAGAGCTGTCCGGGCGGCTGAGCGCCAGCAGCGCGATGCCGACGCCGAGCAACACCCAGCCCAACGCCGGCGGCGTCACCGCCAGGCCCAGCCAGAGCACGCCGCCGAGAAACAGCGTGCCGCCGGTGCCGCTGCGCCAACGCTGCCGCCGCCCGGCGCGCAGCTCCTCGCGCAGGGGCTCGAGCCCCGGGTGCTTCACTTCCACCTGCAGGCGGCCGGCCGCCGCCCGCTCGAGGATGGCGTGCAGCGCCTGCGGCAGCTCCTGGATGGTCTCGCCCATTTCGGGTAGCTGCTCGCGCAGCCGCTCGACGATGGCCCGCCCGCTCACGCGGTCGCGCATCCACTCCTCGAGAATCGGCTGGGCGGTCTCCCACAGGTCGAGGTCCGGATAGAGCTCGCGGCCGAGGCCCTCGATGTTGAGCAGCGTCTTCTCCAGCAGGATCAGCTGGGGCTGCACTTCCATGTCGAACTTCCGCGCCACGGTGAACAGCCGCACCAGGAACTGACCGAAGGAAATGTCCTTCAGCGGCCGGTTCATGATCGGCTCGCAGACGGTGCGGAACGCCGACTCGACCTCGTCAATGCGCGCGCTCGGCGCCAGCCAGCCGGATTCCACGTGCAGCTTCGCCACGCGGTGGTAGTCGCGCTTGAAGAAGGCCAGGAAGCTCTCGGCGAGGTACTGCTGGTCGGCGACGCTGAGGCTGCCGACGATGCCGAAATCGACCGCGATGTACTGCGGGTTGGCGGGATCCTCGGGGTTCACGAAGATGTTCCCCGGGTGCATATCGGCATGGAAAAAGTTGTGCCGGAACACCTGGGTGAAGAAGATCTCCACGCCGTTGGCCGACAGCCGGCGCATGTCGATGCCGGCCTCGCGCAGCTTCGCCGTCTCGCCGATGTTGATGCCGCGGATGCGGTCCATCACCAGCACGCCGGGCCGGCACCAGTCCCAGTACACCTCCGGCACGTACAGCAGTGGCGAGCCTTCGAAGTTGCGCCTGAGCTGTGCGGCGTTGGCCGCCTCGCGCATCAGGTCGAGCTCGTTCATCAGCGTGTTGTCGAATTCGCGCACGACCTCGCGCGGTCGCAGCCGGCGCACCTCGCCCCAATACCGCTCTGCCAGGGCAGCCAGCGAATGCAGCACGTCCACATCGCGGCGGATCTGCCCGCGCACGCCAGGGCGCAGCACCTTGACGATGGCCTCGCGCCCGTCCGGCAGCGCGGCCGTGTGCACCTGCGCGATCGACGCTGCCGCCAGCGGCTCGTCGTCGAAGCGCGCGAACAGCGTATCGAGCGGCTTCCGGTAGGCTGCGGCAAGCTGCCGATGGGTCTCCGCGGCGGGGAAGGGCGGCACGCGGTCCTGCAGCTTGGCGAGCTCGTCGGCGATTTCGCGTGGCAGCAGGTCGCGGCGCGTTGACAGCGCCTGGCCGAACTTGACGAAAATCGGCCCGAGCTCGACGAGCGCCTCGCGGATGCGCACGCCCATGGGCAGCGCGCGCGAGGACTTGCGCACGCCGAGCCCCGGAATACGGCGCAGGCGGGCTAGCGGGCGGAACAGGTGCGTCGCGGAGACCAGCTCGTCGAGGCCGTGCTTCAGCAGCACACGCTGGATGTGCAGCATCCGCACGAGGTGCCGGAGCGGGATCACCGCCCTTGCTCCAGCCTGCGCAGGCGCGCCTCCACGCGCGCCACCGCGGCGGCGGTCTCGTCCACACCGTCGAGGAACGTCTCCACCTCGCTGCGGGCCGGCAGGTCGCGGCTTTCCTCCTGCAGGTACTCGGCGACGGTGCGCGACAGGCGGTCCGCGGCATCGCGTCCCCAGCCGGTGACGCCGCGCACGAAATTGCCGACCTGGCGTGCCGCGACGTCGCCGACGAGTCGCGACAGCTCTTCTTCGAAGTCCGGCGCGGCGAGGGCGATCAGGTCGCGAAAGTCGCGCGCTACAAGCGGGTCGCCGCCGATGCGCACCGCGCGGGAGCGCAACAGCGCTTCGTCGCCGGTGGCCGCGAGCCGGGCCAGCGCGCCGGGCGTGCCGCTGAGCCGGGCGTCGGGGTCTGCGGCGTCGCTCAGCGCAACGGTGTCGCCCTGCGACACCAGCGTCAGGCCGAGCCCGAGGCCGTCCAGGTCGATGCGGAAGCTCCTGCCCTCCAGCGCGCGGCAGCGCCGCGTCGCGTCGCTTGACGCGCTGATGCCCCGGTTCAGCAACGCCGCGAGGGGCTCGAACATCAGTACTTCCAGCCGCGGTGCAGCGCGACGATGCCGCCGGACAGGTTGTGGTAACGGCAGCCCTCGAAGCCCTCGGCCGTCATCATCGCCTGGAGGGTTTCCTGGTCGGGGTGCATGCGGATCGACTCCGCCAGGTAACGGTAGCTGGCGTCGTCGCCGGCGACCAGCTTGCCGATGGCCGGCAGGACCTTGAAGGAATACAGGTCGTAGGCCGGCGCAATGGCGGCGGCAGGCCGGGAGAACTCCAGCACCAGCAGCTGCCCACCGGTGCGCAGCACGCGGAACATTTCCGCCAGGGCCTGTTCCTTGTGGGTGACATTGCGCAGACCGAAGGCGATGGTCACGACGTCGAAGCGGTCGCTGTCGAAGGGCAGTCGCTCGGCGTCGGCCAGGCAATACTCGATGCTGTCGCCGGCGATGCCACGGTCCAGCAGGCGCTCGCGGCCCCGCCCGAGCATGGCCTCGTTGATGTCCGACAGTACCACCCGGCCACCGGGCGTCACGCGCGGCGCCATCAATGCGGCCAGGTCGCCGGTGCCGCCGGCGAGGTCCAGAACCTGCATGCCGGGCCGCAGCGCCGCCTTCTCGATGGTGAAGCGCTTCCAGACCCGGTGGATGCCCAGGGACATCAGGTCGTTCATGAGGTCGTAGCGCGTGGCGACCGAGTCGAACACGCCACGCACGCGCCGCGCCTTCTCCGTGACCGGCACCTCGGCGAAGCCGAAGTGGGTGGTGTCCTTCTGCTCGGTCATTCCGGCGCGACGTCCTTGCGCTTGTAGCCGACCTCGTTGAGCCGGCCGAGGTAGGTGGCCCAGTTCTCCTCGTAGTTGCTGCCTAGCCAGTGCAGGTAGGACCAGGAAAACAGGCCGGAGTCGTGCTTGTCATCGAACACCAGCTTGATGGCGTAGTTGCCGACGGGCTCGATGGCGGCGATGTTGACCTTTTCCTTGCCCACCATCAGCACCGCCTGGCCTGGTCCGTGCCCCTGGACCTCGGCCGATGGCGAGAACACCCGCAGGTACTCGCAGGGCAGGCGGAACGAGGTGCCGTCCTCCCACGCGACCTCGAGGACGCGGGACTTGCGGTGCATGCGGATGGCGTTGGGGGCGGGCGTGTCGGCGCTCATGGCGCGGCCTCTCAATGGCGGTCGAGCCGACTATTGTAGGGGCAAAAACCGGGCTCAGGGAGAAACCGGGGTCAGAGACACATTTCCGCCGGAAATGTGTCTCTGACCCCGGTTTTCCGGCCTTACAGGATGTAGCGGGACAGGTCCTCGTCGGCGGCCAGCTCGCCGAGCGCGGCGTCGACGTAGCCGGCGTCAACCACGATCTCCGCCCCGGCCCGGTCGGCGGCCTCGAAGGAGATCGTGTCCAGCAGCCGCTCGAGCACGGTGTGCAGCCGGCGCGCGCCAATGTTCTCGGAGCGCTCGTTGACCTGGTCGGCGATCTCCGCGATGCGCCGCACGCCGTCCGGCGCGAAGCTCAGCCGCACGCCCTCGGTGGCCAGCAGCGCCTGGTACTGCACGGTCAGCGAATGGTCCGGCTCCGTAAGGATCCGCTCGAAGTCACCGGCCCGCAGGGCCTCGAGCTCGACCCGGATGGGCAGGCGGCCCTGCAGCTCCGGGATGAGGTCGGCCGGCTTCGACAGGTGGAAGGCGCCCGAGGCGATGAACAGGATGTGGTCGGTGCGCACCATGCCGTAGCGCGTGCTGACGGTGCAGCCCTCCACCAGCGGCAGCAGGTCGCGCTGCACGCCCTCGCGCGATACGTCGGCGCCGGCGCCCATGGCGCCCTCGCGGCGGGTGACCTTGTCGATCTCGTCGATGAACACGATGCCGTTCTGCTCGACGTTCTCGATCGCCTTGAGCTTGATCTCTTCATCGTTGACCAGCTTGGCGGCCTCGTCGTCCGCCAGCAGCTTCATGGCGTCGCGCACCTTCAGCTTGCGCGGCCGCGAACGGCCGGCCATGTTGCTGAACAGGCCCTGCAACTGGTTGGCCATGTCCTCCATGCCCGGCGGCGCCATGATGTTGACCCCGCTCGGCGCCGCGCTGACCTCGATCTCGATCTCCTTGTC
>CBDDRR010000182.1:0-8514 GCA_965233095.1 uncultured bacterium
CGCCAGGATGGTCACCTTGCTGCCCAGCCGGGCAAAGGCCTGCGCGAGTTCGACGGCCACCACCGACGAGCCGATCACGGCTAACCGTTCGGGGATCGTGTCGCTGGCCAGCGCTTCGGTCGACGTCCAGAAGGGCGTGTCTTTCAAACCCGGGATAGGCGGAATCGCTGGACTGGCCCCGGTGGCGATGAGACAGCGGTCGAAACTCACCTCGCGCATGCCGTCGTCAGCGGTCGCCACAGTCAGCGTGTGCGCGTCCTTGAACTTGGCGTCGCCGCGCAGCACGGTGATGGCCGGGGTGCTCGCCAGGATGCTTTCGTACTTGGCGTGGCGCAGTTCATCGACGCGCCCCTGCTGCTGCGCCAGCAAGCGCTCACGCAGGATCTTCGGCGAGGCGGCGGCAATGCCGTCATCAAACGGACTCTCGCGCCGCAGGTGAGCGATGTGGGCGGCGCGGATCATGATCTTGGACGGTACGCAGCCCACATTGACGCAGGTGCCGCCGAGGATGCTGCGCTCGATCAGCGTCACATGCGCCCCTTGCTCGACGGCTTTCAACGCCGCCGCCATCGCCGCGCCGCCGCTGCCGATCACGGCCACGTGCAGCGCCGGGACGCCATCTTCGCGCTTCATCCCACCGCTACCGAGCCAACTCCGTGCCTTATCCAGCAGGCCACGAGGTTGGTTTGGTACATCGGCAGCCTGCGCTCGGTAGCCGAGTGCGGACACCGCCGCGACCAGCGAGGTCACGTCCGCGACGGTACCTACGCTGGCCTCAATCTCAGCCCGGCGCTGTGGGTAGGACACCGAGGCCGAACGCACGCCAGGCACCTTTTCCAACGCCTGCTTGACGTGCTCGGCGCACGACCCGCAGGTCATGCCGTCGATATGCAGCATGATCGCCTCGGTCATGAGCGTGCGCTCACTCCTTGACGGTGGATGGGTAGCCGGCGTTTTCGGTGGCCTTGGTCAACGCGGCCGGCGAGGTCTTGGCATCGTCGTAGGTCACCACCGCCTCCTTGGGCTCCCAGGTCACCTTGGCCTCGATGACGCCTTCGACCTTGGACAGCGCCTTTTTGACCGTGATCGGACAGGTGGCGCAGGTCATGCTCGGCACCGACAGCGTGACGGTTTTGGTGGCGGCCCAGGCGGGAGCGCTCAGGGCAAGGGTCAGAGCGAGCAGTGCGATGAGTTTTTTCATGGCAATCTCCTTTCAGTAGAACAGGGGCATGAGGTAGGGAAACACGAGGGCGATCAGCACCAGGGCGGCGACGATCCAGAAGATCACCTTGTAGGCCGTCCGCACCTGGGGCACGGCGCACGCGTCGTCCGGCGCGCAGGCGCGGGCCGGACGGAAGATGCGACGCCACGCGAAGAACAGCGCCACGAGCGCCACGCCAATGAAGATCGGTCGGTACGGTTCCAGCGCGGTCAAGTTGCCGATCCAGGCACCGGAGAAACCCAGCGTGATCAGCACCAGCGGACCAAGGCAGCAGGTCGAGGCGAGGATCGCGGCGAGGCCACCGGCAGCTAGTGCGCCGCGGCCGTTGCTGGGGTCTGCCATAGAGGATCTCCTTCCGGGACTTTGCGTGATGCGCTAAGGTTACTTCCGTAGTCAAGTACGGAGTCAAGCGCGATGATGAACGATCCGGAAACCCTGAACATCGGGGCATTCGCCAAGGCCGCTGGAGTCAACGTGGAAACCATCCGGTTCTATCAGCGCAAGGGCCTGCTGCCGGAGCCGGACCGCCCTATCGGCGGCATCCGCCGTTATGGGTCGGCGGACGTGGACCGGGTGAAGTTCGTGAAGTCCGCCCAGCGACTGGGATTCAATCTGGACGAGGTTGCGGAGTTGCTCAAGCTGGAGGACGGCACCCATTGCCACGAAGCCGCCGACGTAGCAGCCGCACGCCTGGCAGACGTGCGCTTGCGGCTGACCGACCTCCAGCGTATGGAATCGGCTCTGTCCCAACTGGTGAAGGCGTGTAGTTCGAGCCGCGGCAAGGTGACTTGCCCACTGATTGCCTCCTTGCACCGACATGCGCCAGCAGACAAACCACACGCTGAAGGCTAAACGCTGGCAAGTAAGCGAGACCGGAACCCTACAAGCGAAAGCTGCCAGGCAAGAAGGGCTAGTGCGGCCTTCCCACACTAAAATCCGGATACCCAAAAAAAACCGGCGCATGCGCCGGTTTTTTTTGTCCGCGGGACCAGCAGCGCCGTTTTCAGGCCTGCAGGTTCCTGATGCGCGTGTTCAGCCGGCTCTTGTGGCGGGCGGCCTTGTTCTTGTGGACGATGCCCTTGTTGACCATCGAATCGAGCACCGGCACGGCGGCCTTGTAGCTCGCTTCCGCGGCGGCGCGGTCGCCGGACTCGATCGCCACGGAGACCTTCTTCAGGTAGGTGCGCATCTTCGAGCGCATCGCCATGTTGTGGGCCCTGTTCTTGACGCTCTGGCGAGCGCGTTTCTGGGCCGACTTGATGTTCGCCAAGGTACCGACTCCCGTTGAATCGCAGTGTGCGCGGGGCATCGAGCCCGCTGCGCGAAGCCGCATATCGTCGTTCAGCGGCCCGGCGTTGTCAACCCGTTATGCCCGGTCGAGGCGGGCCAGCCAGCGCTCCAGCGCCTCCACGTGCTCTGCCTCTTCCTCGGCGAACTCCTGGGCAAGTTCCTGCACGGCTTCGGAGCGGGTCTGGCCGGCCACCGCGGCATAGAAATCGCAGGCGCGCCGCTCGGTCTCGAGCGCCAGCTCCAGCGCGCCGCGCACCGTCAACCGTTGCAGGTCGCCCGGCTGGGCGGTTTCCGGGCTGTATCCGTCCGGCCAGCGATAGTCCTCGGGTGCGAGCTCGGGGACCGCGCCGGTCTCCCGGATGGCCCGCTCGCGCGCCTCGCCCAGGTGCTGGCGGCAATATCCGGAGAACCTGCCGAACAGCTCGGCGACGTTGACATTGGCCCGCTCCTCCATCATCCGCGCCAGGCGCTCGTAGGTCTCCGCGGCATCGCTCTCGAGGCGCACCGCGTGGGCCAGGAACAGCGCGACGTCGTCGATCATGACGCGCCTCCGGGCGCGCCGCCGGGAAACAGGCGCGGCATCACCTCCAGCGCGGCCAGCAGCAGCCCGAGGAAGATCACGAAGAACACTACCGTCCGCCAGTAACCGAGCGGCACGCCGACCATTGTCTCGGCCCTGGTCACCAGGAAGTGCGAGACCAGGTAGATCACCACCACGACCAGTCCGAGCAGCAGAATTTCCAGCATCTCGTTCTCCCTGCGGGGCCGTTCAGGCCGCGTGCGCCCGCGCCATGGGCATACTGCGTCGCAGTGTACCGGCGACCGCGACCAGGTAGATCACGCCGCCCGTGATCGCGACCAGGCCGCCGAGGCCCATCACGGACATGCCGAGGATCTGCGCGAGGCTCTCCAGGCCCTGCGCGGCGCCCGCGGTCTTGCGCTGCACGCCGTGACCGCCCGAGAAGGCAAGACCGGCGACGTGCAGGATCTGGCCGACGCCGTAGACGCGCGGCATCCAAAGCGCCAGCTTCGCGCTGGGCGTCGCGAAGCCGAGCTTCGGCAGGAGGTGCAGGCTGAGCGCCATGAACGCCAGCGTGACCGCCACGATGCAGCCGTGGTAATGCGCCGGCACCATGGTGTTGCTGGAGTCGATCATGAAGCCCAGCGCGCCACCGACGCCGAACAGCAGGATCGAGAACCACAGCGCGGAGCGCAGCCCGCGCTCCATGGTGTCGGCGGCCCGCCGGCTGTGGCGCCAGCCATGCAGCAGGGCGAGCGCGATCGGGCCCGCGGCCACGCCGCCCCCCGCCGCCATGAGCCAGATGAAGAATGTGCGGTGATCGGGGCCCGCGACGTCGTGGACCAGGTAGCCCCACATGGCGAGAAAGGCCGGAGCGACGCCCGCCAGCAACAGCATGGTCACCAGGCGCGGCGTCAGCGGCATGCGCACGCCGCCGGCTGCGGCCAGCCAGAGCCAGCTCACCAGCACCAGCTGCACCCAGGCGAACTGCAGCACATGGCCGCCGCCCCAGAACAATGCTTCGAAGTACTGCGGGCCGTCGAGGTAGTCCGGCAACGTCAGCAGGGACCACAGCAGCGCGCCAGCCGCCAGCAGCACGGCGATCGCCGAGGTGTGGCTGCCGAAGTGCAGCACGCCACCGGGTGCCAACCGGGCACCGGCCGGCAACGGGTAGGCGAGCGCGCGCGCAGCCATCAGCACCACGCCCAGTGCGAACAGCGCGAGGCCGGCAAGGAAGGCGGAGTTGTCCAGCACCGGCACATAGTTGCTCATCACGGCCTCACCCCCCTGGAACGGCGCGGCTGCCATGAGCGTGGCCCCGGCCATCGCGATGGCCAGTGCGGTCCAGCCCAGCACCGGGGCGCGGCGCGCGGTAGAGAGGCTCCAGATCATCGCCCCGCAGGCCGCGAACCAGACCAGCACCGAGAAATCCACGTGCGCCACGATGGCGAGGTGGAAGAAGCCCTGGAAGGGAAACAGCGCTTCGAGTCCCGGCGTGCGCGACAGCACGATGAGCACGACGAACAGGCCGGAGATCAGCAGCCCGGCCACGCCGAACATCAGCCAGGCGGCAGCCAGCCGGCGGCGGAAATCATCGGGGACCTCGATCCGGTATCCGTTGGCGTTCATGGCAGTTACTCCTCGGGGTCGCCGGCGTCCCGGCGACCGGGGACCAGCCGCGCTTCGCCGTCGCCCAGTTCCAGCAGCGCCGATTCGCCCGCCGCGAGGGAGAGCGAGAAACGTTGCACCTTGTCGAATCCTTGCTCGCGAGGCGTGTCGCGCAGCCTGAGCTCCAGGCGGTACTCTCCCGCGGGCAGGTCCCAGCGTCCCTGCAGGTAGGACCGTCCGCCGCGCGCCAGGCCGACGGGACGCACGGCGGTCTGCAACAACGGATTGCCGTCCACCAGCAATTCCACCACCGCGGGCGCGCGCTCGCGCGGGCACCGTTCCGGCGCGCGCATGTTCGGCGGCAAGGCGGCGAGCTCCTCGGCGGTCAAGCGTTCACAGGGCTCGAGCCGCTCGGTCAGGTGGGCCATGCTGAGCTTGAGCTCGCCTCGGCCCGGCTCGATGGCCGAGTAAGTCGGCCACTGGGCGAAGGCGCCGACGACGGCGGCGAACAGCAACCATGCGGTCCCCTGGCCGGCCAGTTGCATCGGCGACGGCCACGTCATGGCTGTTTCTCCGGCGGGTCCGCCGGCAGGCTCGCGAGCCGGCTGCGGAATGAAGCGATGGCCGCCGCCAGCCCGTGCCGGTCGATCGGTTTGTGCCAGCTCAGCAGCAGCCGCTCGCGCGGCACCCGCGCGCGCAGCTTCGGCATGCGGGTGCGGGCCGTGCGGTCCCGCACCCAGCGATCGCCGTGGCGGAAGTGGCAGTCGCCGGCATCGCAACCGGTCAGGACGACGCCATCCACGCCGCCCTGGCGCAGCAGGTAATCGATCGCCGCCGGCGGCATCATCCCGGCACAGGGCAGGCTGAACACGCCCACGCCCTGCTGGTCGAATTCCTCGACCGGCACGCTGTAGTCGCAGCCCACCAGCACGATCCGCGGACCGGCGCCCGTGGCGCGGGCAGCCGCCTCCTCGAGGCGTCGCTTGAGCTCCTCCATGTTGAAGTAGGGCAGCTCGATGCCGGTCTGCAATGGCTGCTGCCGGCGGAACGGCGAAGAGGAGGGGCAGGAGCCGGTGCAGATGCCGCAGCTCACGCACAGCGCCGGGTCCACCTGCGCCTCGAGCTCGAAGCGGCGATTGTCAGTGCGCGGCACCATCTCGATGGCCCCGTAGGGACAGTCCTCCGCGCAGAACTCGCAGCCGGTGCAGTCCGGCAGGTTCACGACCGCCGCCGGCGGGTGTTTCAGCGGCGGCAGCCACGGCAGGGCGCAGAGCAGGATCGAGACGCCCCACAGCCCGGCCCACACCGCCCCCTCGGAGCTGAGGTCCAGCAGCGGGTACACGGCGAGGTAATACCAGTCGAGACGCAGCTCCATGGGGACCACGCCGAGGTCCGCCGGCGGATGGCTCAGCGCGGGCCAGGCAAGCGACAGCACGAGCAGGGCAAGCAGCGCGCCGGCCATCAGCGTGCGCGGCGGATTGATGCGTGGCAGGCGCACCCGCAGCAGGTGGAACCACAGCCCCAGCACCAAGGCGATCGGCAGGCCGACGAGGTGAATGAAGGCCATCAGCGTGAAGAACCGCTCGTTCACGCTCTCGTTGGTGAGGAAATTGCGCATCATGGGATCGGTGAAGATCGGCAGCCAGTCAAGCAACCGGGCGGTGGAGACGGCGACGTACTGGGCCAGCTGGTCCCAAACCATCCAGTAGCCGCTGATGCCGAAGATGAACACCAGCCACAGCAGCGGCACGCCCGTGAACCAGGAGTACCAGCGCACGCCGCGATAGCGGCCGCGCAGGAACTCGCGGCTGAGGTGCAGGATCATGGTGATGACCGCGGCGTCGGAGGCGTAGCGATGCAGGCTGCGCATGACACCGCCGGCGTACCACTGGCCGTGGGTAATTTTTTCCAGCGAGAGCCAGGCGCCACTCACGCTGGTGTCGTAGAAAAGGAACAGGTAGATCCCGCTGACCAGGATGATCCAGAAGAAATAGATGGTCAGCGCGCCGAGGTGGTGGAACGGGTTGGCCGCGCCGCCGAACCAGGAAGAGAACGGCCGCTCGAGGCGGGCCAGCAGGCGCAGCGCGCCGTGGGAGCCGTGATAACGGGAGCGGCTCATGCCGCATGCCCGCGTCGGGCGCCGCGCACTTCGAGGAGCAGCCACAGGATGGCCGAGCCAAGGCACAGCACGCCGATGAAGATGCCGGCGAACAGCGAGTAATCAAACATGTAGCGGTCACCCTGGGCGTCATACACCGTGCAGAACAGCCGCACCCGGTCGCCCAGTCGGCCGAACAGGCCGGCGTCGGACGGCGGGCGGTTGAACACCAGGTCCTTGAGCGGCTCGACCAGCTGCGGCGTCGGGAACACCTCGCCGTAGACCTGGCGATGGACGCGGCCCTCGCGGTCCAGCAGGGTGACCTGCACGGTGTGGTCGAAACCGCGCGGCGAGGGCGCGTGGACGAAGCCGACCGCGTCCATCAGGGCCGTGACAGTCGCGGCGTCGGGGCTGCTCAGGAAATGCCAGTGCGGATCGCTGATGCCGTAGCGACGCGCGAACCCGGCCATCTGGTCCGGCGTGTCCACCGGCTGGTCAAAACCGACGGTGAGCACGGTGAAGCTGTCGGCGCCCAGCGCGTTGCGCGCAATGCGCACCAGCCGGTCGAGATGACGCGTCGTGACCTGGCAGGAATGCACGCAGGCCGTGTAGACCAGGCTCAAGAGCACCGGCCGGCCGCGGAACTCGGTCAGGTTGCGGCTTTGCCCGTGCTGATCAATGAAAGGTAACGGGCCGAGCTGGTTGCCGAGCGCCGCCTGGCTGAGCTCGATGGCGCGTTTCTCGATGTCGCCGGCCGCCGGCGAGACGCTGCCCGCCGCGGGCGCCGCGCCGGGCAGGGCCGCCGTGATGGCGAGCAGCAGCCCCGGCAGGGTGCGCCGCCAGCGTGATCCCGCTGGGCTGGCGACGCACCGGCTCATGCCAGTCCGAAGGCGAGGAACAGGCCGGCGAGCAGGAGCCCGAGCTGGATCAGTGATGCCCGGAACGCGGCCATGGCCACGGGCGGCGTCGGGCGACGTACGAGCCGGCGATGGGTGTGCACCAGCCAGCCTCCGCCCAGCAGCGCGCCGGCCCAGACAAAGACATTGCCGAGCAGCGCCGCCAGCAGCAGGGCGCTGCCGGCGAGCAGCACCGCGTTGATCAGCGCCCAGCGACTGGCGACCTCGACGCCGCGCACCACCGGCAGCATCGGCACGCCCGCCCGGCGGTAATCCTCGACCAGCGCGATGGCTAGGCTCCAGAAGTGGGACGGCGTCCAGAGGAACAGCACGACCGCCAGCAGCAGCGTGGACGGCGCGAGCCCACCGTCGTAGGCCGTGGCCCCGGCCAGCACCGCCCAGCTCCCGGACAGGCCGCCGATCACGATGTTCCAGTGGGTGCGCCGCTTCAGCCACAGCGTGTACACCACGGAGTAGGTCAGTGCCCCGGCGAGCACGAACAGCCCGCTCGCCCAGCCGAATCCCCACGCCGCGAGACCCGCGCCGGCCAGCATCATGGCCGCGAACAGGCCCGGCCACAGCAACGAGGCCTGCAGCCTGCCGGAGACGAAGGGCCGCGACCGCGTCCGACGCATGCGCGCGTCGATGTCACGCTCGAAGTAGTGATTGCACGCGGCGGCGCCGGACGAGGCGAGCAGCACTGCGAAGCCCAGCAGCAGCGTGTCCTCGCCCGCCGGCCAGGCGCCGTTCGCGAGCAGGGCGCCCGCCATCGCGGAGAGCACGATGGCGAAGCCGATGCGCAGCTTGAACAGGTTTGCGCACAGCCGCAGCAGGCTGCTGCGTGGCGCAGCCGCCGGCAAGGCCACGGCGCCCTGCCCCG
>CBDDRR010000183.1:0-6218 GCA_965233095.1 uncultured bacterium
CGATAGCCTGCGCCAGAGATTTGCGGACGCGATCAGGGCATGGTGGCCCGAACTCCGCGACGAGGACTTGTCGCCGGATTTTGTCGGCATCAGGCCTAAGCTCGTCGGTCCTGGCGAGGACAGCCCGGACTTTCTAGTCCAGGACGAATCGGCGCACGGCATCGCCGGCCTGTTGAACCTGTTCGGTATCGACTCGCCGGGCCTGACGGCCTCGCTGGCACTCGGCGAACACGTCGCCGCGCTGGTCAGCCCTCGCGGTCAAAGGCGCCCATGACGTCACGCCAGCTCAGGATGCCAAGCGGCCGGTGCGCGGCGTCCACGATCGGGATGCACGACACGCCCTCGCGGTTGAACACCCGGACTGCGTCCCACACCGTCGCCGTGGTGGGGAGCGTGACCGGGTTGCGTCCCATCACCTGGTGGACCCGCTTGTTCAGGGTGGCGAGGTCCCTGGCGGTCTCGGCCGCCGAGCCGAGGTGGGGGCTCAGCGCTTTCAGCAGGTCGCGGTCCGACACCAGCCCGACAAGCTTGTAGTCTTCGATCACGGGCAGGTGATGGAATTTGAGCCGATCGAAGATCTCCTTCACGGTCGTGAGTGTGTCGTCGGGCTCGACCGTCACCGGGCTAGGGCTCATCAACCGCGTGATTGCGACCATGGCGAGACACCTTGCAAACAGGTTGAATAAGAACGCATAACAAATTGACAAATATGCACTAATCTAGTGCTTCATGATCCGCGCCTTCTGGCGCTCCCAGTCGCGGTCCCGTTCGGTGGCGCGCTTGTCGTGCTGCTTCTTGCCCTTGGCCAGGCCGATCTCGAGCTTGGCGCGGCCCTGCTTCCAGTACAACGCCAGCGGCACCATGGTGTAGCCGGCGCGCTCTACCGAGCCGATCAGCCGGTCGATCTCGCGCCGGTTCAGCAGCAGCTTGCGGCTGCGGCCGGGGTCGGGATGGACGTGCGTGGAGGCGGTGTTGAGCGGCGTGATGTTGGCGCCCACCAGCCAGATCTCGCCGCCGCGCACGACCACGTAGGCCTCGGCGATCTGTGCGCGACCGGCGCGCAGGCTCTTGACCTCCCAGCCTTCCAGCACCAGCCCGCCCTCGAGGCGCTCCTCGATGAAGTAGTCGTGGCGGGCCTTCTTGTTCAGGGCGATGGTGGAACCCCCGGCGCCGGAGGCGGCTTTTTTCTTGGCGGTGCTCATGCTGTTTTCCGGGGAGTTGTCTGGGCTTCGGGCGAGGCGACGGTGGCGACCGCTGTTGCCGGGCGGGTGGATTTAATCCAAAATCGCCGACCTTTTAAAGCGCAGGGTAATCGCCCTCATGGCCAAGCGTACCTCGCTGCACGGCCTCTGGTCGTCGCGGCTGGCCTTCATCCTGGCCGTCAGCGGCTCAGCGGTCGGTCTCGGCAACATATGGAAGTTCCCGTATGTGGCCGGTGCGAACGGGGGCGGCGCTTTCGTGCTGTTCTATCTCTTGTGCGTGGCCCTGATCGGCCTCCCCATCATGATGGCAGAAATCCTCATCGGGCGGCGCGGCCGGCGTAATCCCGTGGCGACCATGCGGATCGTCGGCGAGGAAGAGGGCAGCCGCCCGACCTGGGCACTGGTCGGCGTGATGGGGGTGGTCGCCGGCATCATCATCCTGTCTTTCTACAGCGTGATTGCCGGCTGGTCGCTGTCCTACATTGCGCACGCCGCCATGAACCGCTTCGCGGGTGCTGGCGCCGACGAGGTCAACGGCCTGTTCGGCGGCTTGCTGTCGAACTGGAAGGTGCTGGCGTTCTGGCACACGCTGTTCATGATGCTGACGATCTTCGTGGTGGCGCGCGGCGTGGAGCGCGGGCTGGAGCGCGCGGTGCGATTCCTGATGCCGTCGCTGGCCGTCCTGATGGTGGCGCTGCTCGGCTACGCCATGATCAACGGCGATTTCCGCGGCGGCGTCAACTTCCTGCTCGAGGCCGATTTTTCCAAGCTGACCGGCGACGGCATGCTGGCGGCCCTGGGCCAGGCATTTTTCAGCCTCAGCATCGGCATGGGCGCGATCATGGCATACGGCGCCTACCTGCCGGAGGGCACCTCGATTGCCAACACCTCGATCGCGGTGGTGCTGGCCGATACTGCCATGGCGCTGCTGGCCGGGCTGGCGATCTTTCCCATCGTGTTCGCGCACGGACTGGATCCGGCCGCCGGACCGGGGCTGATCTTCCAGACGTTGCCGCTCGCTTTCGGCAACATGGCCGGCGGCCACCTGTTCGGCACGCTGTTTTTCGTGCTGCTGACTTTCGCCGCCTGGACCTCGTCGATCGGCCTGATCGAGCCGGCCGTCGCCTGGAAGGTGGAGACCCGCGGCCGCAGCCGCGCCGGTGCGGCGATCGTCATCGGCCTGGTCGTCTGGGCGCTCGGCTTCCTGACCATCCTTTCGTTCAACGAGCTGGAGAATTTCAAGGTGCTGGGCCGCACGCTGTTCGAGAACCTGGATCACCTCTCCAGCAACATCCTGCTGCCGCTTGGTGGCCTGTTCATCACCATCTTCGCCGGCTGGGTGATGTGCAAAAACTCAACCGCGGAGGAACTCGACATCGGCACCGGCGCGATGTACCGGAGCTGGCGCTTCCTGGCGCGCTGGGTGGCGCCGGCCGCCGTGCTGCTGGTGTTCCTGCACGCTACCGGCCTGCTGCGCTATTTCGGCGTGGCGGCGTCCTGAGCCGGCCGGTGAGCGTCGACGACACCGTCGAGGTGGAAGTCGCCTACGCGCTGCCCGAGCGCCAGCTCATCCTCAAGGTCGAGGTGCCGGTCGGCACGACAGCCATCGAGGCGGCACGGCTGTCCGGGATCGAGGAGCAGTTCCCGGAAATCGACCTGGGCAAGCAGCGGCTCGGTGTGTTCGGCAAGCTCTGCAAGGCGGACCGGGCGCTGAACGCTGGCGACCGGGTCGAGATCTACCGGCCGCTGCTGGTGGACCCACGCACGGCGCGCCGCGAGCTGGCGGCAGCCGGCAAGAGCATGGGGAAGGGCGGGCGCGAGGACGCCGGCGAGGATTAGCCTCAGCCGTCGAAGCCAGTCTCGATGGGGACGTTCTCGTCGAGATCATCCGGCCGGTCGATGCGCGCCACGCGCTCATCCTCGAACCAGACGGTCAGCCGGCTGCTGATCTCTTCGCGCGTGCGGCCCACCTTGAAAAAGAACACGTAATCCCAGCGCGCCTTGTTGAACGGATCGGCCACCATCGGCGTGCCGATCAAAAAGCGCACCTGGCTCTGTGTCATGCCGACTTCGATCTGGTCGACATCCTTCGCCTCGAGGTAATTGCCCTGCTGGATGTTCATCCGGTAGGGGCGCAGCGTGAAGCCCTGCGCGGTGGTGCAGCCGGCAAGGAGTACGACGAGGGCGAGGAGGACGGGGCGGGTCAGGCGTGGCATGGGTTTGCGAAAGTTGGAGCAAAAGCGAACTGTGGGCGATAATACCAGAGTGATCAGCCCTTGCCGCGGGAGCCGTGCATGGAATCGAAGGAACTGAAGAAGGCCGGCCTGAAGGTCACCCTGCCACGGCTGAAGATTCTCGAAATCCTCGAGGCCAACCAGCAGCGGCACATGAGTGCCGAGGATGTCTACAGGCACCTGCTGGATTCCGACGCCGAGATCGGCCTGGCCACGGTGTACCGGGTGCTGACCCAGTTCGAGGCCGCGGGGCTGGTGCGCCGGCACAACTTCGAGAGCGGCAGCGCGGTGTTCGAGATGGACGACGGCGGCCACCACGACCACATCATCTGCCAGCAGTGCGGCCACGTCGAAGAGTTCGTCGATACCACCATCGAGGCGCGCCAGGAGGCGGCCGCCGCCGCGCACGGCTTCACCGTGGCGGACCATTCGCTGGTCATTTACGGCAACTGCACGCGCAAGAACTGCCCGCACCTCGCCAAGGCTGACTGAGCAGCGCTGCCGCGGCGCCTAGCTGCCGCGGGTGGCGCGCTTGCGCATCTCCTTGGCGTGCGCGCGAGTCGTGCCGGTGATCTCGACGCCGCCCAGCATGCGTGCCAGTTCCTCGACCTTCTCCGCCTCGGTCAGCGCCTTGAGCGTGGTGCGCGTCACCTCGCCGTCGGTGAGCTTGACCACCCGCAGGTGGTGCCGCGCCTGGCTGGCGACCTGTGGCAGGTGGGTGACGCACAGTACCTGCGCGCGCTCGCCGATCTCCGCGAGCCGCCGCCCGACAATCTCCGCGACGCCGCCACCCACGCCGGAATCGACCTCGTCGAACACCATCACGGGAATCGGCTGCGCGGTCTTTGCGGCTACCTGGATCGCGAGGCTGATGCGCGACAGTTCGCCGCCCGAGGCAACCCGCGACACTGGCGCCGGGGGCTGGCCGGGGTTGGCACTCACCAGGAACTCGATGCTGTCGAGGCCGTGCGGCGCGCATTCGGCTTCCGGGTCATGCTCGACCGATGCGACGAAGCGCCCGCCGGGCATGCCCAGCTGGTGCATCAGGGCCGAGACCTGCGCGGAGAATTCCCTGGCCGCGGCGACACGCGCCTTGCCGAGCTTGCCGGCGGCCTTGCGGTACTCCGCCTCGGCGGCGGCGAGCTTCTCCGCCGAGCGTCCGAGGCGCACTTCGGCCTGTTCCAGACCCTCGATCTCGGCGGCCAGCGCCGCGAGCCTTGCCGGCAGCGCCTCGGCCGCGATCTGGTGCTTGTGCGCAAGCGACTTCATGTCCTCGAGGCGGGACTGCACGGCGTCAAGCCGCGCCGGGTCCATGTCCAGGCCGCCGAGGTATCGCCTGAGCTCGGCAGCCGCTTCCGCAAGCTGGATTTCGGCCTCGGCCAGCAGGCGCTGCGGCCCGGCCAGCCGCGCATCGAGCTCGGCCAACTCGGCGAGCGACTCCGCCGCCTGCGCCACGGCGTCGTGCGCGGCGCCGGAGTCCCCCTCGTAAACGCGCTCCAGCGCGCCGCCGGCCCCCTCGGCGAGCTTGCCGGCGTTGGCAAGGCGCGAGAACTCCGGCTCGAGCTCGGCCGCTTCGCCGGCCCGCGGCGCGAAGGCTTCCAGTTCCCGCAGCTGGTAGCGCAGCAAATCGAGCCGCTGTTCGCGGTCCCGCCCGGCACCCTCGAGTTGCCGGCGCTCCTCCAGCGCTGCGCGCCACGCCTGCCAGGCGTCCGCCACTGCGCGCGCCAGGGCGGGCTCGGGCAGGCGCGCGTCGAGCAGCTCACGCTGGGTCCCAGGTCGCGTCAGCGACTGGTGCTCGTGCTGGCCGTGGATGTCCACCAGCCGTTCGCCCAGCTCGCGCAGCGTCTGCAGGGTGGCCGGCGCGCCGTTGATCCAGGCGCGTGAACGGCCCTCGGCACCAACAACCCGCCGCAGCACGCATTCGCCGTCGGCATCCAGCGCTTGCTCAGTGAGCCACGCTGCCACCTCCGGCAACGTCGCCAGGTCGAAGCTGGCCGTGATTTCGGCGCGGTCGGCGCCGTGGCGCACCGCCGAGGCGTCGGCACGATCGCCCAGCGCCAGGCCCAGGGCGTCCACCAGGATGGACTTGCCGGCGCCGGTCTCGCCGGTGAGCACCGTCAGGCCGGGGCCGAGCTCCAGCGAGACCTCGTCGATGATGGCGAAATTGCGGACCGAGACGGCGGACAGCATGGCGGCGGCTCAGGCCTCGGCGGCGCCGTCGAAGCGGCTCTGGCTGCCACGCCCCCAGTGCAGCTTGGAGCGCAGCAGGCGGAAGTAGTCGTGGCCGCGCGGGTGGATCAGCACCACGCGCTCCTCCGCGGCCTGCACCAACAGCCGCTCGCCGGCGGCCAGCTCGCCCAGCGGCTTGCCATCGCAGGACACTTCGGCACGGGTGTCGGGCCGCTCCAGCACGCGCACCTCGATGCGCGCGTCACCACGGATGACGATCGGGCGGTCGGAGAGGGTGTGCGGGCAGATCGGCACCAGCGTGATGGCGTCCAGCGAGGGATGAATGATCGGGCCGCCACCGGACAGGGCGTAGGCGGTCGAGCCGGTCGGCGTGGCAATGACCAGGCCGTCGCCGCCGTGAGTGTTGACGTAGACGCCGTTCACCCAGTTCTCGAAGTCCAGCATCCGGCCGGTGTCGCGCTTTTGCAGCACCACGTCGTTGAGGGCAAGGGCGCGACGCGGTTCGCCATCGCCATTGGCGATGACCGCCTCCAGCATCATGCGGTGGTCCTCGTCGTAGTCGCCCGCCAGCACCTCGTCGAGCCGCCGCAGC
>CBDDRR010000184.1:0-3337 GCA_965233095.1 uncultured bacterium
GGCGGCAATGCGCGCGGCAAGCGCGGCGCCCGTTTCGCCACGCACCGGCCCGACCAGGTCCCAGCGCGGTCGCCCGGTGGCCGGATCGACCTTGCCGAGGTGGAGGTGTGCCATGACCCGCAGCAACGCATCGGTGAGCAGAAGGTCGGCGGTGGCTGCCGCCGCAGCACTGTCGGGCTGCTGACGCCGCCGGTCGAGCGCGGCGCGCAGCGCCTCGAAATGGTAGTCCGCCGGCTCCAGGCCGTCGCCGCTGATCGCCGCAATCTCGCCAAGCAAGGCCTCCTCGCCCACCGGGTCCCGCCACAACAAGGTGAAACCGCGCGTCTCGTAGATCTCGGGCAACGTGCGCGCCGAGCGCAGCTTGCGGCCGGCCACCGTGACCTCGCCGGTGCTGCGCAGCTGCTCCACCGAGCGGCGCACCGTTTCCACCACCTCTAACGGGTCCGGCGCCGCCGCTGCCGGCGTAACCCCCAGCACCGTTACGAGCAGTGCGGCCGCCAGCACTTTCCAGCGGGCGCAGCCGCCCCGGCACGCCGCCTCAAGCCGCACTTCGCCGCACCTGCAGGAAGAACCACGCCGCGAAGGCCGCGAACGCCACCAGGCCGACCAGCGCGGCGATGGCGTCGCCGCCCAGCCACCCTGTGCCGATGCCGAGCGGGCGGCGGCCGAGTATGAAAGCGGCCCCGGCAATGCCCACGCCCAGCAGGCCCTCGCCGCCGACGAAGCCGCTGCCGAGCAATATGCCGCGTTCACGCCGGTCGTTCAGTTCATCAGTGCCGCCCGCGCTGCGTTCCGCCCACATCCGCAGCAGGCCGCCGAGAAAAATCGGCGTCATGGTCGATACCGGCAGGTACACGCCCACAGCGAAGGGCAGCGAGGGGATTTTCAGCAACTCACATGCCACCGCGATGCCTATGCCCAGGGCGACCAGTCCCCAGGGCAGGGACTGGTCCAGCACGCCGTCGATGACCAGCTTCATGAGCGTAGCCTGCGGCGCCGGCAGCTCGGTGCTGCCGAAGCCGAAGGTCTCAGCCAGCAGGAGCACGGCCAGGCACACGAACACTGCTGCGGTCAGTACGCCGACCAGCTCGCCGACCTGTTGCCGGCGCGGCGTGGCCCCCAGCAGGTACCCCGTCTTGAGGTCCTGGGAGGTGTCGCCGGCGATCGAGGCGGCGATGGCCACGACGCAGCCGACCGTGATCGCCGCGGCCTTGCCCGTCATGTCGGTCCAGCCCATGGCCAGGAAGATGCCGGACGTGCCGAGCAGCGCGGCAATGGTCATGCCGCTCGTAGGATTGCTGGTAACGCCGACCAGGCCGACGATGCGGGAGGCGACCGTCACGAAAAAGAACGCGAACACCGCCACGCAGACGGCGGCCACGAGGCGATGCACGACTCCCCCGACCTCGCCGAAAGGAACCGGCACCAGGGCGAGCGTGGCGATGACCAGCACCGCGCCGATGCCGACCACCTTGAGCGGCAGGTCCTGACCGGTGCGCGGTACCGCCCCCGGGTGCTGGGCGCGCTGCTTCTGCAGCTGGCCGAATCCGATGCGGAAGCTGTCCACCATCACCGGCAGGCTGCGCACGAGGGTGATGATGCCGGCCGTCGCGACCGCGCCCGCCCCGATGTAGCGGACGTAGCGTGACCACAGCTGGCTCGGGCTCATGTCGGTCATCAGCAGCACAGTCTCGGGATAGAGCGGCAGGCTGCGGGAGGCGCCCCACCAGTCCAGCAACGGGATCACCACCAGCCAGGACAGCAGGCCGCCGCCGACCATCACCGCGGCAATGCGCGGCCCGAGGATGAAGCCGACTCCGAACAGCGCCGGCGACAGGTCCATGCCCAACTCGGCCTTGCGCGGCCACGGCAGCTTGAGGTGCACGGCGTCGGGGATGGCGCGCGCCCACGAGGTGAGCGCCTTGAAGGCCGCGCCTGCCGCGAGACCGATGAAGACGAAGCGCGCATTGCCGCCGCCGACCTCGTTGGCCACCAGCACCTCAGCGCAGGCGGTGCCCTCAGGATACGGCAGCTTGCCGTGCTCCCGTTCAATGAGGTAGCGGCGCAGCGGGATCATGAACAGTACGCCGAGCACGCCGCCGCACATGGCCAGCATGGTCATCTGCAACAGGCTCGGCGACAGGCCCCACAGGAACAGCGCCGGCAGGGTAAAGATGATGCCGCTGGCAAGCGAGCTGGAGGCGGAGCCGACCGTCTGCGACAGATTCGCCTCGAGGAGGGTACCGCGGCGCCCGACGGCCGCCAGCGCCCGGAACACGGCCACCGTCATCACCGCGACCGGGATCGAAGTGCTGATGGTCAGGCCCGCGCGCAGTCCGAGGTAGGCATTCGCAGCACCGAAGATGATGCCGAAGGCGATGCCAAGGCCGATGGCCTTGAAAGTGAACTCCTGCAAACTGGCGTGTGCCGGCACATAGGGCTCGTAGGCCATGCCCGGCCTGGGCGGCTCGAATGCTCCGGGTCCCAGCCCCTGCCGCTCGCTCATGTCGAACGCTCCCCTGCTGCCGCGGCCACGACCACCTGCAGGGGCTCGCCGGCGCGCACGTGCAGATCGCGTTGCGGATAGGGAATCTCGATGCCGTGATCATGGAAGGCGCGCCAGACCCGGCGCAGGATTTCACTGCGCACGTTGTTGACTCCGTTCATCGGGTCCCCGACCCAGATCCGCAGCTCGAGATCCACCGAGTTGTCGCCGAAGGACTTGAGCTGGCACACGGGTGCGGGGTCCGCCAGTACGCGGGGAACCTGCTCCGCGCATTGCACGCAGATCGCCAGCGCATGCTCGACATCCGACTGGTAGTGCACACCGATGGGAATCTTGACGCGGATCTTGCTGTCGGTGTGTGTCCAGTTCTCCACTCGCGTGGTGATGAATTCCTCGTTTGGAATGAGGTGCTCGATGCCGTCCCGCGTTACGACCGAGACGTAACGTCCGCCGAGCGTGTTCACCCAGCCGTAGGTACCTGCCACCGCCACGACGTCACCCGGCTTGATGGACTTGTCGAGCAGCAGGATGACCCCGGAGAACAGGTTGGCGATTACCCGCTGCAGGCCGAGGCCTATACCGACGCCGATGGCGCCGCCGAACACCGCGAGCGCCGTCATGTCCATGCCCGTTGTAGCGATGGCAGCGAGCACCGCGATAGTCACGAGGCTGAACTTGAGCAGCTTGCCGAACAGCACCTGGACCGACGGTGTCAGGTTGGGACTGTGGCGAAGCCGCGATTCCAGGGTCTCGGACACCACCGTCGCCAGCCACAGCAGCACGGCGAGCGCAAACACGGACTTGGTGACCGTGAGCAGAGAGATGCGCACC
>CBDDRR010000185.1:0-11994 GCA_965233095.1 uncultured bacterium
GGCACCTCGATGTCGGCTCATCACATCCTGGGGCTGTAGCAGGTCCCAAGGGTATGGCTGTTCGCCATTTAAAGTGGTACGCGAGCTGGGTTCAGAACGTCGTGAGACAGTTCGGTCCCTATCTGCCGTGGGCGTTGGAAAATTGAAGGGAGCTGCTCCTAGTACGAGAGGACCGGAGTGGACGTACCTCTGGTGTTCGGGTTGTCACGCCAGTGGCATTGCCCGGTAGCTATGTACGGAAGGGATAACCGCTGAAGGCATCTAAGCGGGAAGCCCACCCTGAGATAAGTTTTCCCTGGGGACTCGATCCCCCTGAAGGGCCCTCGTAGACTACGAGGTTGATAGGTCGGGTGTGTAAGCGCAGCAATGCGTTGAGCTAACCGATACTAATTGCCCGTGAGGCTTGACCATATAACACCCAAGCATTCAGGGTGTGCTGGTCTCTTTTTAGATTGCGCCACCTTGGTGACGCTATTACGTCAAAACTTTTCGATTTCGCGGCGCCTCGCCCACGGGCGGGGCGCGATACGTGAACCAGTTTGCCTGGCGGCCACAGCGAGCGGGAACCACCCGATCCCATTCCGAACTCGGAAGTGAAAACGCTCAGCGCCGATGGTAGTGCAGGGTTCTCCCTGTGTGAGAGTAGGTCACTGCCAGGCATCTAAACCAAGAACCCCCGGTCTCGAAAGAGGCCGGGGGTTTTTCTTTGCCCGTCACCGGCTGGCGGCAGCGGGCCTACTGGTCGAACAGCCACCGCAGCACCGCGTCCTGCACGGCCACGCCGGAGCCGCGATGTGCGTTCGCCTCGTTGACGATGACGACCACCACGAAGCGACGGCCCGAGCGGCTGGTCACCAGTCCGGCGATCGAGGCGACCCCGTCCAGCCGCCCGGTCTTCAGGTACATCCGGCCCGCCATCTCGCCCCGGTAGCGGCTGCGCAGGGTGCCGTCCATGGCCGCGATCGGCATGGATGACATCAGGTCAGCCATCTGTGGATGTCGCCATGCGTCCAGCAGCATCCGCCCGAAGCCGTCGGCGGTGACGCGGGTGCGTCGCGACAGTCCGGCGCCATTGTCGAGAAACAGCCCCGGCATCGCCAGGCCGCGCCGCTGCAGCCAGGCCTCGACCGCCACGCGGCCCTTCTCGACCGTGGCGGGCGCACCGGCATGCTCCAGCCCGATGGTCAGCAGCAGGTGGCGCGTCATCGGGTTGTTGCTCCACTTGTTCATCAGGCGCAGCTGCTCGCCGAGCGGCAGCGACTCGTGCACGTAGAGCCGCTGTGCCTCCTCCGGCACGGGCGCCACCCGGAACCCCCCGTCGATGCTGCCGCCGAGCTGCTGCCACAGCGCGCGGAACAGGGCATTGGCGAACTGCGGCGCCGGCGCCACGCTGCGCCAAAGGCTGTATTCCGTGCAGCCGCCGGGAAAAGTGCCGGACAGGATTGCGTGCTGACCCTCGAGGCCCTGCGGCAGGTCGAAGGCCACGCCGCGCTGGAAGCCTGTGCAGGCGCCTTGCCGAGTCGTGATGTTGTTCTCTACCCGGAAACCGTCCAGCGGCGGATCGACGTACACGGATACGTCGGCGCCGTTGCGCATGACGCGAAACTCGACCGCGTTGCTGTTAACCAGCAGCGCGCTCGGCGGGACGTTGTAGGCGCGGTAGGGCTGGCCGTCGAAATCGCCCCGCTGTTCCCGGATCGGCGCGAACAGCGTGTCGTCCACGACCAGGTCGCCGGCGATCTCGCGGATACCGCGCGCGCGGATCTCGCGCAACAGGGTCCAGAAGCGTTCCGTGCTGAGGCCCGGATCACCGCCGCCGCGCAGCACCAGGTCGCCGTGCAGTCGGCCGTTACGCAGCTCGCCGGTGGTCCAGACCTCGGTCTGCCACCGGTAGGCCGGGCCGAGCAGGTCGAGCGCCGCATAGCTGGTCAGCAGCTTGATGATGGAAGCCGGGCTGCGCAGGACGGACTCGTTGAACGCCAGCAGCGGCCGCTCCTCGTCGACCGCCTGCACGAACACGCTGACGCCTGCGCCGTCCAGCTTCTGGTTTCCCAGCACCGTCGCGATGGGTCGGGGCAGGCTTTCGGCGGTCGCGAACGGTGCAAGCAGCAGCAGCCCGGTCAGTAGCGGGCCAAGAATCAGGATGCGAAGCATGAACAAGGATTTCCCGCAGTCGGTCGGCAGTTACAATTGGCCGGGTTTCGGGAATTTGCTATAAACCCGAATCCCGTTGAAGCGGATGATGCCGAATCCGCACCCCATCCAGCAACGAAGAATCGCAAAGGAAGTTCCCGATGGCGGAGTCTCTCTTAAAGAGAGTGGCCGACGGTGATGGCAGCGCCATCAAGGAAGTGATGGACCAGTTCGGCGGCCTGGTGTGGTCGCTGGCGAGGCGTTCCTGTTACAACCCCGCCGACGCCGAGGACGCGACCCAGGAGATTTTTCTGGACATCTGGAAGAGCGCCTCGCGGTACGACGAATCGAAGGGCTCGGAGACGCTGTTCGTCGCCATGATCGCGCGCCGCCGTCTCATCGACCGGATCCGCCGCCAGGGGCGTGAGCCCTACATGGACGATATCGACGCGCCCGGCTTCGAGCTGGCCTCCAGCACCGAGGACGAGGGTGAGACGTTCACGGAGGCTGCGATGGCGGCCCGCGCCGTGGCGACACTCAAGCCGGCGCAGCAAAAAGTGCTCGAGCTGGGCTTGTTGCAGGGCCTCAGCCACAGCGAGATCGCCGACGTCACGGGGATGCCGCTCGGCACGGTGAAGACACAGATGCGGCGCGGCCTGATACGCGTGCGGGAACTGATGCAGGTCGGCGAGCTGGCCGATTCCGGGGAGAGCAGCTGATGGCTGCCCGGCTTCCCGAGGACGAGCGGCTGTGCGACCTGCTCGCAGCCCGTGCAACCGAGGGGCTCGACCCCGCTGAGCAGGAAGAATTGGACCAACTGTCGGCCAACTACCCGGAACTCGATCAGGACGAGCTCGACCGCGTCGCCGCGTCGCTCGCGCTGTCGGGCTTGCGCATCGATCCGCTGCCCGCGGCCTTGCGTGCGCGCATCGAGGCCGATGCGCAGGCGTGGCTGGAGCGCCGCAGCGACGCGCCGCGGACTGCGGTGGTGACGCCGTTGCCCGCGCGCCCCAGGCCGACAACAGCCTGGGGCGGATGGCTGGCGGCCGCAGCAGCGCTGGTGCTGGCGATCACCGGCTGGCTCCAGGTCGAGCGCATGGATTCCGAGCGTGCCCTGCTGGCGGCGCGCCAGCAGTCGCTCGAGGCGGCCACTATGCGTCTCGAGCGGGATCTCGCGGAGAAAGAGGCCGCGCTGGCTGCGCAGCAGGAGACGCCGCCCGCGCAGCTGCTGGCGGAGCTCGAGAGCAGTCCCGGCACGCGCGTCATCCCCTGGTCGGCCACTGAAGACCCGGCAGCCGGCGGCGCGCAGGGCGCCGTGGTCTGGAACGGCGCCGCGCAGGCCGGCGTGATGCGCTTTCGCGGCCTGCAGCCCAACGATCCGGCCACCACCCAGTACCAGCTGTGGATCTTCGATGCCGAGCGCGACGATCGCTTCCCGGTGGACGGCGGGGTGTTCGACGTGCCGCCCGGTGCAGCTGAGACGCTGGTGCCGATCCGTGCCCGCCTGCCCGTCGGTGAAGCCGTGCTGTTTGCCATCACCGTGGAGCCGGCCGGCGGCGTAGTGGTCTCTTCGCGCGAGCGCATTGCACTGGTGGCGCAGCCGGGGGCGTGAGCCGGCTGATCTGAATCCGATCTCCTCGCGGGTGCCGAAAAGGTGGGCATACCCCGCCTGATACGGGTCAACCCAGAGGAGAGTCCAATGGAACGGAGAATCGCCGGCGGCGTCGTCGCCGTCACCGCTGCGCTGCTTGCTGCCTGTGGCGGCAGTAGCAACAACAGCACCCCGATCGTCACCCCTCCCCCGCCGCCGCCCCCGCCTGCCGCGCAGTTGCAGGTAGTGCACGCCTCGGCCGATGCCCCCGCGGTGAACGTGCTAGTCAACGGCGCGGTGCCCGATGGCCTGGCCGGCGTGCCGTTTGCCGTGGCCTCGCCGTATCTCGAGCTGGATCCGGGCACGATCGACGCCGCGGTGAACGCGATACTTGCCGACGGCAGCGAAGTGGAGGTGCTGGCGGCCGACGGCCTCGAGCTGGCGTCCGATGTCGCCTACACGGTGATTGCCGCCGGCAGCACCGCTGACCTGCTGGGCGGCGAGGCGGCGGGCAACCCCCTGCAGCTGTTCCTGCTCACCCGCCCGGTCGAGGCAACCATCGACGGCGTGCGCATCCAGGTGCTGCACGGCTCGCCGTCGGCGCCCGAGGTGGACGTGTACGTCACGGCGCCTGACGCGCAGCTTGGCGGCACCCAGCCGGCCACCTTCGCGTTCGGCGAGGTGCTAGATCTCGGCACGGTGCCTGCCGCCGAGTACCGCATCCGCGTCACGCCGGCCGGCGACGACACGGTGGTTTTCGACAGCGCCGCCGTGGCGCTGCCCGACGGCGCTGACCTGAGCATCATCGCGGTGGATAACACCGGGCCGGGCGCGGCGCCGATCGCGCTGCTCGCCGTGCTCGCCGACGGCACGGTCCTCGAGCTGCGCGACGGCGGCGATGCGGCCCCGGCCGGCCTGACCGCCGTGCACAATTCCGCGGACGCCCCCACGGTGTGCGTCGTCGCCGACGACGCGACGACCCAGGACGTCGAGCGCGTCGAGCTGTTCGCCGGCGTGCCTTTCCGCAGCTTCGGCTACCTCGGCGAAGTGCCCCCGGGCAGCTACCTGGTCGGTCTCGAGGTGTTCGATGGCGAGACCGGCTGCGCCGGCACCCCTGCGGTCACCTTCGACGACGCGGTCGATTTCGCCGCCGGCGCGGAGGCTTCCGGCATTGTGGTCGGCGGGCTGGGCGACGGCTCGCTGGAGCTGCTGGCGCTGGCCGACGACCTGCGGCCGATCGCCACCGAAGCGCGCGTGCGCATCGTGCACGGCTCGGCGGCCACGCCCGCGGTGGACATCTACGTGGTCGCAGCGGGTACGGACATCACCGACCCGGGCGTCACACCGGCCTTCAGCGGTGTCGAGTTCACCGCCTCCACCGGCTTCGTGTCCCTGCCGCCGGCCGAGTACGACGTGCTGGTCACTTTGGCGGGCGACACCACGCCGGCCATCGCAGTCGAGGGGCTCGAGCTCGTGGGCGGCGAAGTCATCACTGCGATCGCAAGCGATCCGACCGGCGAGGAGACGCTGCCGGGCCTGATCGTCATCGACCATGTCGCGCTGAAGAACCCGGCACCCTGAGCCGCGCAGCAGCGCACTCTCTCACCACGGGCGGCGCCCGGACTGACGGTCCGGGCGCCGTCTGCCTTTCAGGCGTACCGGCGCAGGATCACCGCGCTCAGAATCCCAGCGTGTAGGGCCCGCCTTTCTTCAGCGCGCGCTGGTAGGCCGGGCGCGCCGCGATGCGCTCCAGGAATGCCTGCAGGCGCGGGCGATTGTCGCCGAGCAAGCCGGCCGCCCCCGCGGCCTCCACCGGGAAGCTCATCTGGATGTCGGCCGCGGTGAATGCATCGCCGGCGAACCACTGCGCCGCGCCCAGCTCGGCTTCCATGAAGTCGAGATGCAGCGCCAGCTGCGGCCGCACGAAACTTTCCTGGACCTTGGCGGCGATGCCGCGCACCACCGGCCGCACGATAAACGGCATCGGCGCCTCCGGCATTTTCCTGAAGATGAGGCTGAGCAACAGCGGCGGCATCGCGGAGCCCTCCGCGTAATGCAGCCAGTAGGTGTAGCGCAATCGCGCGGGCGTGCCGTCTGCCGGCACCAGGCCGCTCTCCTTGCCATAGGCGCCGACCAGGTACTCGATGATCGCCCCGGACTCCGCCACGGTCAGCGCCTCGTCCGTGATCACCGGCGACTTGCCCAGCGGGTGCACCTTGCGCAGCGTGGCGGGCGCCAGCCCGGTCTTCTCGTCGCGCGCGTAGCGCTTGACCCGGTATTGCAGGCCGAGCTCCTCGAGCAGCCAGAGCACGCGCTGGGAACGGGAGTTCTCGAGGTGGTGGACGGTGATCATCACTTTCTCCGCGGCATTCGGCCCACGATGCTATCCCTTCGCGGGTGCGGATAGAATGGCACCATGACTTCCGCACCCGATCGCCAGGCGGCTGATGCGGTGCTGCTGGTGCGCCCGGTGGCCTTCCACGGCAATCCCCAGACCGCCGAGTCAAACGCCTTCCAGCGCCCGCCCGCGGCGGCCGATCCGGTGGCCGAGCAGGCGGCCGCCGCCGTCGAGTTCGACGGCCTGGTCGATGCGTTGCGCGCTGCCGGCGTGGAGACCGTGGTGGTGGAGGACACGGCCCGCCCGGCCACCCCCGACTCGATCTTTCCCAACAACTGGGTGAGCTTGCACGCCGACGGCACCGCGGTGCTGTACCCGATGATGGCGCCTAACCGCCGTGGCGAGCGGCGCCGCGACATCCTCGAACTGCTCAGCCGCGAGCACGGCTTCCGCGTGGCGCGTGTGCTTGACCTGTCGGGGCACGAGGCCTGCGAGCGCTTTCTCGAGGGCACCGGCAGCATGGTGCTGGACCGGGTGCACCGCGTCGCCTACGCCTGCCTGTCGCCGCGCACCGATCTCGAGGTGTTCGCGGAGGCCGCCCAGGCGCTGGACTACGAGCCGCTGGCCTTTGCGGCGGTGGACGCTGCCGGCATGCCGATCTACCACACCAACGTGATGATGTGCGTGGGCGCCGATTTCGCGGTGCTGTGCGAACAGGCCATCAGCGATGCCGGGCAGCGCGCCGCGGTGCGGCGCCGCCTCGAGGACACTGGCCACGAAGTGATCCCGATCAGCTTCGAGCAAATGGCTGCCTTCGCCGGCAACATGCTGGAGCTGGCGGGCCAGGGCGGCGAGCGGCTGCTGGCCATGTCCGCCCGCGCGCTGGATGTGCTGGACGCCGAACAGCGTGCGGCGCTCGAGGCACGCTGCCGGCTGGTGGCCGCGCCGATCGCCGCGATCGAGGAAGGCGGTGGCGGCAGCGTGCGCTGCATGCTCGCGGAGATTCACCTGCCACGCCGCACCTGAGTGACGGGCTCGCGAGATTTTTGCACATAATATGCAGTAGACTCGGCGCCCCTCCCGAGTGGAACCAGGTGCCTGCATGACGCCAACGACCCGCATCCTGATGTGCCCGCCTGATTATTTCGAGGTGGACTACGTCATCAACCCGTGGATGGATGGCAACACCGGTCCGCCGGACCGGGCGCTGGCCCGTGAGCAGTGGGAACGACTCAGGGACGCGCTGGCGGAGTGCGCCGAGGTGGAGCTGTTCGAGCCGCAACCGGGCCTGCCCGACCTGGTGTTCACCGCCAACGCCGGCTTTGTGCACGGCGAGCGCGCCGTGCCATCGCATTTCATGCCGCACGAGCGGCGCCCGGAGGAGCAGGTCCTGCGAGCCTGGTTCGAGGCGCAGGGCTTCGACGTCAAGGTGTTGCCGGACAACATCGCCTTCGAGGGCGCCGGCGATGCGTTGATCGACCGGGGCGGCCCATGGCTGTGGGCCGGCTACGGGTTTCGCACCGAGATCGAGGCCCACGATTACCTGCGCCGCTGGTTCGATCTCGAGGTGGTGTCGATCCGCCTGGTGGACCCGCGCTTCTATCACATCGATACCTGCATGTGCCCGCTGGAGGGGGGCTACCTGCTGTATCACCCGCCGGCTTTCGATGACGCCTCGCGCGCCGAGATCGAGCGGCGCGTGCCGCGCGACAAGCTGATTCCGGTGAACGTCGCCAACGCCGGTCATTTCGCCTGCAATGCCGTCAACGTGGGCGAGCGCATCTTCATGAACCGCGCCGGCGAACGGCTCGCGGCGGCGCTGGAGGCGCGCGGTTTCCGGGTCACGCAGCTCGGCCTGTCAGAGTTCCTGAAGGCCGGCGGCTCCGCGAAGTGCCTGACGCTCAAGCTCACCGAGCCTGTGGTGCGGAGCTGAGCTGCCGTCGACGCCCATGGGCGCCGCGACGCGGCTAGAATATCGATTCAGCTACTCGCCCGGAGTCCATGGGATGCCCCAATTGCCCCGCGTCTGCGTCATCGGCGCCGGCTCCAGCGGCATTGCCGTCGTCAAGGCGCTGCAGGATCGCGGCATCCCGCAGGTATGTTTCGAGAAAGGCGACGACATCGGCGGCAACTGGTACTACCGCAATACCAACCGCATGTCGGCGGCCTACGGGTCGCTGCACATCAACACCGACTCGAAGCTCATGGAGTATCGCGACTACCCGATGCCGCCGGATACGCCGGACTATCCAGACCACAAGGTCATCAAGCGCTACTTCGACGATTACGCGACCCATTTCGGCCTGCGCCGGCACATTCGCTTCAACACCGGGGTGACGCACGCCGCCCGCCGCGACGACGGCCGCTGGCAGGTGTCTCTGGACACCGGGCAGACCGAGCTGTTTGACGCGCTGGTGGTCGCCAACGGCCATCACTGGGACCCGCTCTGGCCGGACCCGCCTTACCCCGGCGAGTTTCACGGCGTACAGATTCATTCGCATGCCTATCTCAACCCGCGCGAGCCAGTCGATTTTCACGGCAAGCGCGTGCTGGTCGTGGGCATGGGCAACAGCGCGATGGACATCGCCTGCGAACTGTCGCGGCCGGGCATCGCCGCACGCCTGTACCTGTCGGCTCGGCGCGGCGTCTGGATCCTGCCGAAGTACCTGTTCGGCGTGCCGATGTCGCGGCTTGGCATGCTGCCGCACTGGGTGCCCTGGTGGCTGGGCAGCCTGCTGACGCGCCTCGCCGTCACCATCAACGCAGGCCCGCCGTGGCGCTTCGGCCTGCCGCGTCCGGATCACCGCATGCTGCAGGCACACCCGACCATCAGCCAGGACATCTACATGAAGCTCGGTGGCGGGGATATCCTGCCGCGCCCGGGCATCGAGAGGCTGGACGGCGACGCCGTGATCTTCACCGATGGCCGCCGCGAAGCAGTGGACGCCATCGTCTGGTGCACCGGCTACAAGCTCAGCCTGCCGTTCTTCGACCCGGAGTTCATCTCGGCGCCTGGCAACGACCTGCCGCTGTGGGAACGCATGGTGAAGCCGGGCATCGACAACCTGTTCTTCGTCGGCGTGCTGCAGCCGCTCGGCGCGATCATGCCCATTGCGGAGGCCCAGGGCCGTTTCATCGGCGATCACCTGCTCGGCCGGATCGCCCTGCCGGAACCCGAGGAGATGAGCCGGGCGATGGCCCGCGAGCGCGCCGCCATGTTCCGCCGTTACAAGGACCATGCGCCGCGCCACACCATGCAGGTGGACTTCGCCGCCTACCTGCACCGGCTGGAGAAGCATGCGCGCAGCGGCCGGCGCGTCGCGTCACAGCGGGCCGGGTGGTTGCCGGTCCCCGCCAGCCGCACGACGGACATATTCTGAGTCGTGGCGCTAAGACGCGCCTTCGCGCGCTGGCTGGTGCGCAGCATCCTCCGGCCAGGCATCGCGCCGGGCCGGTCGCTCACCCGGCGGCGCCGGCACGTGGAGCAGAGTGCGCGGCTGTTGCCCTTGCCACGCGGCGTTCGCTGTGTGCCCGCCGGAGAGGAAAACCCGGGCGGCGAATGGTGGCTGCCGGCGGGCGTCGAGGCCGACACGCGGCGCGGTGCGGTGCTGTACATCCATGGCGGCGGTTTCATGCTCGGCTCCCCGGTCAGCCATCGTGGCGTCGCGGCAAGGCTGGCGCGGCTGACCAGGCTGCCCCTGCTGGCCGCGCACTACCGGCTGGCGCCCGAGCACGCCTACCCGGCCGCGCTGGAGGACCTGCAGCTCGCCTGGCGGCGGATCACGCTGCGGGGCGCTCGCCCGGTGGCGCTGGCCGGCGATTCGGCCGGCGGCTGGCTGGCGCTTGCGCTGTCACACTATGTCGCGGCCGCCGGCCTGCCGCGGCCGATCGGGGCCGCGCTGTTCTCGCCGCTGGTCGATTTGCCCGGCGCCGTGCGCATCTCGCCGACGGCCGCCGACCTGATGCTGCCGCCCGGGTTCGTCGCGGAGAGCGTCGCTGCATGGCGCGGCGGCATTCCGGCCAGTGACCCTCGCTTCGATCTGCTCGGCGCGCCGCTCGCCGGCTTGCCGCCGCTGTTCATCAGCCATGACCGCGACGAAATGCTTGCCGGCGATGCGCGCCGACTGGTGCAGGCCGCTCAGGGCGCCGGCGTGCCGGTGCGCGTCGAGGAGGGGCGCGGCTTGTGGCACGCCTGGCCCCTGCTGGCCGGCCTGCTGCCCGAGGCCGACGCGACCTTGCGCAGCGCAGCCGCGATGCTGACGCCAGCCGTCCTGCCGGGAGCACCGGCGTGATACGCAACGCCAGCCCGACTCTGCGGTTGCTGTGCGGCGCCGCAATGATCAGCTTTGCGCCGGTGTTCGTGCGCCTGACTCCCGTCAGCCCCACCGACAGCGCCTTCTACCGGACGTTGTTCGGCGGCCTGATGCTGGCGGTCTGGGTGATGGCCGCCCGCGCGCCGGTCGAGCGGCGCTCCGGCTTCGCGCTGGGCGCCCTGCTCGCCGCAGGGGTGCTGTTCGCCGCGGACCTCGCGGTCTGGCACCGCAGCATCTGGTACGTGGGGCCGGGTCTCGCGACGCTGCTCGGCAACTTCCAGGTATTTCTGCTGGCGTTTGTCGGCATCCTGTTCTTCCGCGAGAAAGCGCGCTGGGAATTGCTGCTGGCCATACCGATGGCGGTCGTGGGCCTCGGGTTGATCGTCGGCTTCGAGTGGTCGGCGCTCGATGAGCAGTACCGCTGGGGCATCGTGTTCGGCCTGTTGACCGCGGTGTTCTACTCCGCCTATATCCTGGCGCTGCGGCGCGCGCGCGCCGAGAGCCCGGCCGGCTCGATCGTGTCGGACCTGATGATCGTGTCGTTCGTGTCGGCCGGCTTCCTGTTTTTCGGCGCCGGCGTCGCCGGTGCGCCCGTCGAGCTGCCGGACCCGCGTTCCGCCTGGCTGCTGGCCGGCTACGCACTGGTCGCACAGGTGCTCGGCTGGCTGCTGATCTCCGGCAGCCTGCCGCACGTGCCGGCCTCGCGCGTCGGCCTGATCCTGCTGCTGCAGCCGACGTTGGCCTTCTGCTGGGACGTGCTCATTTTCGCCCGGCCCTTCGGAGCACGCGAAGCCGCCGGCGCGCTGCTGGCCATCGTTGCCATCGGCCTGGGTTCGCGGCCGCGCCGCTGAGCGTGCCGCCCAGTGTGGACAGGGCCTAGGTCCACAGGCGGAGCACGCCCGCCGAGAGCTCGATGTCCAGGCGCACCAGTTCGTCACCGAGCAGCTCGCCGTCCGCCTGCGCAGGCAACGGCCGGTCGCTCTCGATCTCGAGCCGGGTGGTGCGCGCCAGGTGCGCGATGGGCAGTGACTCGTGAGTGCCGCGGATCACGCGCGGCGCGTGGCGCAGCACCTGCGTGCGGCTCAATGCGTCGGCCCAGACGATGTCCAGCTGGCCGTCGTCGAGTTCGGCGCGCGGCGCCAGCCGGAACAGGCCGCCGGCGTACTGGCCGTTGCAGGCCGCCACCAGGGTGACGGCGCGCCGGTCCTCGCCGCCGTCCCAGCGCAGCGTGCAGACCGGCCGGCCGACGCCGGCGCGCAGCGCGTCCACCAGTCCCGCGCCGTAACCCAACGGTCCCGGCATCCACTTGTGGCGCAGGGTCGCCCTGGCGATCGCTGCGTCGAAGCCGAAGCCGACTCCGTTGATGAACCAGCGCCCGTTGACCCGCGCCGCGTCGATGCTGCGCGACGTACAGCCGGCAGCCAGGCGCCGGCAAGCGGTGCGCCAGTCGCGCGGCAGCCCGGTGGACTTGACGAAATCATTGCCGGTGCCCAGCGGCACGATGCCGAGCACCGTGGCGGCCCCGGGCACGCTCAGCAGGCCGCGCGCCACCTCGGAAAGGGTGCCGTCGCCGCCGATCGCGACCAGCCGTGCGCGCCCGCGCCCGGCCTCCGCCGCCG
>CBDDRR010000186.1:0-7471 GCA_965233095.1 uncultured bacterium
CGCCGCGATCCCGCTGCCGCGGGACGTGGTGGTGGCGGCCGGGCTGGACGCCGGGCATGCGGCGCGCGTCGTGCCGGTCGGCGAAGTCGGCGAGAGCGACATGATCCTGGATGTCGGGCCGGAGACGGCCGCCGCCTACACAGACATCCTGGCGCGCGCCGGGACCATCGTGTGGAACGGTCCGGTCGGCGTGTTCGAGGACGAGCGCTTTGCCGCCGGCACGCGGGCCTTGGCCCAGGCGGGCGCCGCCAGCCAGGCGTTCTCGATCGCGGGCGGCGGCGACACGCTGGCGGCGCTGGACGCCTTCGGCCTGAGCGAGCGGGTGTCCTATATCTCCACGGGCGGCGGTGCCTTTCTCGAGTTTCTGGAGGGCCGCACACTGCCGGCGGTCGCCATGCTCGAACAGCGCGCCGGCGACTGACGCTCCCCAGGGTGGCCAAGCGCACCAAGATCGTCGCGACCCTCGGCCCGGCCACCGACCGGCCGGGCGTGCTGGACGCCATGCTGCAGGCCGGCGCCAATGTCGTCCGCCTGAACTTCTCCCACGGCACTACCGATGACCGCCGGCGGCGGGTCGCAGCCGTGCGCGAGGCGGCGCGGCGTGCCGGCAAGGACATCGGCATTCTCGGCGACCTGCAGGGACCGAAGATCCGCGTCGAGCGATTCGCCGCGGGATCGGTGGAGCTCACCGACGGCGACGCCTTTGCGCTGGATGCATCGCTGCCGGCTGAGGCCGGCGACCGGCATGGCGTCGGCATCGCCTACAAGGACCTGCCGCGGGACGTGAGCCGAGGTGACATCCTGCTGCTCAATGACGGTGCCATAACGCTAGAGGTCGAGGGCGTTACCGGGCCGCGGGTGGATTGCCGCGTACGGGTCGGCGGCGTGCTGTCCGACGGCAAGGGGATCAACCGGCTGGGCGGCGGGCTGTCCGCCGGCGCCTTGACCGACAAGGACCGGGAAGATATCCGCACGGCGGCCGAGCTCGATCTCGATTTCCTCGCCGTGTCGTTCCCGCGCTGCGCGGATGACATGGAGGAGGCGGGTCGCCTGCTAATCGAGGCCGGCGGGCGTGCACTGCTGGTCGCCAAGATCGAGCGCGCCGAAGCGGTCGCGCGCATTGACGAGATTGCACGCGCCAGCGATGTCGTGATGGTGGCGCGCGGCGACCTCGGCGTCGAAATCGGTTTTGCCGAAGTGCCGGGCGTGCAGAAAAACATCATCCGCGTGGCCCGCGCCATGAACCGCGTGGTCATCACGGCCACGCAGATGATGGAATCGATGATCCATGAGCCGATCCCTACGCGTGCCGAGGTGTCGGACGTCGCCAATGCCGTGCTGGACGGCACCGATGCCGTGATGTTGTCCGGCGAGACTGCCGTCGGCCGGCACCCGGTGAAGGCGGTGGAAGCCATGGCCAGTGCCTGCATCGCCGCCGAGAAACAGCGGGCCACGTCGATTTCCCATCACCGCATGGATGATGTCTTCGAGCGCACCGACGAGGCGATCGCGATGGCGACGATGTACACGGCCAACCACCTGGATGTGAAGGCGATCGTCGCGCTGACTGAATCGGGCAGCACTGCGCTGTGGATGTCGCGGATCCGCTCCGGCATCCCGATTTACGCTTTCAGCCGCAGCGAGGGGACGCGACGCCGCGTTGCGCTTTACCGCGGCGTCTACCCCGTGTCTTTCGATGTGCTGGCGGACGGCGGGACGGCCGGGTTCGCCGCCATCTGCCGGGCGCTCAAGGAGCGCGGCCTCGCTGCGGTGGGCGACCGCGTCCTGCTCACCCACGGACATTCTGCCGGCGTCGCCGGTGGCACCAACACGATGAAAATTCTCACCGTCGAGGGCTGAGGATTCCTTCGCGGGCCTGGCTCAGATCGGAATCAGTTCCTTCTCGCGCTCGGCTGCGCGGCTCAGCGCCGTGACCGCCATCTGTGGCGTGGGAAACAGCTGGCCCGGGGCGATCTGCTCGAAGATCTTGGTGCGCCGCAGCCGGTCGAGCACCGGGCCCTTCACGTCCGCCAGGTGGATGGTGACGCCGGACTCGCGCAGCGTGTCCACCGCCACCTGCAACACTTTCAGCGCACTGGAATCCACGAAGCCGACGCCGCTCATGACCAGCACCAGGTGCTTGATGCCGGGACGCCGCTGGAGTTCGCGAGTGATGATGTCCTGGACATGGCCGACGTTGGCGAAGTACAGGTTCTCGTCGACGCGCACCAGCAGGATCTCGGGCCAGGTTTCGACCTTGTGGCGCTCGATGCTGCGGAACTCCGTGGAATGCGGCAGGCGCCCGACGACGGCGATGTTGGGGTGACCGGTGCGCCAGAGGTACAACAGCACCGACAAAAGCACGCCCATCACCAGTCCGGCCTCGACGCCGTAGGCCAGCACGCCGATGAATGTCACCAGGTTGGAGGCCCCGTCGGCCTTGCTGTAGCGCCAGGTCTCGGGAATCGAACGCAGGTCCACGAGCCCGGCGACGGCAACGATGATGACCGCGGCGAGCACGGCCTTCGGCAGGCCGCTGAAGGCGGGAGCGAAGACCAGCAGCGTCGCGCCGGTGAACACCGCCAGGAAGATCGAGGTCAGCTGGCTGCGCCCGCCGGAGTTGTAGCTCACCATGCTGCGGCTGAAGCTGCCGGCGACGGGCAAGGCGCCGGACAGCGCTGAACCTACGTTGGCCGCCCCGAGGGCGATCAGCTCCTGGTCCGCGTCCACTGCTTCCCGCCGCCGACTCGCCAGGTACTTGCTGATGCTGACGCTCTCGACGAACACGATGATGCTGATCAGCGCCGCCGAGGGCAGCAGCGCCACCCAGGCGGCGGGGCCGGGCATGACGACGTCCAGTACCGGCGGCCGCGCGGTGATCGCTCCGACCAGGGGCACGCGCTCCAGCCCCAGGCCTGCCACTGCGATCGCGCCGGCCACCAGCACCAGCACGGGCGCCAGCCTGGCAGTGACGGCGTTGAGACGGCGTCCGGCGCGCGTTGTGCCGCTGACCGCCAGCAGCAGGCCGAGCGACAGCCCTCCCAGCAGCAGCGTCTGCACGTTAAGGATCGCGGCGCGCCCTCCCAGGTACGCCAGCATTTCATGTGGCTGCAGGCCGGCGGGCAGTTCGATGCCGGCGAAGTGCCGCAGCTGGTCGGCCATGATGACGATGGCCGCGCCGCTCGAAAAACCGGTCAGCACCGGCTGGCTCAGCAAGTTGGCGAACACGCCCATACGCAGGATGCCCATTGCCAGCAGGATGAGCCCTGACAGCGCCGCCAGGATCACCGCCGTGGCCACCGGGTCGATGCCGGCGCCCGCGCCGGTGACGGCCGCGGCGACCATGATGGCGGCGATCGACGTGGGGCCGACCGACAGGTCACGGCTGGTGCCGAAGATGGCATATAGCATTGCGGGCAGGATCGACGCGTACAGCCCGACGACCGGCGGCAGCCCCGCGATCATGGCGTAGGCCAGGCCTTGCGGCACCAGCAGCACCGCGGTGATGGCGCCCGCGGTGACGTCCGCCGCCAGGTCCCGGCGAGTGGTCAGCCGGATCCAGTGGATGATGGGGACGAACTTCAGGGCTCGGGAATGCAAGGTGGGCGGCCTGTTCAGCGCAGGCCTGCAAGATAGTGAACCGACCCGCGAAGGGTCAAGCGATCAGCTGCCCCCGGACAGCGCGGCGATGTCCCGCAGCACCTCTTCCGAGTGCGTGTTCACGTCCACCTTGGCGTAATGCCGGGCGATGCGGCCGTCCGGTGATATCAGGAAGGTCTGCCGGCTGGCCAGCGTGACGACCCCGAAGTTGCGCAGCACCCCGTACTCGCGGGCCACCGTGCCTTCCTCGTCTGCGAGCAGGGTGAAGGGCAGGCCGTGCTTCTCAGCGAAGGCCATGTGCGACTCGACGTCATCGAGGCTGATGCCGACAATCTCGGCGCCCGCGCGGCGGAACGCGAAGATGTTGTCGCGAAACTCACAGGCCTGGGTGGTGCAGCCCGGTGTGTCGTCCTTCGGATAGAAGTAGAGCACCAGCCACTTGCCGTCGTAGTCGCCGAGGCGCCGCAGCTCGCCCTGCTGGTCCGGCAGTTCGAACGCGGGCGCCGCCGCGCCCTCCGGGGGCGACGCCTGCGCCGGGGTATGGGCGAGCAGGGAGAGGCCCAGCAGGCCGGCAATAAGGAGAGCGATACAGCGATTCATGGGCGTGTCCTGTGGCAACGGAGGCGACGGAAGTCAGTTCGGGTCCGCCATCCCTACGGATTCGAATCGGCCACGGCACCCGTGGCAGCCAACTGTTCGAGCCCCACGTGGCGCACGCTGACGCCGGGGAAGTCGTCGTGGAAATGCTGCGCCAGCCGTTCGGCCAGGTAAACCGAGCGATGCCGCCCGCCGGTGCAGCCGATCGCAACCGTCAGGTAGCTGCGGTTGGCGGCCTCGATCCGGCCCAGCCACGACGCGAGGAAGCGCTTCAGGTCGTCGAGATAGGCCTGCACTTCCGGGCTGGCCGAGAGGTAGTCTATGACGCCCTGGTCGCGGCCGGTCAGCATCCGCAGCTCAGGCTCCCAGTAGGGGTTCGGCAGGAAGCGGGCGTCGAACACAAAGTCGGCGTCCTTCGGAATCCCCTGGCGAAAGCCAAAGGACTCGAACTGCAGCGAGACCTGGTTGCGCGGCTGGCCGGCGACCCGGTCGCGGATGATGTCGCGCAGCTCGTGGACGCTCATGGTGCTGGTGTCCAGCACCAGGTCGGCGAACTCCGCCAGCGGCGTGAGCAGCTCCTGCTCGAAGTGGATGGCGTCCGTCAACGTGCGGTCGCCGCCTTTGCCCGGCGTGTGCGGATGCCGGCGCCGCGTGTCGAGGTAACGGTGCACCAGTGCAGCCTCCGAGGCATGCAGGAACACCAGCTGGCAGCGCAGGCCGCGCTCGCGCAGGTTCTCCAGCAGCTGGCGGGTCACCGGCAGGTCCTCGGGTCGCGGCCGCGAATCCAGCCCGATGGCGAGGCGGCTGAACTTCGGATCCTCGTCCCGGGTGAGCTCACCGACCACCAGCGACAGGAGGCGCGCCGGGACGTTATCCAGTGTGTACCACTCGAGGTCCTCGAGCATCGCGAGCGCCACGCTCTTGCCGGAGCCCGACTGGCCGCTGACGACTACGAGTTCCATCGCCGGCGGTCCACCCGCATCACGCCGAGGCCGCGCGCGAGTCTTCGTGGTTGACCAGCAGGTCGTAGAGGGACCTGCTCGAGGTTGCACGGCGCAGGGCCGCGGCCAGCGCGGTATCGGCAAGCACCGTCGCGATCAGCGATACCTCCTCGTGGTGGCAGCCGATGTCTTCTTCAGTCATCGGCACCAGCAGGCCGAAGATCAGGTCGACCGGCTCACGATCGGGCATGTCGAAGTCGACCTTCCGGGACAGCTTGAGGAACGCCCCGACCGGCGCCTCCAGTGACTCGAGGCGCCCGTGCGGGATGGCGATGCCGTTTTCGATCGCCGTGCAGCCGAGCTTCTCGCGCTGGATGAGGCTCTGGAAAATCTCGCCCTGGTCGAGGTCCGCGGCCGAGGACAGCAGCTCGCTGAGAATGTCGAGCGCGTGCTTCTTGCTGCGCGCTTCGACGTTGCTCAGCACGCGGCCGGGTTTGAGCAGGGATCTGAAAGTCATTGGAATGCTCCGGGCCGGGGTCGCCCGCGGGTTCAGGCGGGGCGCGGGCGACCGGCGCCGTTATGGTGGTCGGTCAGCTTGTCCTTGTGGCGCCGCACCTGGCGATCCAGGCGGTCAATCATTCCGTCGATGGCCGCGTACATGTCCTCTTCCGTCGCCGTGGCGTGCAGCGTGTCGCCCGCGACCCGCAGCGTGGCCTCCGCCTTGTGCTGGAGCTTTTCGACGGTCAGGATGCAATGCACGTCGATCAGGTTGTCGAAATGACGCACGACCCTGTCCATCTTGCTATGCACGTATTCGCGCAGCGGGTCGGTGATGTCGACGTGATGACCGGTCAGGTTGATCTGCATTTATTCACTCCTTGGGAGCCAGTTGAGCCGGCCGGCCAGGCGGCCCGCTCTTTAACCCTATTCTAGTAGCCGCCGTCCGTCGCTGGCTAGGTAGCCGGCGGCAGGCCCCGGAGGCCGTGAAACCTCAACGAATGGCGACTCGCCGCCGCTCGTTGGATGAGGGGAACCCCATGGATTCCCTGTACTTGGCGACGGTGCGGCGCGCCACCTCGATGCCCTCCGACACTAACACGCGCGTCAGTGCGCTGTCCGACAGCGGTTTCTGGGGGTCTTCTTCGGAAATAAGCTTGCGGATCCGCGCCCGGATGGCCGTCGACGACACGCTTTCGCCGTCGCTGCCGGACACCTGGCTGGAGAAGAAATAGCGGAACTCGAACACGCCGCGTGGCGTATGCATGTACTTGCCGGTGGTCGCGCGGGATACCGTCGACTCGTGCAGCTCGAGCGCCTCCGCGATTTCGCGCAGCACCAGCGGCCGCATGCCTTCCTCGCCGCGCTCGAGGAAGTCCTGCTGGTGGGACACGATGGCCCGGGCTACCCGGATCAGCGTCTCGTTGCGGATCTCCAGGCTTTTTACGAGCCAGCGCGCTTCCTGCAGCTGGGTCCGCAGGGTGGAGTACTCCCCGCCGCGGCCGAGACAGCCGGCATAAGCCGAGTTCACCCTCAGGCGGGGCGCGATCGCCGGGTTGATCTCCACGCGCCAGCCCTCGTCGCCGCGGCGCACGAACACGTCCGGGACGATGTACTCCGGTGGGCGGGTATCCGCCGCGCTTCCCGGACGGGGGTTGAGCGAGCGCAGCAAGGCCACCGCGTGCTCGAGATCCTCTGCGCTGCAGTCCAGGCGGCGCCGGATGGCGCCGTACTCCTGCTCGCCGAGCTCCGCCAGGCACTCCGCGGCCAGGCGCCGCACCAGGTCGAGGCCCGGCGTGTCCGGCGCGAACGGCGCGAGCTGCAGCAACAGGCACTCCGACAGGTCGCGGGCACCGACGCCCAGCGGGTCGAAGCGCTGGATGCAGGCGAGTACCCGCTCAACCTCGTCCACGTCGGTAAGGATATCGGGCGCAAGATTGGCGCAAATCTCTTCGAGCGACTCCGTCAGGTAACCATCGTCGTCGATGGCGTCCACCAGCATGGTGGCGACGAACTTGCGGTCGCCCTCGGGGAAGTCGATGTCAACCTGCGCCAGCAGGTGATCGCGCAGGGAACTGCCGCTGACGTCGGCATAGTCGCGCTGGTCCTCGGCGTCCTCGCGACCCGGACTGCCATACCCGGAACCGAACTCCGTGACGTCGGCGTAGGGCAGCTCCTCGCGGTACTCTTCCTGGCTCTCGGCCTGGTTCTCGGCGGGGGCATCTTTCGCGGACTGCTGGATGGAGTCGGAGGGCACCTGCTGCTCGCCCTTTGCCGGCGCCAGCTCGAGGCCGTCGTCCATCTCGAGCATGAGGTTCTTTTCCAGCGCCTCGCGC
>CBDDRR010000187.1:0-5772 GCA_965233095.1 uncultured bacterium
CGCTGAAACCGGCGATGCCGCGGTAAGCCTCCTGGTACATTTCCCAGTACTTCGACTTGGCCGACGGCGACAACAGGCCGCCGCGCTTGACGGTGCGTTGGAAGCGTTCTTCGAGCACCTCCGGGTCAAGCCGGTCGAGCAGGTCGCGGAAAGCGATCTGCATCGCCTTCACCATCGCCGTCTCATGCGCCCGCAGGTACTTGAAGCTGTCCTCGATGGCCTCGACGGGGCGCATATAGCCCTCGCTTTGTTCGTAGAACAACTGCTCGAGCGCATCCTGTGTGGTCGGTGCAAACTTGAGCGGATTGTTCCCGACCGACTGGATGGTCGACTGGGCGAGGCGAAACTGCGCCTTGATCAGGGCGCGGTGACGCAGCACCGACACCAGGCCCTCGGCCGTCGCGCGAATCATCTTGCCGGCGACGGCCACCACCTCTTCCTCTTCGCCCCGCGGCAGCTGCGTCGAATCCAGTCCCGCCGCTTCCATCAGCAGGCGCACTGCCTCGATGAAATCCCGCGGCCCGCTCGCGGCGAATACTGCCTGGCCCCTGTCCTTCGGTGCGCTGTCCACGCGGATGCGGGCCGAATCGGCGAGCCGCAGCTCGGCGACCCGTTGGCGGTCCACGGCGGCCGCCGCCTTGCCCACATCGGTCTGCGTGTCGCCGAAATGGTCTGTCATGCGCATGGTCGCCTCGAATTCCTTGGCAACCGCGTCCTCGGCCTCGGGATCCTGCTCCCGGGTGACAACGGCCCCGGTCGGGGCGCGCTCTGCCGCCGCCAGCGCCGCATCCTCCATCTGGTCCGCCTCTTCGCCGAGCAGCTTGAGCGACAGCACGGGCATGCTGTCATCCTCGGCAGCCTTGCCGCGGTCCCCACCCGCCTCCACGGCATCGCCTCGGTCGTCGGCGCCGTCGCGACTGACGTTGACGATGCTGACATCGAACACGTAGTCGCCCATGCGCAGCTCATCGCCGTCGTAGAGGCGGATCGGCGCACCGCGCCCGACCGCCTCGTCCGACTGGTTGACGAAGACGCCGTTGGTGCTGTTGTCGCGCAGGTAGTACGCGCCGTCGCGGTAATCGATGCTGGCGTGATGCCCGGAGATGTAGCGGTCGGGATCCGGCAGGACCCAGTCGTTGTCCGGGGCGCGGCCGATCGAACCGCCATGCACGCTGAACACGCGCAGGCTGTCTGCGCCGAGGATGTGCCTCTGCTTGCTGACGATCTTCAGGGTCAGAGGCATGGGCTATCCCGACGAAACATTGACTTGTGTGGCCACTCGTCAAAAATAGTTGAACTCATGCCGAGCGACAACAGCGCATAATGTGCGCCGCGTCACGAATTCCCCCGTATTACCGCTTTTCATCCTCCGGTACAGAGAGTTCCATGCCAGGCAAACGCATTTTCAAGGTCCTGTTCGTCAACCAGGGCAAGGTCTACGAAGTCTATGCCCGCAACGTCTCGCAGGGTGAGCTGTTCGGCTTCCTGGCGGTGGAAGAGCTGGTATTCGGTGAGCGCAGCACCGTGGTGGTGGACCCCGCCGAAGAGCGCATCAGGTCGGAGTTCGCCGGAGTTCGGCGCAGTTACATTCCGCTGCACGCGGTGCTGCGAGTCGACGAAGTGGAGAAACAGGGCGTCAGCAAGGTCAGCGCGGTGGAGGGTGGCAACGTGGCGCAGTTCCCCATGCCGGTGTACGCGCCCGGCGACGCGCCGCAGGGCAAGTAGGGCGCGCCGGTGCGTTTCGCCTGGCTCGGCAGCGGCAGCCGCGGCAACGCCGCGCTGGTGGAGGCGGACGGTTGCTGCGTGATGATCGATTGCGGTCTTGCGCTGAAGGAGGCGGAGGCGCGCCTGGCGCGGCTTGGCAAGGCGCCGGCCGACATCGACGCCATCCTGGTCACCCATGAGCATAGCGATCACATCGGCGGCGTCGCGCGCTTTGCCGCGCGCCACGGCATTCTCGTCCGGGCGACGGCCGGCACGGCGCGTGGCTTTCGCGGCAATCTGCCGCCGCGGCTCGAGCCGATCAATCCGCACGAGGTCTTCGCGGTCGGCGCGCTCGAAGTCGCACCCATGCCAGTGCCCCATGACGCGCGCGAGCCCTGCCAGTTCGTGTTCAGCGACGGCGCGGCACGGCTGGGCATCGTCACGGATCTCGGTCACGTCACCGCGCACGTGATCGCCAGCTTGCAGGGCTGCGATGCGCTTGCCATCGAGAGCAACCACGACGATGACATGCTGGCGGCGGGCCCTTATCCAGGCCCGCTCAAGCGGCGCGTGGGCGGCGATCGCGGCCACCTGTCGAACGCCCAGGCGGCCGCGCTGCTGGCCGCGCTCGATACCGCCCGGCTGCGCCATGTCGTCGCGCTGCACCTGTCGGAGATCAACAACACCCCGGCGCTGGCACGCGCGGCGCTCGCCGCCCCGCTCGGCTGCCTTGCGGAGGACATCCCGGTCGCGGACCAGCGCAGCGGTCTGGACTGGCGCGCGCTGTGAGGCGCGGCAGGCACCCGCAGGCGGCCGGCGGGTGGGCATCAGCGGCTCTCGTGAAGTAGAATTCTCCAGCCTTCCGCTTCGCGCCCGCCCAGAGAAAACATGCTGACCCTGCCCGGTGCGCCGGCTTTCTCCCGTTTCCGCCTCGACAAGTTCCTGGAGGACCTCCGGGGCCTTTGCCCGTCCGTCACCTCGGTGGCTGCCCGGCACATGCATTTCGCGGATCTCGACCGTGAGCTGGACGCAGCGGAGTTACGCCTGCTCAAGCGGTTGCTGAGCTACGGTCCCAGCCGCACGGTGGCCTTTCCGGAGGGTGCCTTCCTGTTGGTCGTGCCGCGCTTCGGTACGATTTCCCCCTGGTCGAGCAAGGCCACCGACATCGCGCACAACTGCGGGCTCGCGGCCGTGCGCCGGCTCGAGCGCGGCGTGGCCTGGCATATCGTGTCCCGTCGCCCGCTGCGCGACGAGGAGCGGGACTTGCTGGCCGGCCCGCTGCACGACCGCATGACAGAGTCGGTGGTGCCGCGCATCGACGACGCGGCGCGACTGTTCGAGCGCCATGCGCCGCAACCGCTCGGCTTCGTGGATGCGCTGGGCGGCGGCCGCGCAGCGCTGGCCGAGGCCAACGGCGCGCTCGGCCTGGCGCTGTCGGACGACGAGATCGATTACCTGCTGGCGCATTATGTCGGCGCGGGGCGCAATCCCACCGACGCCGAGCTGATGATGTTCGCGCAGGCGAACAGCGAGCACTGCCGCCACAAGATTTTCAACGCGAGCTGGGTGGTGGACGGCGAGCCGCAGCCGAAGTCGCTGTTCGCGATGATCCGCAACACCCACGAGAAGTCACCTGGCGGTGTGCTGTCCGCCTACAAGGATAATGCCTCGGTGATCGAGGGCTGGGACGGCGAGCGCTTTTTCCCGGCGCCGTCCGATGCGCGCTACGGCTACGCCGAGGAGCCGGTGCACATCCTGATGAAGGTCGAGACGCATAATCACCCGACCGCCATCTCGCCCTTTCCCGGTGCTGCCACCGGCGCCGGCGGCGAGATCCGCGACGAGGGCGCGACCGGTCTCGGCGCCAAGCCCAAGGCGGGGCTGGCCGGGTTTTCCGTCTCGAACCTGCGCATTCCCGGGCTGGAACAGCCGTGGGAACAGGACGGGCCAGGCTTCCCGGGTCGCATCGCCACGCCGCTGGAGATCATGCGCGACGGCCCGATCGGCGCCGCGGCGTTCAACAACGAGTTCGGGCGGCCCAACCTGGCCGGCTACTTCCGCACCTATGAACAGCCCGTCGACGGCGCGGTGCGCGGCTACCACAAGCCGATCATGATCGCCGGCGGGCTGGGCAACATCCGCGCGGCGCACGTCGACAAGGGCGACGTCACGCCCGGCGCCAGGCTCGTCGTGCTGGGCGGGCCGGCAATGCTCATCGGCCTCGGCGGTGGCGCGGCGTCGTCGATGTCCAGCGGGGAGAGCACCGAGGATCTCGACTTTGCCTCGGTGCAGCGGGGCAACCCCGAGATCCAGCGCCGCGCGCAGGAAGTCATCGACCGCTGCTGGGCGATGGGCGACGACAACCCGATCATGCTGATCCACGACGTCGGTGCGGGCGGCCTGTCGAACGCGCTGCCGGAGGTCATCGACCACAGCGGGCTGGGCGGGCGCATCGAGTTGCGCGAAGTCCCCAACGACGAGCCCGGCATGTCGCCGATGGCGATCTGGTGCAACGAGGCGCAGGAGCGCTACGTGCTGGCCGTGGCGCCCGATCGCATTGACCTCTTCGCCGCGCTCTGCGCGCGCGAGCGCTGCCCCTGGGCGGCGGTCGGCGAGACGACCGCGGAGCGCCGCCTGCTGGTCAGCGACCGGCTGTTCGGCAATGCGCCGGTGGATATGCCGGTCGAGGTGCTGCTGGGCAAGCCGCCGCGCATGACGCGCTCGGCGCAGCGCGTGTCCCGTCACGGCGACGCGCTGCCGGTGGTCACCGACCTGCGCGAGGCGGCCCTGCGCGTGCTGCAGCTGCCCGCGGTCGCGGACAAGACCTTCCTCGTCACCATAGGCGATCGCAGCGTCGGCGGGTTCACCGCCCGCGACCAGATGGTCGGGCCCTGGCAGGTCCCGGTGGCTGATGTCGCGGTCACCACGACCGGCTATCGCGGCTACACTGGCGAGGCCATGGCCATGGGTGAGCGCACGCCGCTGGCGGTGCTCGACGGGCCGGCTTCCGGGCGCATGGCGGTGGCCGAGGCGCTGACGAACATCGCGGCGGCCGCCGTGCCCTCGTTGGGGCACGTGCGGCTTTCGGCCAACTGGATGGCCGCCTGCGGCGAGACGGGCGAGGACGCGGCGCTGTTCGATACGGTGCGCGCGGTGGGCGAAGCGCTCTGCCCCGCGCTCGGCATCGCCATCCCCGTCGGCAAGGACTCGCTGTCCATGCGCACCCGTTGGGAGACTCCGGACGGCGAGCGGGCGGTGATCGCGCCGCTGTCGCTGATCGTCTCGGCCTTTGCGCCAGTGGAGGACGCGCGGCGCACGCTCACGCCGCAGCTGCGCCTCGACGGTGGTGACTCAGTGCTGCTGCTGGTGGATCTCGGCGCGGGCCGCAACCGGCTCGGCGGCTCCGCGCTCGCCCAGGTGTACGGCCGCACCGGTGCGGTGCCGCCCGACCTGGACGATCCCGCGCGGCTGGCGTCGTTCTTCACCGCCATCCAGGCGCTGAATGCGGCCGGGCAACTGGTCGCTTACCACGACCGCTCGGACGGCGGGCTGTTCGCGACGCTGGCCGAGATGGCCTTCGCGGGCCATTGCGGCATCGACGCCGATATCGGAGCGCTGGGCGACGATCCGGTGGCCGCGCTGTTCACCGAGGAACTCGGCGCGGTCGTGCAGGTCCGGGAGGACGACCTGCAGCCGGTGCTGGATACGTTCGCCGCCGCCGGCCTCGGCGACTGCACCTCCGTCATCGGCCGGCCCACGGCGAGCGATCAGCTGTGCATCCGGCGCGGTGACCAGTTGCTGCTGGACGAGGCGCGCCGTGACCTGCGCGACGCCTGGTCGCAGACCAGCTACCGCATGCAGGCACTGCGCGATCATCCGGACAGCGCGCGCGAGGAGCATGTCGCCCGGCTGGACGAGGACGATCCTGGCCTGTGGGCGAAGACGAGCTTCGACATCGACGAGGACGTTGCCGCGCCGTTCATCGCCACGGGTATGCGGCCGCGTATCGCTGTGCTGCGGGAGCAGGGCGTCAACAGCCAGGTGGAGATGGCCGCGGCATTCCACCGT
>CBDDRR010000188.1:0-5342 GCA_965233095.1 uncultured bacterium
AAACCCGTCTCTGACCCCGGTTTACTTGACGACGCTGAGCTTGGGTGGGCCTTTCTGCGGCCCAGGCGAATCGTCGTCGCCACCGTCGTTGCCGGATGGCGTGTCGCCCTCCGAGTCCGTGAAGATCATGCCCTCGCCCGATTCGCGGGCGTAGATGCCCAGCACGGCGCGCAGCGGGATCCGCACCGGGAACGGCACGCCGCCGAAGCGCGCGCTGAACTCCACTGCGTCGTTGCCGAGGCTGAGGCCCTGGGTGGCGTTACCGCCGATGTTGAGCACGACCTTGCCTTCGGTGACGTACTGCGAGGGCACCTGCACGCCCTCCTGGGCGGCATCAACGACGATGTGCGGGGTCTCGCCGTTGTCCGTGATCCATTCGACCATGGCGCGCAGCAGGTACGGCCGGCGCGGCCGGCGCGTCTGGTCGCGGCCGGTCAGGGACGCATCTCCTGCTCGAGCTCGGTGAGGCTCGTGCGGAATGACGTGCGGCTGAACAGCGTCTCGGCATACTTGATGATGTTGCGGCCATGGCTCGGCGGCAGGTCCACTTCCCAACGCGGCAGGCGCCACAGGATCGGCGCAATGCTGCAGTCGACCAGCGAGAACTCGTCGCTCATGAAGAACGGCTTGACGCCGAACAGTTCTGCGCTGGACAGCAGGCTCTCGCGCAGGTTCTTGCGTGCGCGGTTGGCGGTCCGCTTGTCGCCGCGCTCGAGATCGTCGACCAGCGAGTACCAGTCGCGCTCGATGTGATACAGGGCGAGCCGGAAGCGCGCGCGGCTGACCGGGTCGACCGGCATCAGCGGCGGGTGCGGAAAGCGCTCGTCGAGATACTCCGCTATGACGCGCGAGTCGTAAAGCACGAGGTCCCGGTCGACCAGCGTCGGCACGCTGTTATAGGGATTGAGAGCGAGCAGGTCCTCCGGCAGGCTGGCCGTTTCCACGTCAACGACGTCGAGGCTTATGCCCTTCTCGGCCAGCACGATGCGCACGCGGTGGCTGTGCGGGCAGGTCGGATTCGAAAACAGAGTCATGTTGCCTCGCCTGCGGAAATTGCCGCGCCATGGAAGGTCACTTTACTTCCTTCCAGAGTTCCTTGTAGTAGAGATACGAGAACGCGAACAGGACGAGCAGGAACAGCAGCACCAGTATGCCCAGGCGCTTGCGCTCCACCTGCATGGGCTCGGCGGCCCAGGACAGGAAGGCGGTGATGTCGCGCGCCGCCTGGTCGAACTCTTCGGGCGTCATCGATCCCGGCTGCACCAGCTCGAAGCGATCGAACACCTCCCTGGTCATCCCGTCGGCGCCGGCTTCCTGCCGGTAGACGGCTTCCTGTATGCCCTGCAGCTCCCAAAGCACGTGTGGCATGGCCGTGCCGGCCAGCACCGTGTTGTTGGCGCCGGTCGCACGCGAACCGGGATCGGCATAGAAGGACTTCAGGAAAGTGAACACGTAATCGGTGCCGCGCGAACGCGCGATCAGCGACAGATCCGGCGGCGCAAGCCCGAACCAGCCGGCCGCTTCCTCCGCGGGCATCGCGATCCGGACCTGCTCGTGCGGGCTGGTGCCGGTGAAGCGCAGGTTCTCGGCCACCTGGTCGTCAGTCAGGCCGAGACCGTCGGCGAGCGTGTTGTAACGGACGTACTGCAGCGAATGGCAACCGGAGCAGTAGTTCATGTACAGGCGGGCGCCGCGCTGCAGTGAAGCCTGGTTGCTCACGTCGACGCCTGCGGATTCGAGCTCGCTTGCCGGACCCGCCGCGGAGACGAGGCCCGGGGCCGCAAGCAGCAGCGCGAGCAACAGCATCGGGAAGCGCCTATCCATGGTAGGTGATCCTGTCCGGGGGCGTCTTCGTCTTGTCGATCTTCGAGTAGATCGGCATCAGCAAGAAGAACGCGAAGTAAAGAACTGTGAACACGCGGGCCAGCATCGTGTAGACGCCGGTGGCCGGTTGCAGGCCCAGCCAGCCGAGCATGACGAAGCTGATGGTGAACACCGTGAGGGCGATCTTGAACAGCGGCCCCTTGTAGCGAATCGAGCGCACCGGGCTGCGGTCCAGCCAGGGCAGCAGGAACAGCACGAACATGGCGGCACCCATCATCACCACGCCGCCGAGCTTGTCCGGGATCGCCCGCAGGATCGCGTAGAAGGGCGTGAAGTACCAGACCGGTGCGATATGGTCCGGCGTCTTCAGCGGATCCGCCGGCTCGAAGTTGGCGTGCTCCAGGAAGTAGCCGCCCATCTCCGGCGCGAAGAACACGATCGCCGCGAACACCATCGAGAACACGACCCAGGCGGGCACGTCCTTGGTGGTGTGATAGGGGTGGAAGGGGACGCCGTCCAGCGGCTTGCCGTCGGGCCCCTTGTACTTCTTGATCTCCACGCCGTCCGGGTTGTTGGAGCCGACCTCGTGCAGCGCCAGGACATGCGCCACCACCAGGCCAAGCAGCACCAGCGGCAAGGCGATCACGTGCAGCGCAAAGAAACGGTTCAGCGTCACGTCGGAAATAAAGTAGTCGCCGCGGATCCACTCCACCAGCGGCTCGCCGATCACCGGCAGTGCGCCGAACAGCGACACGATCACCTGTGCGCCCCAGTAGGACATCTGGCCCCAGGGCAGCAGGTAGCCGAAGAAGGCCTCCGCGGACATGGACAGGTAGATCAGCATGCCGAAGATCCAGATCAGCTCGCGCGGCTTCTGGTAGGACCCGTACAGCAATGCGCGAAACATGTGCACGTAGACGACCACGAAGAACAGCGAGGCGCCGGTCGAGTGCATATAGCGAATGAGCCAGCCCCACTCGACGTCGCGCATGATGTACTCGACGGAGGCGAAGGCCTCCGCCGCCGACGGCTTGTAGCTCATCGTCAGGAAAATTCCCGTGACGATCTGCAGGATGAGCGCAAGCAGCGCCAGCGAGCCGAACACGTAGTACCAGTTGAAATTCTTCGGCGCGTAATAGCCGGTGACGTGCTCGTCCATCATCTGGTCCCACGGGAATCGCTTCCGGAACCAGTCGTAGAGCCCGCCGCCCTCCTGTCCGACCGCCGCCTTCTTGTCCGTGGCAGTACTCATCAGGCAGCCCCCGTGTCCACGCCGACCATGATGGTCGAGTCATCAACGTACTTGTGCGGCGGCACCACCAGGTTCAGCGGCGCCGGTACGCCGCGCCAGACGCGGCCCGCGAGATCGAACTTGGAGCCGTGGCAGGCACAGAAGAAACCGCCCGGCCAGTCGGCGCCGAGATCGGCCGCGCCGACCTCGAAGCGGGGCATCGGCGAGCAGCCGAGGTGCGTGCAGCTGCCGATCACCACCAGCACCTCGGGCTTGATGGACCGATGGCGGTTGCTGGCGTAGTCGGGCTGCTGGGGCTCGCTGGATTCCGGGTCCCGGACCATGCCGTCGGCGGTGGCGAGTCGCTCAACCATCTCGGGGGTCCGCTTCAGGACCCAGATCGGCTTGCCGCGCCACTCCACCCTCAGCATGGCGCCGTCTTCGAGCTTGCTGATGTCCACTTCCACCGGCGCCCCGAGCGCCTGTGCGCGCGCGCTTGGCTTCCAGGAAGCCAGGAATGGCACGGCGACGAATGCCACACCGACGGCCGACGTAACCCCCGTGGCCACGCCTAGAAAGCGGCGACGGCCAAGATCCACACCATCACTCATCCCGAGCTTACTCCTGGAAAAATTCCTGGGGCAAAGGGCCGGCGAACGGTGCCGCAAGTTGCGGCTTTCGCGGCCGATTTGGGCAACTTCGGGATTATACACATCGCGCTTTCGCGCTGCCTACCGCACCGGCGGCGATCGACCTGCGACGGCCGCTGCCACACTGCCTATAATGGCGAGCCGCGCAATCCGCGCCAGCCCGCTGTCCGGACCCCGATCGCCATGGCCAACACCCGCCAGACACTGAGTTTCCTTGCCCAGTCGGCGGTCGTCGGCCTGGCGGCGGCCTTCGTGGCGGTATTCCTGTACCCGGACCTGTTGCCGAACGGCCATCCACTGCGCAACGGCGCCGCAGGCTCCGACTCCTATGCGACCGCGGTGGCGGATACCGCGCCGGCGGTGGCCAACCTGGTCGGCCGCCCGACGGCGCCGGCCGGCTTCGCGGAAGGCCAGGCGGGCGGCAGCCTCGGCTCAGCGGTCGTCATGGACGCCGACGGCTACGTCATTACCAACCACCACGTCATCGCGGGCATGGAAGACCTGCAGGTCGTGCTGGTGGACGGGCGGACGGCGCCGGCCGTGCTGGTCGGCACCGACCCGGATACGGACATCGCGCTGCTCAAGATCGAGCTGCCGGGCCTGCCGCGCATCCGCGTAGGCCGCTCGGACCAGCTCAGGGTGGGCGACGTCGTGCTGGCGATCGGCAACCCCTTCAGCATCGGCCAGACGGTCACGCAGGGCATCGTCAGCGGCACCGGGCGCGGCCAGCTCGGCCTGTCGCAGTTCGAGAATTTCATCCAGACGGACGCGGCCATCAACGTCGGCAACTCCGGCGGGGCGCTGGTCAACGCGCGCGGCGAACTGGTCGGCATCAACACGGCGTTCTTTTCTCGCCGGCTGGACTCCGAGGGCATCGGCTTCGCGATTCCCGTCAACCTGGTGCGCGGCGTGATGCAGGATATTCGCCAGCACGGCCGCGTCATCCGCGGCTGGCTGGGGGTCGGCACCCAGACCCTCACGCCCGACCAGGCGCGGGCGCTCGGCCTGCCCGAGCCCTACGGCATCATCCTCACGACCGTGCAGCCGGGCAGCCCGGCGGACCGGGCCGGCCTGCGGCCCAACGACGTCATCACCCACGTCAACGACGAGCCGGTGGTGGTCTGGCAGGACGCGCTGCGGAGCATCGCGGCGATGCGCCCGGGCACCCGCGTAACGCTCAGTGGCAACCGCCGCGGCCAGTCTTTCCGCGTCGAAGCTGAAGTCGCCGAGCGGCCTTCGCGAATGTAACCGGACCTTCAGCCGCGCCGGGGCCGCGACGGCACGCGCTGGATGGCCGCGCCGAGCTGCGACAACTTTTCCTCGATGCACTCATAGCCGCGATCGATGTGGTAGATGCGGTCGATGAGCGTCTCGCCCTCGGCTACCAGGCCGGCCAGCACCAGGCTGGCGGAGGCGCGCAGGTCGGTCGCCATCACGGGCGCGGCCTGCAGGCGCTCAACGCCGCGCACAATCGCGGTATTGCCTTCCAGCCGGATATCCGCGCCCATGCGCTGCATTTCCTGCACGTGCATGAAGCGGTTCTCGAAAATGGTCTCGACGACCGTCCCGGTGCCCCGCGCGATGGCGTTCAAGGCGACGAACTGGGCCTGCATGTCGGTGGGAAAGGCCGGATACGG
>CBDDRR010000189.1:0-2708 GCA_965233095.1 uncultured bacterium
CCTGCGGCGCACGGAGAACCGGCTGCAGGCCTGGCAGGATCGCCAGACCCACGAACTGCCCGGCGACGCCCCCGGCCGCCTGCGGCTCGCCTTCGCCATGGGATTCGGTTCCTGGCAGGAATTCGAGGCCGTGCTGGCCGCGCACCAGCAACGTATCGACGGCTGGTTCCGCCGCCAGACTGCCGATGGCCGTGCGCCTGAACCCGAAGACGGGGTGGCGGCGGCCTGGCGGAGCGAGGGCGAAGCGGAGACGGCCCGCGAGAGTCTGTCGGCGGCCGGTTTCGATGCGCCGGAACGTGCCCTGGCGGCGATGCGTAGCCTGGCCGAGGCGAACTGGTACCGGCGCCTCGACGAGACCGCCCGGCACCGCCTCGCGATGCTGGTGCCGGCGCTCGCGCGCGGCGCCGGCGAGCTGCCTGCGCCGGAAGAGGCGCTCGAGCGCTTGCTGCGCGTGGTCAGCGCTATTGGCGGGCGCAGTGCCTACTTTGCCCTGCTGAACGAGAATCCCGCCGCGCGCGCGCGCTTCATCTCGCTCTGTGGCGGCAGCGAGTTCCTGGCCAGCCAGGTGGCGGTGCATCCGCTGCTGCTGGACGACCTGATCGATCCCCGGGTCATGGAGACGCCGCCGGGCCGCGACGAACTGGCAGCCGAACTGGACGAGCGCCTTGCGGGCGTCGAGCCCGACGATCTCGAAACGGTGATGGATGCACTGCGCAACTTCCAGCGCGCCGCGGTGTTCCGCACGGCGGTGGCGGACCTGACGGGCCGGCTGCCGCTGATGAAGGTCAGCGACCAGCTCACCTGGATCGCCGAGGTGCTGCTGGAGGCGTGCGTGCGCATCGCCCGCGACGATGCCGAGCAGCGTCACGGCCGGCCGTTGTGCGGTGACAGCGAGGGTACGTTGCGCGATTGCAGCATGGCGATCATCGGCTACGGCAAGCTCGGCGGGCTGGAGCTCGGCTACGGCTCCGACCTCGACCTCGTGTTCGTGCACGATGCCGCGGGCGAGATCCAGCGCACCGAGGGTCCGGCGGTGATCGAGGCCGGGATGCTGTTCGCGCGCATGACCCGGCGCATCGTGCACCTGCTGTCGACGCCGACCGGCGCCGGCGTGCTCTACGAGGTGGACACGCGGCTGCGGCCGAGCGGCAAGGGCGGCCTGCTGGTGACCAGCCTGAGCGCCTTCGAGGGCTACCAGCGCGACAATGCGTGGACCTGGGAGCACCAGGCGTTGCTGCGGGCGCGCGCGGTGGCCGGCGAGCCGCGTGTGCGCCAGGCCTTCGAGCAGTTGCGAGTGCGCATCCTTGTCGAGGCGGTGCGCCGTGACGGGCTGCGCGCCGAGGTGGCGACGATGCGCGAGCGCATGCGCAACGAGCTCTCCAAGGGCAAGGGCGACAGCTTCGACATCAAGCAGGACGCCGGCGGCATCGCGGACATCGAGTTCCTGGTGCAATACCTGGTGCTGCAGAATGCCGCGCGCAGCCCCGTGCTGCTGCGCTGGCCCGACAACATGCGCCAGATCGAGGACCTGCGCGACGCCGGCCTGCTGTCGGTGGAGGACAGCGGGCTGCTGCACCAGGCCTACGTCGAGTTCCGGCAGCGACTGCATCGCCTGGCGCTCGCCAATTCGCCGGGGCTCGTGCCCGTGGCGGAGGTTGCCGGACTCCGGGACCGGGTGCGTGCCCTATGGCAGCGCATCATGGAGGCCTGAGCGCCGCTATAATGGCCGCACGCGGGAGGGGAGGCGAGCATGACCGAATTGAGCAGCATCGAGGCGAGCGCGCAGCGGCACTACGAGGTGACCCGCGCCGACCTGCCCTTGTCGTGCCCCACGCCCGCGATGAAGCTCTGGAATTCGCACCCCAGGGTCTACCTGCCCATCGAGGCGACTGGCCGCGCGTGCTGTCCGTACTGCAGCGCGGTCTACACGCTGGTCGACGCCCCGGCTGCAGCGACCTGAGGCGGGCGCCGTGAGCGCGGCAATCGCGCGCGGGCCTGGCTGGGCAATCCTGCACGACCCGTCGCTGGTCTCCGACCCGGAACCCGAATTGTTCGATCCTGCTCACTGGCAGGGACGCGTGGATGGCCATGCGGAGCGCGGCCGTGGCAATCTCCTGTTTGTCGATGCCGGCACCGGGCAGTGGGCCGTGCGACATTACAGGCGGGGCGGCATGGCCGGCCGGGTGCTCGCGGACCGCTTTCTGTGGTGCGGCGAGATGCTCACCCGTTCGTTTCGCGAGTGGCGCATGCTGGCCCGCCTGTACGCCGCCGGGATGCCGGTGCCCAGGCCGGTGGCGGCCGGCTGGCGACGGCGCGGCCTCGTCTACGTGGCCGACCTGGTGACAGAACGCATTTCCGGCACGGCCCCGCTGTCGGCACGCATCATGGAAGGCGACGCCGTGGACTGGCGCGCCATCGGCGGCATGATCCGGAGTTTTCACGAGGCCGGTGCCTGCCACGCCGACCTCAACGCCCACAACATCCTGCTCGGCCCGGCCGGCGATATATGGCTGCTCGACTTTGATCGCGGCCGATTTCGTGCGCCGGGGTCGTGGCAGCAGGCGAACCTTGACCGACTCGAGCGCTCGCTGCGCAAGATTGCGAGGGAGGGGGTCGGGCCTGGCTTCGATGCCGCCGGCTGGTCCGAGTTGCGGGCGGGTTATGCGGCCGGCGGGGCCCTGCGCCGGCGCGCCAGCGGCCCGTAGTGG
>CBDDRR010000190.1:0-8690 GCA_965233095.1 uncultured bacterium
CGGATATCCTGCATCCAGATTCCCGGTTCGGCCTTGGCCTTGACGAGCGCGCGCATGGTGAACTCCGATTCTTTGTGCCTGGAGGATGACATGGTTTCGCCGGCGGGCGTTCAACGGATGACGCCGAGCTCCCGTCCCACCTTCTCGAACGCGGCGACGGCCCGCTCGAGGTGGTGGGTGGAGTGACCCGCTGACATCTGCGTGCGGATCCTCGCCTGGCCGTGCGGCACCACGGGGAACGAGAAACCGATGACGTAGACGCCTTCGTCGAGCAGGCGGTCGGCCATCGTGGTCGCCAGCCTGGCGTCCCCGAGCATCACCGGGATGATCGGGTGGGCGCCGGGCTTGAGGTCGAAGCCCAGCGCGGTCATCCGTTCGCGGAAGAAATGGGTGTTGTCCCACAGCCGCCGCCGCAGCTCGGTGCCCGACTCGAGAAGGTCGAGCACCTTGATGGACGTCGCGGCGATCACCGGCGCCACGGTGTTGGAGAACAGGTAGGGTCGGGAGCGCTGCCGCAGCCACTCTACGATCGGGCCGCGCGCCGCCACGAAGCCGCCCGAGGCCCCACCGAGCGCCTTGCCGAGCGTGCCGGTGATAATGTCGACGCGGCCGAGCACACCATGCCGCTCGTGGGTGCCCCGGCCGGTGGCGCCGAGGAAGCCGGTCGCATGGCAGTCGTCGATCATCACCAGCGCGTCGTAACGATCGGCCAGGTCGCAGATCTTCGCCAGCTCCGCGATGGTTCCGTCCATGGAGAACACGCCGTCCGTGGCGATCAGCCGCACGCGGGCGTCTGCCGCGGCTTCCAGCTGGGCCTCCAGGTCGGCCATGTCATTGTGGCGATAGCGGTAGCGCCGTGCCTTGGACAAGCGGATGCCGTCGATGATCGAGGCATGGTTGAGCTGGTCGCTGATGACGGCGTCCTCCTCGCCCAGCACTGTCTCGAACAGGCCGCCGTTGGCGTCGAAGCACGAGGGATAGAGGATCGTGTCTTCCATGCCTAGAAAAGCGCTGATGCGCCTTTCCAGTTCCTTGTGCGGCGTTTGCGTGCCGCAGATGAAGCGCACTGACGCCATACCGTAGCCGTAGCGGTCCAGGGCCTCGTGCGCTGCGGCAATCAGCGCCGGGTGGTTCGCCAGGCCGAGGTAGTTGTTGGCGCAGAGGTTGATGACCTCGCTGCCGCCCTGCATGTGGATTGCCGCCTGCTGCGGCGAGTCGATGACGCGCTCGGACTTGTACAGGCCCTGTTCCCTGAGGGCGCTGAGTTCCGTGGCGAGGCGGTCGAGGAGGTCCTGGTTCATCGCGGCATCCTGCAGGGTCGAAAGGCGGATTATAGCAACGCGGGGCGCTGCAACCGGAGCGTGCTGCGCTAAACTGTGCGGATGGAACAGGACGAGGTCCGGCTCGACCGGTGGCTCTGGGCCGCGCGTTTTTTCAAGACACGCGCGGTGGCGCAGCAAGCCATTGCCGGTGGGCACGTCCACGTCAACGGCCAGCGCGTCAAGGCGGCGCGCCCGGTGCACCCCGGCGACCGCCTGGAAATCACCCGGGGCGAGGAACGCTTCGAAGTGCAGGTGCTGGCGTTGGCCGAGCGGCGCGGCCCGGCCGCGGTGGCGCGCGGGCTGTACGAGGAGACCGAGGCCAGCCTGGCCGCACGGGCGGCAGCGCAACAATCGCGCCGCGACACGGCGGGCAACCGCCCGCCGGCGACGCGGCCCGGCAAGCGCGACCGTCGCCGTATCATCAGTTTCGCCAAGTCCTATGACGCTTGATCAAATGTTGCACTGCCCCTGGAGTTGCCCATGAAGTCGTTTATTGCCGCACTGTTGCTGTTTACCTGTTGTGTCGTCGGCAGCGCGACCGCCGCCGAAGAAGGCACTGGATTGAAAGCAGCGCTGCCGGGGATCGAGGCGACGCTGGTGGAGACGCACGGCGAAGCGCAGCGCGAGCGCATCCGGCGCGGCCTGCGCCAGGCCGCGGATCTCTGGCGTGACGAGGATGGCGTCGCCGCGGCCTTTGCCGAGATGGCGCGCACACACTTCGCCGGCGACCAGGCGACCCTGGACGCCATATTCGACCGCTACCAGTACCTGCTGGAGCGGCTCGGCGGCCACATGAACAAGCTGGTACAGGATTTCCGGCGCCATTCGGACCTGGACCACGGCCCGATTCTGCCCTTCGACATGCTGTGGGCCGCGTACAACCCGGCGGCGCACGTCAGCGAGGACATGTTCCGCAACCGGCTGGCTTTCGTGGCCTTGCTCAATTTCCCGCTCACCACGCTCGAGGAGCGGCTTGCCGAGGGCGGCCAGTGGTCGCGCCGCCAGTGGGCGGAGGCGCGGCTCGCGCAGCGCTTCGGCCGGCGCGTGCCGGCGGACGTCAACCAGGAGATTTCGCGCGCCGGCGCCCGCGCCGACCAGTACATTGCCGAGTACAACATCTGGATGCATCACCTGGTCAACGACCAGGGCGAGCGCCTGTTTCCGCCCGGCCTGCGCCTGTTGTCGCACTGGAACCTGCGCGACGAGATCAAGGCCAGCTACGGGCTGGAGAACCCGGCGGACGCCCTGGCGCGCCAGCGGACCATCCAGCGCGTGATGGAGCACATCGTCGAGCAGACCATCCCGGCGGTGGTGATCGACAACCCGCAAGTGGACTGGAATCCCCACAGCAACGAGGTGGCGCCTGCGGCGGTGGTGGATGGCGGCGAGCCGCCGCCGGCCGGCTTCCGTCCCGACAACGCGCCCGAGCCCGACGAGCGGTATCGCGTGCTGCTCGACACCTACCGTGCGGCACGCCTGGCCGACCCTTACTCGCCGACCGCGCCGACCCTGATCGCGCGGCGTTTCGACGAGGATCGGGAGATTCCGGAGGCCCGGGTCGAGGCCATGCTCAAGGAAGTGCTTTCCTCGCCGCTGGTGCCGCGGGTCGCCAGGCTGATCGAGCAACGGCTCGGCCGGCCGCTCGAGCCCTTCGATATCTGGTTCAATGGCTTCCGGCCGCCAAGCCGCTACACCGAGGCCGAGCTCGACGCGATCGTAGCGGAGCGCTATCCGACCGCCGAGGCGTTCGAGGCCGACCTGCCCAACCTGCTGGCCAAGCTCGGCTACAGCAAGGAGCGGGCGGAATACCTGGCGGCCAACATCGTGGTCGAGCCGGCCCGCGGTTCAGGGCATGCCTGGGGCGCCGGCATGCGTTCCGAGAAAACGCACCTGCGCACGCGGGTCGAGGCCGGCGGAATGAACTACAAGGGCTACAACATCGCCGTGCATGAGCTCGGCCACAACGTGGAACAGACTTTCTCGCTGAACGATATCGACTACACCCTGCTCGAGGGCGTGCCGAACACGGCTTTCACCGAGGCCATCGCCTTCGTTTTCCAGGCACGTGACCGCGAGCTGCTCGGGCTGGCGCAGCCGGACGCGTCGGCCGAGGCGCTGCAGACGCTGAACAGTTTCTGGGGTACGTTCGAGATCGGCGGCGTCGCGCTGGTGGACATGGCGGTGTGGCACTGGATGTACGACAATCCGGAGGCCACGCCTGCCGAGCTCAAGGCAGCGACCGTCCAGATCGCGCGGGACGTATGGAACGAGTATTACGCGCCGGTGTTCGGCGTCCGGGATGTCGTGCTGCTGGGCGTCTATTCGCACATGATCCATTCCTTCCTCTACCTGCCTGATTACCCGATCGGGCACCTGATAGCGCACCAGATCGAGGAACAGGTCCGCAAGACGGGCGAAGTCGCGGCCGAGGTCGAGCGGATGTCGAGGATCGGCAGCATCGCACCTGACCTGTGGATGCAGCAGGCGACCGGCTCGCCCGTCGGGGCCGGCGCGATGCTCGCAGCCACCGAGCGGGCCCTGGAACAGCTGGAATGAGCACTGCGGGAGAAAACGAGGTGATAGCGACGGAGCGCGAGCCGGGGAACCCGGCCGAGGCAGAAGGATCGTTCATTTTCCCGCACGGGCGACCGCCGACCTCGAGCGTCGCGGCGCGTGTCAATCCGCGCTACCTCGCGGACGAAGCGCCGCTGGTGCGCGAACTGGCGGACACGGCGCGCTCGGATGCCGCCACCACCGCGAGGATTCGCGACACCGCCGTGCGCCTGGTCGAAGCAGTGCGCAAGAATCGCGGGCGCGTCAGCGGGCTGGACGCTTTCCTGCAGCAGTACGACCTGTCCAGCCAGGAGGGCGTGGTGCTGATGTGTCTCGCCGAGGCGCTGCTGCGGGTGCCGGACAAGGCGACCGCCGACCGGCTCATCTCCGACAAGCTCTCATCGGCCGACTGGAAGAGTCACCTTGGCACCAGTGACTCGACCTTCGTGAATGCCTCCACCTGGGGGCTTATGCTGACCGGCCGCATCATCCGGCCTGCCAGCCAGGACGTCGAGCAGCCATCGAAGTTCATGCAGCGCCTGGTGAGCCGCCTCGGCGAGCCCGTGGTGCGCGGCGCGATGCGACAGGCGATGCGCATCATGGGTCACCAGTTCGTCATGGGACGCACCATCGGCGAGGCATTGAAGCGGGCCTCCGCAGGGGAGGGCGCAGCCTACCGCTATTCCTTCGACATGCTCGGCGAGGCGGCGCTCACCGCCGCTGACAGCCAGCGCTACCTGGAGGCCTATCACGCCGGGATCCGCGCCATAGCGGCCGCGGACCGCAGGCCGGACTCCATTTTCGCGGCCGACAGCATCTCCGTGAAGCTGTCGGCATTGTTTCCCCGCTACGAGTTCGCCAAGCGTGAGCGCGTCCTGGCGGAGCTCACGCCGCGCATCGTCGAGCTGGCAGCGGCCGCACGCAAGGCGGGGGTCGGCCTGACGATCGACGCGGAAGAGGCCGATCGCCTGCAGATCTCGCTGGAGCTGTTCGAGCGCGTATTCCGCGACGAGACGCTGGCGGCATGGGACGGCTTCGGCCTGGCGGTGCAGTCCTACCTTAAGCGGGGCCTCGATGCCTGTCGCTGGATCGTCGCACTGGCCGAGGAGACCGGCCGCTGCATCCCGGTGCGGCTGGTCAAGGGCGCCTACTGGGACGCCGAGGTCAAGCGCGCACAGGAGAATGGCCTCGAGAGCTACCCGGTGTTCACGCGCAAGGTGAACAGCGATGTCTCCTTCCTTGCCTGCGCCCGCGAACTGCTGGCCGCGCGCGGCCGGGTCTATGCCCAGTTCGCCACGCACAACGCCCACAGCGTCGCCAGCATCATCCATTTCGCCGGCGACAACCGGCAGTTCGAGTTCCAGCGCCTGCACGGCATGGGCGAGGAGCTGTACGCCGAGGTCATCGGCGAACGGAATTTCGACCTGCCCTGCAGGGTGTACGCGCCGGTGGGCAACCATGAGGACCTGCTGCCGTACCTCGTGCGCCGCCTGTTGGAGAACGGCTCGAACACGTCTTTCGTCAACCGGATCGTGGATGACGAGGCGCCGGTCGAGGACATCGTGGCCGACCCGGTGGCACTGGTCGACGGGCTCGAAATCGTTTCACACCCGCGCATCCCGGCGCCGCCGGCGCTGTACGGCGCGGAGCGGCGCAACTCACGCGGCGTAAACCTTGCGGATCCCCGCGAGCTGGCGTCGCTGGCCGACGCGATGCAGGCAGCATCATCACGACCGCAACGCGCAGCGCCGATCGTCAGCGGACGCGAATCAAGCGGCGAGGCGCACCCGGTGCGCTCACCGGCGGACCGGCGCAGGGTCCTCGGCGAGGCATTGTGGGCGTCGCCGGAGCTTGCCCTGGGTGCGCTGGAGGCGGCGGCCGCGGCGCAACCACGCTGGAACGCGATTGGCGCGGCGGCGCGGGCCGGCATGCTGGAACGCGCCGCGGACCTGTTCGAGGAGCACGCTGCGGAGCTGCTGGCGTTATGCATCCGCGAGGGTGGTCGCACGCTGCCGGACTCGGTGTCCGAGCTGCGCGAGGCGGTCGATTTCCTGCGCTATTACGCCGCCCAGGCAAGGCGGGAGTTTGCCGCGCCGTTGCGCCTGCCTGGCCCGACCGGCGAAAGCAACGACCTGTCCTGGCATGGGCGCGGCGTGTTCCTGTGCATCAGCCCGTGGAACTTCCCGCTGGCGATTTTCGCCGGCCAGGTGGCTGCGGCGCTGGTGACCGGCAACACGGTGCTCGCCAAGCCGGCCGAGCAGACGCCGCTGGTCGCCGCGGCGACTGTTCGGCTGTTCCATGCGGCCGGCGTACCCGGGGACGTGCTGCACCTGCTGCCGGGCAGCGGCCCGGCGCTGGGCGAGGTGCTGCTGCCCGATCCGCGCCTGGCCGGCGTGGCCTTCACGGGGTCCACCGAGGTCGCCAGGATCATCAACCGCACGCTCGCGGCGCGCGACAGCGCCATCGCCACGTTGATTGCCGAAACCGGTGGACAGAACGCGATGCTGGTCGACAGCTCGGCACTGCCCGAGCAGGTGGTGCTTGATACCGTGAAGTCGGCGTTCAACAGCGCTGGCCAGCGGTGCTCGGCCTTGCGGGTACTGTTTCTGCAAGAAGACATCGCGGATCGCACACTGCGGCTGCTGCAGGGCTTCATGAAGGAGTTGCAGGTGGGCGATCCGGCGCTGCTGTCGACCGATGTCGGCCCGGTGATCGACGCTGAAGCGCTGCAAGCGCTGGAAGCCCACATGGCGCGTATGGAGCAGGAGGGTCGCGTCCTCGCGCGCTGCCACCTGCCGGCGGCGGCAAGCCACGGCAGTTTCATCGCTCCGGCGGTGGTGCGGCTCGACAGTATTCGCCAGCTCGAGGGGGAGGTGTTCGGCCCGGTGCTGCACGTGGTGCGCTACGCCGCACGAGATCTCGACCGTGTCATCGGGGAGATCAACGCCACTGGCTATGCGCTCACGCTCGGCGTGCACAGCCGTATCGATGCACGCGCCCGCGAGATCTTCGCCAAGGCAAGGGCCGGCAATGTCTACGTCAACCGCAACATGGTCGGCGCAGTGGTGGGTGTGCAGCCTTTCGGCGGTTCCGGACTGTCCGGCACCGGCCCGAAGGCCGGCGGACCGGGCTACCTGCACCGCTTCATGACCGAACGCACCCTTACCATCAACACCGCTGCAGTGGGTGGCAACACCAGCCTGCTGTCGTTGTCCGAGCTCTGAGCGGCGGATCACCATGGCCATCAGCATCTTCGACCTGATCAAAATTGGTGTGGGGCCATCGAGTTCCCATACGATGGGCCCGATGCTGGCGGCGCGGCGCTTCCTGCTGGACGCGCGCGAGGCAGGATGGTTCGATCGCATTGAACGGGTGGGCGCGCAGCTCTACGGCTCGCTGGCGCTCACCGGCAAAGGGCATTGCACCGATCGCGCCATCCTGCTCGGATTCGAGGGCGAAATTCCGGCCACCCTGGAGCCGGCGACTGTCGAGGCGCGCCTCGAGCGGATTCGGGGCGCGGGCCGCCTGAAGCTGCTGGGCGAGCGTGAAATCGCCTTCGACGAGCCGATGGAGCTGCTGTTTCACAAGGACCAGGTGCTGCCGCGCCACGTCAACGGCATGCGCTTTACGGCATTCGATGCGGCAGGAGAAACACTCGACAGCGAGACCTTCTATTCCATTGGCGGCGGCTTCATCGTGCGCGGCGACGATCCGGACGAACAGGCCGGCTCGACGGTCAGTGTCCCGTTCCCCTTCGACAACACCGCCGAGCTGCTGGAGCAGTGTCGTCGCCACGGCATGCGCATTCACGAGCTCGTGCTGGCCAACGAGGAAGCCTGGCGCTCCGCGCCGGAAACGCGCGCCCGCCTGCTCGAGCTCTGGAAAGTCATGAAGGAATGCGTGCGCCATGGCTTCGAGGCCGAGGGCGTGCTGCCGGGCGTGCTGAAGGTGCCGCGGCGCGCGCCGCGACTATACCGCGAGCTGTGCGGCGACGGCGCGGCGGGCGACTTCATGGACTGGGTGAACGCCTACGCGCTGGCAGTGAACGAGGAGAATGCCGCCGGCGCGCGCATCGTCACTGCGCCAACCAATGGCGCGGCCGGGATCATTCCCGCGGTGTTGCACTACTACAAGCGTTTCGTCAGCAACGCGGATGAAGAGGGCATTGTCCGATTCCTGCTGACTGCGGGCGCGATTGGAATCCTCTACAAGAAGAACGCCTCGATTTCCGGCGCGGAGATGGGTTGCCAGGGCGAGGTCGGCGTCGCCTGCTCGATGGCCGCCGGTGGCCTGGTCGCGGCAATGGGCGGCAGCAACGCGCAGGTTGAGAACGCCGCGGAGATCGGCATGGAGCACAACCTGGGGCTGACCTGCGACCCGATTGCCGGCCTGGTGCAGATTCCCTGCATCGAGCGCAACGCCATGGGCGCGGTCAAGGCCGTGAATGCAGCGCGCATGGCGTTCCGCGGCGACGGTAGCCACAAGGTGAGCCTGGATCAGGTGATAGCCACGATGCGCCAGACCGGGCTCGACATGTCGACCATCTACAAGGAGACCTCGCGGGGCGGCCTCGCCGTCAACGTCCCCGAGTGCTGACGGGAACCGGGGCCAGAGACGCGTTTCCGGTCGCCTGCGGAGCCGCGCCGCCACAGATGTGCTTCGCTCGAGTCGCCCGCGGGACCGCGCCGCCACCGGCGCGCTTCGCTCGGCGAAATCTTAGCTCGCTCAGTGCGCCTGTGACGTCCCGGTCCCGCTGCCGCGCCGACCGGGGCAGCGCCTTGCCTTCGCGGCGCCGCTGACGATTGCCACGCTGGC
>CBDDRR010000191.1:0-6168 GCA_965233095.1 uncultured bacterium
CTGGCGCGACCAGTCGCGCGTTGTGCAGGCGCGCCTCAACACCCTGCTGAAGAGCGCCCTGCAGGGCGGCATCCTGATCCTCGTGCTGCTGACGCTGTTCCTGCGCCCGGCGGTGGCCTTCTGGGTGGTGGCCGGCATACCCGTGGCCTTCATGGGGGGCATCGCACTGATGCCGGTGCTCGGCGTCACCATCAACCTGATCAGCCTCTTTGCCTTCATCCTGGTGCTCGGCATCGTGGTCGATGACGCCATCGTCACCGGCGAGAACATTTTCACTCGCCTGCAAAAGGGCGAGGACCCGCTGCAGGCCTCCATCAAGGGCACGCAGGAAATCGCCGTGCCGGTCACCTTCGGCGTGTTGACCACCGTGGTGGCCTTCATGCCCCTGCTGATGATCGAAGGGGTGCGCGGCCAGATCTTCGCGCAGATTCCGATGATCGTCATCCCGGTGCTGCTGTTCTCGCTGGTCGAGTCGAAGCTGATCCTGCCGGCCCACTTGAAGCACGTGCGTATCCGCAACGGCGCCGGCGACGGTCCGCTGAGCCGGCTGCAGGCGTCCATCCAGCGCGGCCTGGAGCGAGGCACCCAGGCGATGTACACACCGGTGTTGCGGGCCTCGCTGAGCAATCGCTATCTGGCCGGCACCGTATTCGCGGCGATCGCCATCATCCTGTTCAGTATCGCCATCGGCGGCCACCTGCGATTCATTTTCTTCCCGAGAATCCAGGCGGAAACGGCCTCGGCCACCCTGACCATGCCGCCCGGCACACCCTTCGACGCCACCGCCGCCGCGATCCGGCGCATCAATGCCGAGGCGGAGACGCTGCGCGAGCGCTATCGTGATCCGGAGACCGGCGAGAGCGTGGTCAAGGGGATCCTGTCCTCGATCGGCTCGGCCGGCGGCGGCAGCACGCCGCGCACCGACGTCGGCCGCGTGGTGTTCGAAATCGTGCCGCCGGAGGAGCGCACCCTCGAGGTGACCAGCTCCGACCTGGTGCGGGAGTGGCGCCAGGCGATCGGGCCCATCCCCGGCGCCAAGGAGCTGAGCTTCCGCGCCGAGATCGGCGGCGGCGGGTCGCCGCTGGACATCCAGATCACCGGCCCCGACTTCGCGCCCCTGCGCACGCTCGCCGGCCAGGTCCGCGAGCGGCTGCGGACCTATCCGGGAGTGTTCGACATCACCGACAGCTTCGAGGACGGCAAGCAGGAGATCAAGCTGCGCATCCGGCCCGAGGCGGAACTGCTCGGCATCACTCTCGACGACCTGGCTCGCCAGGTGCGGCACGCTTTCTTCGGCTTCGAGGCGCAGCGCATCCAGCGCGGCCGCGAGGAGGTGCGTGTCTACGTGCGCTACCCGGAAAGCGAGCGCCGCTCGCTGGACAACCTGGCCACCATGCGGATTCGCACACCCGCCGGTGTGGAGGTGCCCTTCGGCGAGGTGGCCAGCGCCGAGTACGGGCGCGGTTTCGCGCAGATCCGTCGCGTGGATCGCAACCGCACCATCAACATCACTGCGGACGTCAACAAGGAGTCCGCCGACATCGAGGCGATCAAGCGGGACCTCAATGAGTTCCTCGCCGAGGCGGTACCGGGCTACGCCGGGGTCAGCTTCACGCTGGAGGGCGAGGCGCGCGAGCAGCGCGAGTCGTTCGGCAGCCTCGGCTACGGCCTGCTGTTCGTGTTGTTCGTGATCTACGCGTTGCTGGCCATCCCGTTCCGCTCGTATCTCCAGCCGCTGATCGTCATGAGCGTGATTCCCTTCGGCGCAGCCGGCGCCATGCTCGGCCACATGATCATGAGCATGAGCCTCACCATCATGAGCCTGATGGGCATGCTCGCGCTGACGGGCGTGGTGGTGAACGATAGCCTGGTGCTGGTGGACTACATCAATCGTCGCCGCGCCGAGGGCATGCCGCTGATGGAGGCAGTCAGCACTGCCGGCGCCGCGCGCCTGCGGCCCGTGCTGCTGACGTCGCTGACGACCTTCGCCGGCCTCACGCCGCTGATCTTCGAGAAATCCACCCAGGCGCAGTTCCTCATCCCGATGGCGGTATCCCTCGGCTTCGGCATCCTGTTCGCCACCTTCATCACCCTGCTGCTGGTGCCGCTGAATTACCTCGTGCTGGAGGACCTGCGCGGGTTGCGCCGGCGGCTAACTGGCCGCGCCGGTGACTCTGTCGCACAGGCCGGGGCGCGGAGCTAGGGACATTTCCTTAGGCGGGTCTTGACACACGTCAAACATGACAGTGTTCCGCGGGTGCAAATTTGCGCTGCTTCTAATTCAAATAGTTCTAAACAAGAGTCATTTGTATTAGAGGAAGGCCCTGGGCCTCCCCGGGGATATCGCTGAATTTGCAGAGGATTCCTGTCATGACTCTGGAAGCTCGTGGGCAGACAGCCCATTTCATCACGGCATGTTCTGTCGCGCTGCTGCTCGCACTCGGCGGTTGCAGCGGCGATGACGGCGATGACGGCGCGCCCGGCGCCGCCGGCACCGACGGCATCAGCTGCTGGGACCTGAACGCCAACGGCGTCGCGGATCCCGAGGAAGACGTCAACAATGACGGCGTCGTGGACGTGTTCGACTGCCAGCTGCCGCCACCGTCCATCGCGGACGCGGCCACGCTGCACGAGGCCTATTTCACCGACCGGACCTATGAGGACGGCGCCTGCCTGGTCTGCCACGGCAAAATCGGCGACGACATCCTGACCACCGGCCACTGGAAGTGGGAAGGCGTAGCTGCCGGTCTCGAAGGCTACGAGGCCGGTATTCATGGCAAGAACGACATCATCAACAACTTCTGCGTCGCCGTGCCGACCAACGAAGGGCGCTGCACCCAGTGCCACATCGGCTATGACTACCGCGACCAGAGCTATGATTTCGGCAACGCCAGGCTGATCGACTGCTTCGCGTGTCACGACCAGACCGGTACCTACTCCAAGGCGCCGCCCGCGGCCGGACGCCCGCCAGCCACTGTGGACCTGCAAGCCGTGGCGCAAAGCGTCGGCAGGAACAACGGCGTGCCGACCCGCCAGGCCTGCCTGTTCTGCCATGCCAATGCCGGCGGCGGCGATAACGTCAAGCACGGCGACCTGTCCTCCGACCTGGTCGCCACCACGCGCGAGTATGACGTGCACATGGGCACCGACGGCGGCGACCTCGGTTGCGTCACGTGCCACGATGTCCAGCGTGACCTCGACGGCAACGTGCTGTCGCACGGCATCGGCGGCATGCCCTACCACTCGGTGGACGAGGGCAACATGCGCCAGTGCGACGACTGCCACAGCCCCACTGTCCACGTCGGCACGCCGGTGGAAGACATCTTCAACTCGCACGACAGCCTGGCCTGCCAGGCTTGCCACATCCCGGCGATTTCCCGGGCACTGCCGACCAAGACGGAGTGGTACTGGGCGGACGCGGGCCAGGACATCACCCCGATCCCGCTCGATCCCGATACCGGCAAGCCTGCGTACGACAAAATGAAGGGCTCCTTCAATTGGGAACTCAATGTCCGGCCGACACTGCGCTTCTATGACGGCAAGTCGCTCAAATCCCTGATCGGCGAGAACGACACGGTTGCCTCGTTGCCTTCAGAAGACGGTCGTGTCTACCTCGGCGGGCCGGCCGCGGACTACACCACCCCGAACGCCAGGATCTATCCATTCAAGCGGCTGATCGGCAACCAGCCGGCCGACGCGAACAACGGCACCATCCTTGTGCCGCACCTGTTCGGCACGGCTGGCGGACCGAACCCCTACTGGGCCGCCTACGACTGGAATCTCGCCCTGCAGGATGGTGCGGCGGTCACCGGCCAGCCGTACACCGGCGACTTCGAGTTCGTGGACACCGTGAGCTACTGGGCAGTGAACCACGAGGTCGCTCCTGCGGAAATGGCCCTCGGCAACAACGGATGTGATGACTGCCATGGCAATGGCCAGATCGACTGGCCAGGCCTGGGCTGGAGCGCGGATCCGGTCGAAGGGGGCACGCGTCCCTAGCTGAATCGTCTCCAAGGGAGGGGCGTCCGCACTGCGGTGCGGGCGCCCCGTTTTTTTGGCCGGATGACGCGGCGCAAGAAATAATCCGGACGATTTTGCTGCACAATACCGCCCTGCCACATCAGCGTAACGGGGCGCGTAAATGATAAAGAACTCGTACAGCTACGAGGAATTGCTGCAGGCCGGCCACGGCGAGCTGTTCGGCAAGGATCGCGCCCGCGCGCCGCTGCCGCCGATGCTCATGATGGATCGCATCACCAGCATCAACGCCGACGGCGGGGCGCATGGACTCGGCCAGATCGTGGCGGAACTCGACATCAAGCCGGACCTGTGGTTCTTCAAGTGCCATTTCGAGTCTGACCCGGTCATGCCAGGCTGCCTGGGCCTCGACGCGATGTGGCAGCTGATCGGGTTCTTCCTTTGCTGGAGCGGCGGCGAGGGCCGCGGCCGCGCGCTCGGCGTCGGCGAGGTGAAGTTCACCGGCCAGGTGCTGCCCACCGCCAGCCTGGTCACCTATCGCATCGACATGAAGCGGGTCCTGCTGCGCCGGCTGATCATGGGGATCGGCGACGCCACCATGAGCGTGGACGGCCGGGAGATTTACGCCGCGACCGACCTGAAGGTCGGCCTGTTCACATCGACTGATTCTTTCTGAGGAGAGGCTCCATGCGCCGCGTCGTCGTCACAGGTTTCGGCATCGTATCGAGCATCGGCAACAACCGCGAAGAAGTGCTGGAGTCTTTGCGGACCGGTCGCTCCGGCATTCGCTATACCGAGGAGTACAAGGAGCTCGGGTTCCGCAGCCATGTCCACGGTCCCGTGGAGATCGACCTCGCCTCGATGATCGACCGCAAGCTCAAGCGCTTCATGAGCGACTCGGCCGGCTACACCTACGTGGCCATGCAGGAAGCGATTGCTCAGGCCGGCCTCGAGGAAAGCGATATCAGCAATCCGCGCAGCGGCCTGATCGTGGGGTCGGGCGGTGCTTCGACCGAGAACGTATTCTGGACGGCCGACACGGTGCGCCAGAAAGGCGCCCGCAAGGTGGGGCCTTACATGGTGACGCGCTGCATGTCCTCAGCGATCGCCGCGAATCTGGCGACAGCATTCAAGGTCAAGGGCGTGAGCTACACCATCAGCTCCGCCTGCGCGACCAGCGCGCACTGCATCGGCAACGCCGCGGAGCTTATCCAGCTGGGCAAGCAGGACGTCGTGTTCGCGGGCGGCGGCGAGGAGCTTCACTGGGGTACCTCGGTGATGTTCGACGGCATGGGCGCGCTGTCGTCGAAGTACAACGACACGCCGGAGAAAGCCTCGCGTACCTACGATGCCGATCGCGACGGCTTCGTGATCTCCGGCGGAGGCGGCATCATGATTCTCGAGGAGCTGGAACACGCCAGGGCCCGTGGCGCGAACATACTGTGCGAACTGGTCGGCTACGGCGCGACCTCGGACGGCGCCGACATGGTGCAGCCCTCCGGCGAGGGGGCGGTGCGCTGCATGCGCATGGCGCTGGATGGCGTGGAGGGTCCGGTCGACTATCTCAACACCCATGGCACCAGCACGCCTGTCGGCGACGTCAAGGAGCTGGAGGCGATACGCGAAGTGTTCGGCGCTGACAGCCCGCCGATCGCGTCGACCAAGTCGCTGGCGGGCCACGCGCTTGGCGCTGCGGGCGTCAACGAGGCGGTGCACTGCCTGTTGATGATGCAGCACGATTTCATCGCCGCGTCGGCGAATATCGAGCGGCTGGACCCTGCGGCCGAGGGCTTCGACATCGTGCGCGAGCGCCGTGATGGTGCGCGCCTCGACACCGTCATGTCGAACAGCTTTGGCTTCGGCGGCACCAACGCCACGCTCGTTTTCCGCCGCTGGACTTAGGGTCAAAACCGGGTTTGGACCCCGGTTTTATGCCTTCTCGGTCGTGGCCAGCAGCACCGGTAGCAGCGTCATATTGGCCAGCAGCGCCGCGGTCATCGCCAGGCCGGTCAGCAGGCCGAAGTAGATCGTCGGGATGAAGGCCGACAGCGCCAGCACCGAGAATCCGAGCACGATGGTCACGCTGGTGTAGTAGAGCGCCCGGCCGATCGAGCCGTGGCAGCGGGCCACGGCCGCCCATGCATCGCCGTCGGCAGCGAGTTCCTCGTGATACCGATGGATGTAATGGAT
>CBDDRR010000192.1:0-4448 GCA_965233095.1 uncultured bacterium
GAGGTAATCGTCGGCGCCGGCGCCGAAGCCCTCGAGCTTGTCGCCGAGCGTGTCCCGCGCGGTCAGCATCAGTATTGGCAGCGGACGCCCGGCGTCGGCGCGGAGCCGCCGGCAGACCTCGAGGCCATCGAGCCGGGGAAGCCGAAGATCGAGCAGGACAATGTCGTGGCCGCCGGCGAGCGCCAGGTCGAGGCCCTGGCGCCCGTCGGCGGCATAGTCAAGCCGATGGCCTTCGCCCTCGAGGAAATCGATGATCGATGCGGCCAGCTCGGCCTCGTCCTCGATCAGCAGGATTCGCAGGCTGGCCGCGCCCTTCATCTCATTCCGGCAGCGCGGCGAGATGCGCACGGGCCGGCTCGGATTCGGGCGACCGCTCCAGCAGGGCAGTCAGCACCTGGCGCGCGGCCTGCACGTCGCCGAGCCGTTCATGGGCCGAAGCCATCGCCAGGTCGATCCTCTCGTGGTGGAAATGGGGCTGGCTGAGCGTCATCAGGGTCAGCGCCTTGCGCACCCCCACCGTGTCGGTCGCCGCCTTGAAACGGTAATAGCCGAGGAGCGCCAGGAACATCGATTCGTAGTCCTCCGGGTTGGCCGCCAGCCGCGCGGCCGCCGGCGCCAGTCCGTCGTTCAGGGCGAGCGTGGCGAGCTCCATGGTCGCCTCGCTGCGGTACGGCGAACGGACCGCCGGCTCGCCACCCATGGCCCGGATGGTAGCCTCCGCTGCCAGCGCGGTCGAGAACGGGTTCTGCCCCGTCACGAGACGCCCGTCGGTCACGACGTGCAGCGCCATCACGTCGGCGCCTTCGAAGCGACCGCCCTCGCTGATGATTCGCTCCTGGAGCGACCAGCCGTCGCCTTCCTTGCTGCCGAACAGCGCCTCCTCGTCGCTGGTGAAGGCCGTGACGCGGCGGTCCGCCAAGAACGGCCGGCCCTCCAGACGGACGTTCACCAGCGCCGCAGGCCCATGGCAGACGGCGCCGACTACCCCGCCGTCCTCATAAACGCGGGCGATGAGGCCCTGGAGCGCCGTGTTCGTCGGCAGGTCGACGGCCGCGCCGCTGCCGCCGATGACGAAGATCGCTGCGTAGTCGCGTGCATCGACTTCCGCGAGCGGCCGGGTATTGGCGGCGGCGTTCATGGCGCTCTCGTCGTCGAGGAACCGGGAGTTGAATTCCCACATGCGGTTGCGCTCCTCCGACTGCGGCTCGCCACCCGAGGGGCTGGCGATCTCGACGTGGTAGCCGTTGTCCACGAAGGCCCACCACGCCTGCGTGAGCTCGTCGAATTCATAGCCGGATTCAGGTTTGTCCGGCGTGCCGGCGCTGGAAACGACCAGCAGGATGCGCTCGGTGGCGCCGGCGGTCATGCAGAAGGACAGCGCGGCGACAGTGATGATTTTCTTGATCATGATGCCCACTCCAGATGTTGACTGGGCATGAGCCTGTCGCAGGCCGTCTCAAACAAATCTGAGATGGCTCGCCGGCAGCCGATGAAGAAGCGGGGATGGTCTGGTGCCCGGGGCCGGAGTCGAACCGGCATGGCCTCGCGGCCGAGGGATTTTAAGTCCCTTGCGTCTACCAGTTTCGCCACCCGGGCGACGCTGCCGGCAACGGTATCACACGGGAATATTGGAGGCGCGGACCGGAATCGAACCGGTGTTCACGGCTTTGCAGGCCGCTGCGTAACCACTCCGCCACCGCGCCAACGGGGCCCTCGCGGGCGCGAGAGCGGCGCAACTCTACCACACCCTCGCGGGGCTGCGAATCGACGCCTGCACCTAGCGGGCGCCACCCCCGAGGTCGCCGGCCGGAGCTCGCACAGCCTTTGTTTGCTTCCTCCCGGCGTGCTTGGCCAGAAGCGAAGAGAACTTCCTGGCGAGCGGCGCCGCGCATGCTGAGTAATCCAGCCCCCTGACCGAGTGCAACGCGTTGCTGGCCAGCCGGCGGGCCCCTGCCGGTCGTTCCAGTGCTTCCTCGACCGCGGCTGCGAGCGCGGCAGGGTCTCCCGGCGCGACCAGGCGCCCGGTGACGCCGTCCTCGATCACCTCCGGTATGCTGCCCGCCGTCGTGGCGATGATCGGCGTGCCGGAGCACATCGCCTCCACGACCACATTCGGGATGCCGTCGCGATTGCCGTCATCCAGCACCCGGCTGGGCATCACCAGCAGGCCTGCCCGTCCGTACCAGTCGGCCAACTGGTCCTGTGTCTGGAAGCCCAGGATCCGGACATGCCCCGCCAGGCCATGGGCGGCGATCATGCCCTCCAGCTCAGCGCGCAGCCGCCCGTCCCCGGCGATGACGCATCGGAACTCCCTGCCGGAGTCTCGCAACAAGGCACAGGCGGCCACCAGGTCGTCGAAGCCCTTCTTTGGCGTCAGCCGGCCCACGGCGAGCAGCAGGCCAGGCTCTCGCTCGTCGTCGGGGCGCGGCCGGAACCTCGCAAGGTCGGCGCCGTGCCGCAAGCACATGACCCGCTGCGCCCGCTCGCCCGCAAGTTCACGCAGGCGCCGGGCGCCGTCTTCGTGGCAGGTCACGACGAACCGCGCGCGCGCCAGGCCGCGCCGGAGGCGCCGCTCCGGGGTCGTGTAGAGATCCTTGGCATGCGCCGCGAAGGAATAGCTCATCCCGCCGAACGCTGCGGCGGCGCGCGCGAGCTCCAGCGGCTTGTTGGCGTAGAACGCATGCAGGTGCAATACGCCGAGCCTTCGCGACGCGTCGGCGAGCCAGCATGACAGCGACAGGTACCTCAGGCGCCGGCGCATCCGCGACCACCGCGAGCGACCGTCTCCGCCCGCGGGCTTGCCGAGTTGCGCAAGCGCGCTGCCGAGCAACCGGAGGTAGACCGGCGGCCACCGCAGCGCCGCGGCCGCATGGGCCCTGAGGAATGCCAGCCCGCGCCATGGTCCGCCCGGCGCCCGCACGATTGGCAAGGACAGTGCCGCTGCACATGCATGCGGAACCGTCGGCACCGCGGCGTCGAGCGCCAGCACGACCACCGGCAGCCCACGGTCCGCCAGGGCCCGCAGCTCGTTGACCAGGAAGGTCTCGGAAGCGGCGGGAAAGGCATTGACCACGTACCCGATGGCCTGGCCCGCTGAAGCATCGCTGGCATGTCTCACGTTCAGCGCCTCAGAACTGCTTGTAAGCACTCACCGAGACGGACACCGCATCGTAGTTGCGGTCGAGGCGCGTGGACTCCGCATCGCGGTACTCGAGCTGCCCGCCGACGCCCCAGTCCTTGCCGGCCTGGAAGCGCGCGTTCACGAGGGCGTCGAGGATGGTGTCGTCGCGCTCGAAGTTGCTGTCGCCGAGCAGCGCGTCGTCATACTCGCGGTCCCTCAGGCGCGCGCGCGCGAACACTGACCAGCGTTCGGCGGGCGACCATTCCAATGCCGTGCCAAAACCGGTGGCCGACCACGACCGGGCCCCGTCACGGGCATCCTTGTCGGCCCACATCGCGAACAGGCGAATCGCTGCCTGCGGATGAACGACGAAGCGCACCGTACCGGACAGCTCGTTGACATCGGCGTCCTTGCCGGGCTCATCGCTGCCGAACTCGTCGCGCTGGCGCTCGTACTCGAGCTCGCCCGACAGCGTCGGATTGAACTCGTGGCGGACACTCAGGGCCAACGCGGTTTCGTCGAAAAAGGTGCCGTCGCCGTCTTCCGAATAGATGCGGTTGGGCTCGTGGGAAATCTCCACGCCCGCACGCGTCGCATTGAAGCGCGTCTGTGCGCCGACCCAGAACAGCTGTGTATCGGCATCGGAAATATCGTAGTTGAACGTCGCCTCGACGCCGCCTTCAAGGTCCCACCGCCTGGGGCCATCCTTGAATGCCCGCTCCCCCTGGGCGTACACGGTGGAGACCAGCGCCGACCGCTGCCGTTGCGTGGATGCGTCGCCCGTCATGAAAAAATTGTCGTAGCTCTTGAGCGCGGTGCCGACTTCAGCCTCCCAGTCCCGGGACGCCGAGTCGGCGGTCGCGGCTACAGGCAGCATCAACGTTGCCAGCGCCAGGATCGGGCGGTTCATCCGCTTGGTGTAGTTCATCGGTTTCGTTTCCTCGAGAGTCGTCATTGGTGAGGGGGCGTGGAATCCAGCAGTCGGCCGGCGAGCCCGGACCATTGCGGCCGAACGAGATAGACACAGGCCAGGCGCAGGTGAGCGCAGGCCTCGTAAAACTCCAGGCGAGCGGGCTCGATGACGCCGCCCGTCGCCCAGTAGTGCCGGGTGAACTCGACGCTCAACGGTCCGGCGCCGCTGAGGCTGCCCTGGAGTTCGCGCAAGTGCAGATGCGCGAGAAAATTGCCGAGATCCAGTTCCGGCTCCGCCAGGCAGGCCATGTCCAGGTCCAGCAGGGCGCTGCGTTCGCCATCCACCAGGATCTGCTTGTCGTAAAAATCCCGGTGGCTGGGGACGTACGGGCCGGCCGGCAGCTTCGCCGCGGAG
>CBDDRR010000193.1:0-4596 GCA_965233095.1 uncultured bacterium
TCCCTCGGCAGCATCCTCCGCTGGCCAAAGGGTGAACGTGAAGACCGGCGACGTCGCGGAGCCACTGGCAGGCGGCAGCCCCTCGACCGGGACATGGCCGGGTGCGGCGGCGCGAAAGAGCGGCGCCAGCGCCGGCAACCGCATCCCCTCGTTCGGCGTCGTGCCGATCGGGTACCAGACTTCCGGGTCGTCCAGGTAGCCGCGGAACTCGATCTCCGCGCCGGGCGGCTCGCTCCGGAAGCTGACCGGCCAGGTCGCTGCCTGCCGCAGCCGCTCGAGCTCACGGTTTTCGCCGAGGACCGGCTCGAGTTGCCTTGCGAGAAGCCAGGCGCCAACCAGGTCGCGCTCGGCGACCATCTCCTCGAGCCGTATCAGCTCGGCCCGGGCATGCGCCTGCTCGCGGGCCTGGAGCGCCCACCAACCGAGACCGGCGAGCGCGGCGGCGAAAACGGCAGCAAGAGGCAAGGCGACACTGGGCCGGCGGAGGGCCGCGACCTGCGTCGTGCGCGGCGCTGCGGGATGGGTGGCTGCTGGCCTGGCGGCCTCGGGCTTGGGGGCTGCGGGCTCGACGGGCTCGACGGCGGGCAGCGGGCTTCCGGCCGCCGACGGCACGGGTGAGTCCGGAGGCCGCTTCGCCTCGGTAGCCAGCCGTGCCCTTGACCGCACGCCGGCTGCTGCCAAAGCTTCCAGCAGCCAGGTGACGCAGGTATCCGAAGGATCCTGGTTCCAGGCGCCGAATTCGAGAGTCTGCAGCTGGCGAAAGCCGATCCGCGGCGGCACGGGATCGATGGAGATCGGCACCAGCTTGCCCCGCTCCAGCCCGGCACTCGCCTCGTCCGCCACCCACAGGGACTCGACCGAGATCCGGGACCAGACCACGAGCACGGCGCCTGCGGCCTCGAGCTGGGCTTCGATTTCCCTGGTGAACTCTGCGCCGCCGGCGATCCTCGAATCCCACCACACCTCGAGGCCCCGCGCCTCGAGTGCCCGGACGAGCGGCGCGATGCGATCGCGGTCCTGCCGCGCGTAAGAAACGAATACGTCGGTCAATGTGACTTCCAGGCCACCTGCGCGATTCGATGCAGTATAGGGCATCGATTCATTGGCCTGTCCAGCCATCCGGTGGCACAAGGAATTGGCGGCATGGCCTTCCCGCTTGGTATATACCGGAATATACTTCTGCCCATGAGTTTCCTCTCAAGGGTCAGCAATGCGCTCGATGCCGCCGGTGTGCGCTACGCACTGGTCGGCGGCTATGCCGTCGCATTGCACGGTGCAGTTCGCGGCACGGTCGACATCGATATCGTGCTGCGCTGGACCTTGCGCGACCTCGAGGCAGCCGAAACTGCGTTGCGCAGCATCGGCCTTGTATCGCGACTGCCGGTTTCGGCCGACAGCGTTTTCCGGTTCCGCGACGAGTACATCCGGAATCGCAACCTCATCGCCTGGAATTTCTACAATCCAAATGACCTCAGCGAGCAGCTGGACATCGTCATCACCGAGGACCTCAGGGGCAAGCGGAGGATTCGAGTGGATACACTGGGCGGACCGGTCCAGGTGCTCAGCCGAAAGGACCTGATTGCCATGAAACGGGCGAGCGGCCGACCACAGGACCTTGCTGATGTCGAGGCGCTGGAGAAACTCCGGTGAGACCTGTGCAATTCTTCACCGACGAGTACCTGGAGCAGTGCCGGGGGATGACGGCCGACCAGGTGATCCGCTTTCTCGAGGACTTCCGCAATCTCCATGCGGGGCGCCCGACCCGCTCCAAGCTGATCAGCCTGAAGGTGCCCGAAGACCTGCTGCAGGCGTTCCGCCAGCGGGCAGAGCTTGCGGGCGTGCCTTACCAGGCGCAGATCAAGCGGCTCATGCGGATGTGGGTGCTGGAAGGTGGACCTGGCCAGTAACCTTAGTCTGCGTAGCTGAAAACGTCCTCGAAGGGCGCACCGAGGCAACGGGCGAGGCGAAACGCCAGCTCCAACGACGGCGCATACTTCTCCGCCTCGATAGCGATGATCGTCTGGCGGCTAGCATTCACACGCTCCGCGAGCTCTGCCTGCGTCATGGTCGCGGCCTCGCGCAACTCCCGCACGCGATTCGACACGCGGCCGCGGCGCGTCGGTCCCGTCATGCCCTGTACCACCAGATGGTGAGCACCTGGCTGGTGATGTGGCCGAGGAAAAGCACCGTCAAAAGCGCATAAACCAGTACCGGCAGCGTGCCGAGGTCGATGCGCGGCAAGGCATGACCCGCAAGCGCCGCCTCCAGGAGCGCCTGGATGATGAGCACATTGACGGCCACCAGCACCACCACCCCCTCGACTCGCTCAGCCCGGGCCGCGATGGCGAGATCGCGCTCGTCCTTCTCAACCTCGCCTTGCGCGCTGGCGTTTAATAAGCCCGCGATCAAGGAATGCGCCACGATCATTAGAAACACCACCGCCACGTACGTCCAGATCATGTGGCCGGGCGGTACGTTCACCACCGCCCAGCTGTCGGTCATGCGCATGGTGAGGAAACTCCAGACCAACAGGCTGGCAACCAGAGAACCCCAGGCGAATTTTTCGTGGTGCGACATCATTTCCACTCCAGGCATTTGCGGCGCAGGCCGACAGACAAGTAAAAGATGTTTTACTCCTCGGCAGGGCCAATGTCAAACATATTTGACTTTGTTGAGCGGAGTCTGGTTCCAGGTTCGAGCCATGGCCGGTCCATCGACAGCAGGCAGCCAGGCGCGGTCAGCTACTGAAGTCGCCTACGATCCTGGCTGCTAGTCCGCCTCAACAGCCTTACAGTGTTCGTGGAGAGGGAAACGGTTAAATGGTGGCGGGAGGTGAAGGGATGAGGCCTCCTCGAATCGCATGGGCATGGAAGCAGGGGGCGATCGCTGCCTGTCTCCGGCTCAATCACCCGTGAGATACACGAACATCATCGTGAAGGCCCAGCGCCACCCAATGGACTGACGGGTCGGCCACCGAAAAGAACAAGGTGTCTGGATAGACCTCGTGACCAGTGCTGGAGAGCACGTAGCCGAGGGCTGCATGAGCTTGATCCAGGTTAGCCAGGTTCTGCAGGGCGTAGAACAACGCATGTAGCCCGATGAGCAGGACCAGCAGAATTTTTATCACTCGGAGCATTGATCTCTCCCTGGTTCGAGCGGCGCAACCCGCTTTGCTGCACGTGGGGACCCGCTACCGGCCGCTTACCAGCATGCGTTGCACAAGATCGCGCACGCGCGCCAGAGTGAAGGGTTTGTCGAGAACTTCATTCTCGACCTTGTCGAGGAAGGCCTGGGCGCCAGGCGTGAACGCACCACCGGAGACGAAAACCACGCGGCCCGCGAGGTGCGGGAACTGCCGCTGCAGCGCCGCGAAGAACTCCATGCCTGACATCTCCGGCATCGTGAGATCTGAAAAAATGATGTCGAAGTGCTTGCCGGAATCGAGAAGTTCGAGCGCTTGGCGGGCGGTCGTCACGGCAGTGACTTCGTGATCGCCCAGAACACGACGGAAGATCATCCCGATAGCGGGTTCATCATCAATAACGAGGACCGCCGCACAAGCCAGATCTTTCTTCGGCGGGCTCGGCAAGGCATCAGCCTCTTCCTGGACGGTCGCAGCCGGCGGCAACACTACTCGCAACGTCGTGCCAACTCCAACCTTGCTGTCAACCTCTATCTCCCCACCCATACCGGTGACGATGGTATGGCAAATGGACAGGCCCAGGCCCGTACCGACACCCACGGGCTTCGTCGTGAAGAACGGGTCGAAAATGCGTTCGAGCACGTCCGCGGGAATTCCGGCTCCCGTATCTGACACCTGGATCACGGCTCTACCTTGCGCGTCAGTCGACGTAACAAGCCGAATCTCGTGCGCAGCCGTGTCACCTTCCGGTAGTGCCTGGGCGGCGTTGATGAGCAGATTGATGAACACCTGGCCGAGACGAGCTTCATCTGCATCGACACGCGGGATTTCCCCATAGTCCTTGACGAGTCGCGCCCGGTGGCGAATCTCGTTGAACGTCATGTTGACGGACAGCTCCAGCAGCGGGACTACTTCGACGATGGCACGCCGTTCCTCCTCTGCGCGGGAGAATGCTTTGAGCCCCTTCATGATCTTTCGAATTCGTTCAGCTCCCGCCACGGCGTCAGAGAGCATCTCACCCAGCTCTTCGATCTGCTCCGCAGATGACGGGGCGCCATGAGTGCGTAGTTCTTCTTGCGCCAGGTTCAGGTTGGTCGTCACGAACGCGAGCGGGTTGTTGATCTCGTGTGCCACGCCGGCAGCCAATGTCCCGACAGAGGCCATGCGATCGGCGAAGATGAGCTGACGCTGCAGCTTCCTCTGGACCGCCTCGGCATCATCGAGCCGTTGCGCGTCGCGCTTCTGCTCGGTGACGTCGCGTGCCACTGCATAGACGAGCCCCCGCGCGATATCGGTAACGGATCGCCACTCGAACCAGCGAAATGTGCCGTCCTTGCAAAGGTATCGGTTGGTGAGGGGGCCCATTGCCGCGCCCGATTGCAGGCGCTTGCGGCCGGCAAGTGTCATCTCCCGGTCGTCGGGGTGGACGAACTCCATCAAAGGCCTCGACAGCA
>CBDDRR010000194.1:0-11140 GCA_965233095.1 uncultured bacterium
ACGCGAGGATCCTGTTCGCCCTGGCCAAGGAGCTGGAGGATCTTGGCCGGTACGACGAGAGTTTTCCAGCGCTAATGCAGGGCGCCCGGCTGTACCGCGGAACGCTGCAGTTCGACCTTGACGAGGAGGTCCGCTTCCTGGGCGCGATCGGCGACACGTGGACCACAGCGCAAGTGGCGCGGCGCGACGCGACGTCGATTGCCCACGGCCGAATCCCGATCTTTGTTACCGGCCTGCCCCGCACCGGGACGACGCTGGTGGAGCGAATTCTCGGCGCCCACAGCGCTGTCCATGGTGCCGGCGAACTGCCCGACTTCGTGCGTCGGCTGAACGAAATGATGGAGGGCCTGCCCGGGCTCGAGGGCCGCAGCCGGGCGGAGATGGTGCCGGCTTCCGTCAGCCTGGACTTTGCCGCGCTCGGGCGAAGCTACCTGGAACTTGCAGCGCCGCTGGCCGGCGCCACGCCGTACTTCGTGGACAAGTTGCCGCAAAACTCAATTTACCTCGGGCTCATCCACCGTGCACTGCCAGAGGCAAAGCTGGTGCTGGTGCAACGCCACCCCATGGATGCCTGCTACTCGATGTTCAAGCAGATCTTCACCGACAGCTTCGCGTTTTCCTACGACCTCGACGAGCTGGCCGGTTACTTCATCGCCCACGACCGACTCATGCGCCACTGGATCGAGGTGCTGGGCGAACGGCTGCACGTGATTCGTTACGAGGACGTGGTGGCCGACCTGGAGGGTGAATCACGGCATCTGCTGGCCTTTTGCGGGCTGGCCTGGGAGCCCGCCTGCCTGGAATTTCATCGCAGCAGCGCCCCGTCGACCACCGCCAGCGCCAGCCAGGTCCGGCAGGCCATCTATCGCTCGTCAGTGGACAAGTGGCGGCATTTCAGGCCAGCGCTCCGGCCGCTCGAATCGCGCCTGCGTGCGGCGGGCTGCCTGGACGGATGGGAGCACTGACCCGGGCGGAGGTAAATTGAAGCACGCGGGCGGGCCGCGTACCGTGTGCTTGCCGTCTGGCGCTGATCCAAACCGCCGGTAGGGACGAAATGCATGTAGCCGATGGCCTGCTCGCCGTGTATTAAAGGAGGTTCCCGGCTGATGAAATGCCGTACAACGTGGCTCGCCGTCTTTTTCCTGGCGCCGATTTCAGCGGCGGCGGACACCCCTGTTGCGGTCATCTCGCCGGAAACCGGCCGTGCCAGCCAGACGCTCACGCTCAGCGGCAGCCTGGCGGCACGCCAGTCCGCTCAGCTTTCGCCGCAGGTCGCCGGGCTGGTCGCAGAACTGGCTGTCGATGCCGGCGACCGGGTCGCCGTCGGCGACGTGCTGGTGCAGCTGGACAGGCGCATGGCGGAGCTCGAGGAGGCTCGGGCCGAGGCCGTCGTAAATGAGGCGCGCGCCGCACTCGAGGAAGCCGAGCGGCTGCGGGACGAGGCGCGCCGCCTGGTGGAAAGCCGCTTTGTGCCCGACAGCGAGGTGCAGGCTCGCCAGGCAGGCGTGCTGCAGGCCGAAGCGCAGCTCGCACGAACGCGCAGCGAGCTGGCGATCGCCCGTGAACGCCTCGGCCAGCATGTTATCCGCGCGCCCTTTGACGGTGTCGTCAGCGAGCGGCTTGCCGAGGCCGGCGAGTGGGTCGCAACCGGCACGGCGGTGCTCGAACTGGTGGCCGTCGATGATCTCTGGCTGGACATCCGGGTACCCCAGCAGTACTGGACGAACATCGGTACGGAGACCGCGCTGGAGGCATTCGCTGATCCGGTCCCCGACGAGCCGCTCGACGCCCGGGTGCATGCCCGCGTACCGGTGAACGACCCCTCGGCCAGGACGTTCCTGCTGCGCCTGCTGGTCCATGACGAGTCCGGCCGCATCACGCCGGGCATGTCGGCCCGCGTGCGCCTCCAGCTGCCCGGAACCGCGGCGGTGACACTCGTGCCGCGTGATGCCCTGGTCCGGTATCCGGACGGCACTACGACCATCTGGGTGGTGGACGAGACGGACGGACAGCCGGTCGCCCGGCAGCTGGAGGTGACCCTGCTGCGCATGGTGGGAGATCGCGCCGAGCTTGCCGGCGAGCTCGACGCGGCGCGGCAAGTGGTCGTGCGCGGCAACGAGGCGCTGAGCGAGGGGGAAACCGTGCGGATCGTTGCACAGTGACGTACGGGTCGGGGACTGTGCTCTGATGTTCGCCGCCATCATCCGGCACGGCACCATCGTCGCCGTGATCGTGCTGATCATCTGCGTGCTCGGTGTGCTCGCGGCACTGCGCATACCCGTGCAGATGATCCCGGACCTCGAAGTGCGCGTCATCGGCGTGGACACGCGCTGGCCCGGCGCGACGCCCCAGGACGTCGAAAAGGAAATCCTCGTCGAGCAAGAGCAGTATCTGCGCACCCTGCCGAATCTCAAGCGCATGATCTCCCGCGCCGGCGACGGCCGTGCGGAAATCGAGCTGGAATTTCCCTTCGGCACGGACATCAACGAAGCGTTGATCCGCGTCAATAACGCACTCAGCCAGGTGCCGTCCTACCCCGAGAACGTCGACGAACCACGCCTGGAGGCAAGTTCATTCTCGGCCAATTCCTTCATGTACTTCCGCATCGCCCCGCTCGAGGGTAACCCCTTCGAGCTGGACATCAGGCTGATGTACGACTTCATCGACGACAACGTCCGGCCGCGCATGGAGCGCGTCGAGGGCGTGTCGCGGATCAACATCGGCGGCGGCGCCGATCGGCAGGTGCGCATCCTGGTCGATCCGGCCGCACTGGCCGAGCGCGGCATCACGCTCGATGCCATTCGCGACGCCCTGCGCGCCCGCAACCGCGATGCCTCCGGCGGCGACCTTGAGCTCGGCAAGCGACGCTACCTGTTACGAACCATCGGCCGCTTTCGCGACCTGCAGGACATCGAGGACATGATTCTCGCTCGCCGCGGCGCCAGCCTCATCCGGCTGCGCGACGTGGCCGAGGTGCAGATGTCCCACTACGAGCTGCGCAACGTGTCATCGTCGAATGGCCGCCCGACCATGAGCATCTCGGTGGATCGGGAGCCCGGCTCGAACGTCATCGACATCAAGCGCGCCCTCCTGCCGGTGGTGGACGAAATTAACGCCCAGGTGCTTGGGCCCGCCGGCATGGAAATGTCCCTGACCAGCGACGACGTTCGCTATGTGCAGGCCTCGGTGGCCAATGTCTGGCAGAACCTCGGGCTGGGCGCACTGCTCGCCACGCTGGTGATGTTCGCTTTCCTGCGTTCCGGGCGGGCCACGCTGGTCGGGGTCATCGGCATCCCCATCTGCACCATCGCCGCATTCCTCGGGCTGCTGGCGGCGGGGCGGACGATCAACGTGATCTCACTGGCTGGCGTGGCGTTCGCCATCGGCATGACGCTCGACAACAGCATCGTGGTGCTCGAGGCCATCGAGCGCCGCCGTCGCGAGGGTGTCGAGCGGCGCGCTGCGGCGCTGGAGGGCGTCCGCATGGTCTGGCCCGCCGTGCTCGCCTCCACCATGACAACGGTGCTGGTGTTCGCACCGATCTTCTTCATCCGCCAGGAGGCCGGCCAGCTTTATTCCGACGTCGCGATCGCGATCTCCGCGTCCATCCTTGCGAGTATGCTGGTCGCGATCTCGGTGGTGCCCAGCCTGAGCGCCCGACTGGAATTCGGCGTGCGCGGCGCGGGTGCGCCGGCCGGCCAGCCACTGCGTGACCGCATCGTCTCGACCGTCGGCTGGCTGATCGCCACCACGCGCCGGCGCGTGGTCACCCTGGCGACGGTGTTGGCCGGCGTGCTGGCGATCATCGTCACGCTGACGCCGGCGGCCGAATACCTGCCGGAGGGCGAGGAGCCCAAGACTTTTGCGCGCATGCTCGCCCCGCCGGGCTACAACCTGACCGAGATGCGCAGCGTGGCTGAGCAGGTAGAGGCTTATCTGCTGCCCTACGTCGGTGATGATCCGGGCCGCTTCGACCGTGGCGAGACCCCGGTTCCGGCGATGAAGTACATGAACCTGTCGATCAGCGCCGACAACCTCAGGGTGCTGGCCGAAACCGTCGACCCGAAGCAGATCGATGCGCTGATGCAGGCGCTCGACGACCATTTCCGCAGCTATCCCGGCATGCGCTCCTTCGCCAGCCGCGGCTCCATTATCTCCAGCAACGACGGCGGTACACGGAGCGTTACCCTGGACATCACCGGGCGCGACCTCGGTGAGATCTACGCGGTGGCCCAGCGAGCTTACGCGCGCGCCGAGCAGGTGTTCGACAACCCGCGCATCGGCTCATCGCCCTCCTCGCTGTCGCTCGACCAGCCGCTGGTCGAAATCCGCCCGCGCTGGGAGCGCGCTGCGGAGCTGGGCCTGAGCGCCCAACAGGTCGGCTTCGCGGTGGCTGCATTGACCGACGGCGCCTTTATTGACGAGTACTTCCGCGGCGACGACAAGATCGATATCTTCCTGTTCAGCCAGGCCGGCAGCGACCAGCAGCTCTCCAACCTGAACGACCTGCTGATCTATGCGCCCGGCGCCGGCGTCGTGCCGTTGTCCGCCGTGGCTGAGATCGTCGAGGTGGTGGACACCGCTTCGATCCGCCGCCTGAACGGGCGACGCGCGGTGACTCTCAACATCATCCCGCCGCGCTCCATTGCGCTCGAAACCGCGCTCGGCACCGTGCAGACCGAGGTGATCGACTGGCTGCGGCGCGAGGGCCAGATTCCGGCCGAGGTCAGCATCGACATCTCCGGCGCCACCGACCAGCTGATGGAGACTCGTGCCGCCCTGGTCGACAACTACATCGTGTCCATCATCCTGTGCCTGCTCGTGCTGGTGGCGATATTCAACCACTGGGGCTGGCCACTGGTGATCCTGACATCGGTGCCGCTGGGCATTGCCGGCGGCATCGGCGGCCTGGCGCTGCTCAACGGCGTGGGCGCCCTGCTTCCACTCGTTGGCCTGGGCGCCATCAGCCAACCCTTCGACATGATCACGATGCTCGGCTTCCTGATCCTGCTGGGCGTGGTGGTGAACAACCCGATCCTGATCGTCGACCGCACGCTCGCCAAGCTCCGTGAAGGCATGACGGATGCGGTCGAGGCTGTGCAGGATGCGGTCGCCACTCGCATCAGGCCGATTATGATGTCGGTGATCACCACGCTGTTCGGGCTCGCGCCGCTGGTGTTCATCCCCGGCGAGGGCACCGAGCTCTACCGCGGGGTCGGCGTGATCGTGCTCACGGGCCTGCTGTTCGCCACCCTGGTCACGCTGACGTTCCTGCCGGCGCTGCTGGTCAGCGCGCTGAAACTCACACGCCGGGCAGCCTGATGCGACCTTGGGCCGGCCTCGCGCATCTGGACAGGCACGAGGTCGGAAATCGGGGATCGCCATGAAGTATTACCGCGTCCGCCTGCAGCTGTTGCTGATGCTGCTCGCGCTTTGCACTCTCGCCGTCGCCGCGGAGGAGACGGCGGTGCGCGACCACGCCGAGGCACTGGTGGCGGCGGCGGCCGGCGACGAGGCGGCACGCAAGGCATTCATCGAGACCTGCTTGACGCCCGGCATCCGTGAGCGCAACGGCGACACGCGTCTCCTGGAAATATTGCAGATGGTCGACGATGACCTGGGCCATGCGTCCGCCGCGGACGTCGAGGTCATGCAGTTCGCCGCCACCGGGGACGGCGGCTCCGTGGTGCTCGCGCGGGGCAACGACCGGCGCCTCAAGCTGTTGCTGCGACTCTCCGATGAGCGTCCGCCGCGTATCGACAGCATCGGGCTGCAGCTTCTTCCGCCGCAGGTGGCTGCCGTCGCGACCGAGGAAATCCCCGCCGCGATCAGGGCCTACCTGGAGCCGCTGGTGGCCGAGGGAGGGTTTGCCGGCGCGGTGCTGGTCGCGCGGGGAGACAAGACGATGTTCGCCCAGGCCTACGGGCTGGCCGATGCCGCCGCCGACCGGCCCAATACGCTGGACACTCCCATTAACCTTGGCTCGATGAACAAGATGTTCACTTCAATCGCCATCGGGCAGCTCGTGGGCGCGGGCAAGCTGGACTGGCGGGATACGGTCGGCAAACACCTGCCGGACTATCCCAACGAACAGGTCCGCACTGCGGTCACCGTCCACCAGTTGCTGACGCACACCTCCGGCGTCGGCTCGTACTGGAACGACGCCTACGAGGCGAGCAAGCACAGCATCGACACGCAGGAAGAGTTTGCAGCTACGTTCGCCGAGGATCCCCTTGCCTTCGAACCAGGCTCCAGCAGCCAGTACAGCAACGGCGGCCCGGTGATTCTCGGACTGATCATCGAGAAGCTCAGCGGCATGGATTACTACGACTATGTCCGCGAGCACATCTACAAGCCGGCCGGGATGCACAACTCGGATCATTACCTGCGAGACGATGCCAAGGCGGGCTTCGCCGTCGGCTACCAGCGCACACCCGATGGCGACCTGCAGGACAACTTCGGCTTCCTCGGGCTGCGGGGCTCGGCGGCAGGTGGCGGCTACGCCTCCGCCAACGACCTGCTGGCCTTGGCGCGAGCGCTGCGCGACGAAAAACTGCTGCCACGCGACCGCCTTGAAGCGCTCTGGGAGCCGAGGCACCAGCAGGACGACACCATGGGTTACGGCTACCTGTTCGGCACCGGCCGGCAGAACGGCATGCGCTGGGTCGGCCACAACGGTGGGGTACCGGGGATTTCAGCAGATTTCCGCTACTACCCGGATCACGACATCACCGTGGTGGTGCTGTCCAATTACGACGGCGCGGCAATGCAGGTCTCCGGCTGGGTAAATGCACTGGTATCGGCCTCGTCGGGCGGCCCCTGAGGCCGACGCTGGCCTATAATCCGGGCTTTCTGTGCTGGAGTGCCGGCTCATGAGATCCAGGTCGTTGATCGTCGCCCTTGCCCTCTGCCTTGCCGCCTGTGCGGCGCCCGGCAAGGCGCCCGGCACCGGGGCCGATGGTGCGCCCGAGGCCGCAAGCCACGCCATGGAGTCGCCCGCCTTGACCCGCTATGCCACGGTGCCGCTGCGCGCGGATCTCTCCGGCCTCAATCGTGACGAGCGCCAGGCGCTGGTGCTGATGATCGAGGCGGCAAGGATCATGGACCGGCTGTTCTGGTACGGCGCCCATGGCGACAAGGACGGCCTGCTGGCAAACATCGAGGATCCCGCGCTCAAAGACTTCGCGATGATCAACTACGGACCGTGGAACCGGCTGGAGGGCAACCGGCCCTTCGTCCCCGGCTACGGCGACAAGCCGCTCGGCGCGAATTTCTACCCGCAAGACATGACACGGGAGGAGTTCGAAGCCTGGGAGCAGCCGGGCAAGACGGGCCTGTACTCCTACGTGCGACGCGACGCCGAGGGCCGGCTCACGCTGGTGCCGTACTCCGTCATGCACAGCGCTGAACTCACCGCGGCAGCCGGCCTGTTGCGCGAAGCGGCGACACTGGTCGGCAACGAGGCACTCCGGCGCTACCTGCTGCTGCGTGCCGACGCGCTGATCACCGACGAGTACCAGGCATCCGACATGGCCTGGATGGACATGAAGGACAACCGCATCGAGCTGGTCATCGGCCCGATCGAGAGCTACGAGGATCGCCTGTTCGGCTACCGCGCCTCGTACGAGGCCTTCGTGCTCGTAAAGGACATGGCCTGGTCCGAGCGTCTCGCACGCTTTGCGGCATTCCTGCCGGAGCTGCAACGGGGCCTGCCGGTTGCCGACGCCTACAAGGCCGAGACGCCCGGCACCGACGCCGACCTGAATGCCTACGACGCCATCTACTACGCCGGCGACGCCAATGCCGGCTCCAAGACGATTGCAATCAACCTTCCCAACGACGAGCAGGTCCAGCTCGAGAAGGGTACGCGCCGGCTGCAGCTGCGTAACTCCATGCGCGCCAAATTCGACCAGATCCTCGTGCCGATCGCGCGTGACCTGGTCGCCGAGGACCTGCAGCGTCACATCACGTTCAACGCGTTCTTCTCCAACGTGATGTTCCACGAGGTGGCGCACGGCCTCGGCATCAAGAACACGCTGGACGGCAGCGGCACGGTGCGTGAGGCGATGCGCGAACACGGTTCCGCGCTGGAGGAAGCCAAGGCCGACGTGTTGGGTCTCTACATGATCACCGAGCTGTTCGACCGCGGCGAACTGCAGGAGGGCGAGCTCCTGGATCACTATGTGACGTTCCTTGCCGGCCTGTTCCGTTCGGTGCGGTTCGGCGCATCGAGCGCGCACGGCCGCGCCAACATGATCCAGTTCAACTACTTTTCCGAGCGTGGGGCTTTCGCTCGCGGCGCAGACAGCCGCTATCGCGTCGATCTCGAACGCATGCGGCAAGCGGTGCGCGAACTGGCCGGGCGGATCCTGGTGCTGCAGGGTGACGGAGACCATGCCGGGGCCGGCGACCTGCTGGCCACGCACGGCGTGATCCGGGCCGAACTCGCGGACGACCTGGCGCGTATCAATGCAGCAGGAATCCCGGTGGACGTGGTGTTCGAGCAGGGCCTGGAGGTCGCCGGGCTGCGCTAGGATGCGGCCGCGCCAGCCCCTGGCCGGAGCATCGATCTCGCATGAACGGGATCGTTCAACCGCGCGCCTGCCTCGCACCGTAGATCAGGCCGAGTACGGCCCCCAGCAAGGCCCCGCCCGGACCGGTGATGAAGATGCCCAGCATCGGTCCCTGGTTGGCCTCGGGCGCGAAAATCATCGGGCCGAAGAAGCCCAGTGCGAAGCCGATCGAACCGAGCACGGCGGCGCCGAACCCCGCAAATAGCAGCGCCGAATGGGACGGATCCGCCGAGCGCAGCCAGGCGGAGCGCGCCGCCAGCGCGGCGATGACCAGCGCCAACAGATTGCCCAGCCACGCGACTCCACCAGGCGGCAGAACCATCATCAACAACAGCCAGCCCAGTACGTAGCTGCCGAAGAACACCATGAACACCAGCACGATGCGGATCGGCATGCTCATTGACTGCATACGTCCTTGTCCTCGCTCTCTTTTTCCAGCATCCAGGCAGGCGTCGAGAACGCCCGGGTGCCAAGCCAGAACATGCTGTAGGTAACGCTAACCCAACCCAGCGCCGGCCACAGGCCGTGGTCACTGATTAGCAACAGCGGCCAGGCCATGGCATAGAAGGCATTGAAGAACGACTCCACGCTGAACCTGAGAATCCACTCGATCACGAAGCCGGAGAAGTCACCGGACAAAGTCGTCCGGATCTCGCGGGGAATAAATGACCCCAGGGCCGCGACGGCGTAGTAGCCGACACCCATGTCCTCTACCCAATCGTCGATGAACTTGTCCAGGCGGTCCGAGAAGAACGGCGGTGGATGCAGCGACAACAGCACGAGACCACAGTACGCGACCATGAACCAGCCGCCGGCAGTGATCAGCCGCGCGTCGAGTGCAGAACTGATCACCAGCACCAGTATCGCGATTGCGAGGCCCGCGAGGAGCACGGGCACTTGCGCCGCAGTGGGCAGCCGGCCCGGCCGCAGTGCCCGGCGATGCGAGGCACGCTCGGGACCGGATGGATCTTTCCTCAGGTTTTCGGCCTGCCTGTCCGTCACGCTATTGCCGGGTGCCGAACACCCAGTCTCCCAACGGGTACGTGATATTGAAATTGGCCCTCGCCATGACGGCGAAGATGCCAGCCGCACCCGGGCGAGGCAAGTTACAATCCTCGCCCATGTCACAGCCCGACGCTTTCCCGATCCGCTACGTCGAGCCGGTGTTCCGGCCGCCCAGCGAGGCGCGCTCGCTGATCCTGCCGGTGACCGACGGCTGCTCGTGGAACAAGTGCACGTTCTGCGAAATGTATACCGCGCCGCAAAAGAAATTTCGCGCCCGCGACGCGGCCGACGTCGATGAAAGCATCCGCAGGACGGCAACGCTGCTCGGTGAAAGAGTGCGGCGCGTGTTTCTCGCCGACGGCGACGCGCTTGTGCTCCCCACCCACCGCCTGCTGGCGGTGCTGGATGCCATCCGTGAGCACATGCCGTGGGTGGAACGGGTCTCCAGCTACTGCCTGCCGCGCAACCTGCGCCGCAAGTCGGTCGCCGAGCTGGCGGAGCTCCGGGCCGCCGGGTTGCAGCTGGCCTATGTAGGCGCGGAATCCGGCGACGACACCGTGCTCGCCAGGGTCAGCAAGGGCGAGACCTTCGAGTCCACGCGGGAAGCGCTGGACAAGCTTGGCGAAGCCGGCATCGGCCGCTCGGTGATGATCCTGAACGGGCTGGGCGGCCTTGCGTACTCCCGGCAGCATGCCGAGAATTCTGCGCGCCTGGCGAATCTCACCCAGCCTGAGTACCTCGCGACCCTGGTGGTGAGCTTCCCGAAGGGCGAGGAGCGCTTCCGCGCCGGCTTTCCCGAGTGGGAGCCGCTCGACCAGGCGGGCCTGTTCAGCGAAATGGAGCGCCTGATATCGGGGCTGGAGCTGCGCAGCACGATGTTTCGTTCCGACCACGCCTCGAACTGGCTGGTTCTCAAGGGGACGCTTGGCAGGGACAAGGCGCGCTTGCTGGAACAGGTCCGCAGCGCCATCGCGCACCCGGAGCGTGCGCCGCTGCGCCCGGAGTGGGCGCGCGGACTTTGAGAGGGCGTCAGCCCCAGATCACCGGGTCGCTTGCCTTGTACCAGGCATCCACCCTTCCGGCCACGCTGGCTTCCACCTGGGCACGCTTGAGCTTCATGGTCGGCGTGAGACAGCCGTTTTCCACGGACCAGGGCTGGGGCGCCACCACCAGCATCCTCAGCCGCTGGTATTCCGGCAGCGCCATATTGACTTCCTGCAGCAGCGTCTCGAGCGCGGCCGCCACCTCCGCGCGCACTGGCTGGTCGTCCGCACGCGAGCGCAATGACTCGGACAGCACGGCCAAGGGGTACGGCGCCGGCTGACCTACACCCGATACCATCGCCATCTCGATCATGGGATGGGGGGTCAGGCGGTTCTGGACCGGCATTGGCGCCTCGAACTTGCCCTTGCTGGTCTTGAACAGTTCCTTGACGCGACCGGTGATTTTCAACAGGCCGTCGTCGCGACGCTCGCACAGGTCGCCGGTGCGGGAAATAGCCGTCCTCGGTAAACGACTCGGCGTAGAGATCGGGGCGCTTGAAGTAACCGCTGAGCCGTCCT
>CBDDRR010000195.1:0-3123 GCA_965233095.1 uncultured bacterium
CCAGCGCCAGCAGCAGGCCGCTGGTCATGGCGATGGCAAAGATGATCATGCGGGGTGGGTCGTGCGGCATCCCGACAAACAATACACGGAACGCCGCTGGTTACAGCGTGCCTCCCAATGCCGCGCACGCCGTGATCAACAGGGCCGCGTGGCGGCTCCGCCCGCACTTGCTCCCGTCTCCGGTGGTGGGGGCGTCGGGGCGACCTCAGACGGCCGGCCGGGCTCGGGCTTCATGATGGTCGGCGTCGGCCCAAGTCCGACGGTCGCGCCGTTCGATCTGGCCGGGTTGCCGCCGGCCCTGGTGTCGGGCACGCATCCCGAGGATCCGGTCGAAGGACCGGCGGCGGTGCCGAGGCCTCCTCGCCCCACTGTCCCCGCGGGTCCGGGCGCGATCGGCGTTCCGCCCGGGCCGATTCCCTGGGTCTGGATGTCGGCGCCAGAGGGGCCTGGGGCGATCGGAACGCCGCCTGGCCCGATCCGCCCGACGGCCGGACCCGGTGATCCGCTTGGCGCAGTCGTCCCCGGAGCCGGACTACCGGGTGTCGTACCGGGCCCCGACGTCGCCCCGGGCGCGCCTGTGGTTCCAGGCGCTCCGGCGGCTCCGGTGCCGCTCGAACCGCCCGCACCCGATGTCTGTGCCAGTGCCGCCAACGAAGCCGAGGTCAGCAATCCGATGGTGAAGATGCCCACGCGCAACGTGGCGCCCACTCTGCCGGTCATGTCGGCCTCCATCGCATCGCGCTCGCGTGCCGGGCGATGTCATGCTCGGCAGCGGGGATGCCTAGACCAACGCCCGGCGATTGGGCTCGGTTCCGGCGTCAAGCCGGCGCTAGAACTAGTACCTCTGCACAGAGGATATGACGGGTTGGAGTTTTGGCAAGATTTCCGGGTCGATGCGGAGGCGGATGCTTCGAGCGCGGCCTGGCGTTCGGCTGATGAACCCCTGGCGTTCGAGGGTGAGGACCATCTGATGAACGGAAGGGGGCGTGACCGCGAAGAAGCGCTGCATGTCGGCCTCGGCGGGCGGTCGTCCCATTACGAGTGAGTAAGCGTGAATGAAAGCCAGGTACTGACCCTGCTTTTCGGTGAAGGCTGATTTTGGGGTCGCGGAGTTCACGCCACATAGATTGATTCAACTGGGCCTCGAATCACAAGGAGGCCCTCATGAATATCCGCTACCGTGTCGATTTGACAGCCGAGGAGCGCGATGAACTCGGCCGGCTGCTGAGCGCCGGCAAATGCGCCGCGCGCAGGCTGAAGCGGGCCCAAATCCTGCTGGCTGCCGCTGGCAGCGCCGGCGATGAGGACATCGAGCGCACGATAGGTGCCAGCGGCTCGACGATCTATCGCACCAAGCGCCGCTTCGTGGAGTACGGCCTTGAAGCCGCCTTGAGCGAAGAGCCGCGTTGCGGCGCCGAACGCAAGCTCACCGGCAAGGAAGAAGCGCTCTTGGTCGCGACCGCTTGTTCAAAGCCGCCGGCTGGACGCAGTCGTTGGACGCTGGAACTTCTGGCTGGCGAGATGATCAAGCTGACTGATCACCAGGAGCTCTCCCGTGAGACGATCCGCCGCCGGCTGGCGGAAAACGACCTCAAGCCCTGGCGCAAGGACATGTGGTGCATCCCGCAGGTGGATGGCGAATACGTCGCCCGCATGGAGGATGTGCTCGACCTCTACGCTGAAGCGCCCGATCCGAAGCGCCCCGTGGTCTGCTTCGACGAGAGCCCGACCCAGCTCATCGGCGAGATCAGGCAGCCGATCCCGGCCGCGCCGAGCCGGCTTGAGCGCTACGACTGCGAGTACAAGCGCAACGGAACCGCCAATCTGTTCATCTTCCTCGATGTGCACCGGCCCTGGCGCAAGGTCAAAGTCACCGACAGCCGCGCCGCGGTCGACTTCGCCGCCTGCATGCGTGAGCTGTCGGATGTTCACTGCCCCAAGGCAGAGCGTATCCGGGTCGTGTTGGACAATCTCTCGACGCACTCACCCGGCGCGCTCTATCAGGCCTTCCCCGCCTGCGAAGCGCGACGGCTGTTGCGCCGGCTCGAGTTCCATTACGTCCCCAAGCATGCCAGCTGGTTGAACATGGTCGAGATCGAGATCGCGGTGTCCTGCGCGCCCAATGTCTTGACCGCCGCATTGCCAGCAAGCAGCAGCTCGTAGCCGAAATCGCGGCCTGGGAGCGACAGCGCAACGCTTCCGGCGCTCGCATCAAATGGATGTTCACAACCGAGAAAGCCCGCGCCAAAATAGGCCGCGCCTACCCCAAACCGGCAGGCCCGACCAAAGAGTCATAATCACTGTGCAGCGGTACTAGTGCACTCGTCTGAAGCGTCGCTAGCGTCACGGCGGCCTCGCCGACCGCTACCATCGGCCGACTTTGCACGGGGAGGAGCACTGCCGCATGGCCGACCACATCGACGGGCCGTTGTATTACGAGCGCATGGGCCGCACCGGGCCGGTCATGGCCTTCGTGCATCCCAACCCGATGGACCAGTCGTGCTGGCTCTACCAGATGGCGCACATGTCCACCTGGTTCCGCTGCATCGCCATCGACATTCCCGGCTACGGCCGTTCCCCGAAGGCGGGGGATGGCCTCACCATGGGCGACATGGCGGAGGGCTGCTGGGAGGCGATCGAGACGGAGTTCGGCGGGGCAGCCGCGATCCTGGTCGGCTGCTCGGTCGGCGCCGCCATCTTGCCCTACATGCACCATGCGCGGCCGAACAAGACCGGCGCGCTTATCATGTGCGGCACCGGCTACAACCCCGGCAAGGAGTTCGCGGATCATCGCCTGCAGCAATACGCGGAACGGGGCATCGGCTATCGCTGGGACTACACCTTCGAGGACCTGAGCCCGGCGTTCCGCCAGACGCCGCTGGCGACGTACTTCGCCGACATGTTCGCCGAGCGCAACGCGCACGCCGACCTCGACACAATTCTGCGCCAGTTCCGGGCGCTCAAGGCACCGGACGCCGCCGAGCACTATGCGCGCGTGGCATGCCCGTCGATCATCCTGAGCGGCAGCGAGGACGGCGCCCACAAGTCGGCGTTCGCGCTGAAGGAGCAGATCCCGAATTGCGAGATGCGTATCCTGCATGGCGCGGGCCATGCCTGCCACAT
>CBDDRR010000196.1:0-16259 GCA_965233095.1 uncultured bacterium
CCAGTGTGGACCCTGCTGGCCCGACGACAATCGTGACAAACCGATGCCGGCGCCTACAGTCCCAGCTCGACGAGGAATGCTTCGAGGCCTTCTACATAGCGGGATCGGCTGGCCAGGAATCCCGTGTTGTGGTCGCCCTCGATCTCGAGTAGCTTCCTCGGCTCGGCGGCCACGGCGTAAAGCGCTTCGCCGTGAGCGAAGGGGATAATCTCGTCGTCGCGGCTGTGAATCACCAGCACCGGCGCTTCGACGCCCGGCAACAGCTTTTCCACCGGGTAATGCAGCCGCGCCAGCAGCCTTACCGGAAGAAACCAGTAGATTTCCGCCGCCATGTCGGGCACCGAGCGGAACGCCGACTCCACGATCAACGCACGCGGCGCGGTGTTTGCCGCCAGCCAGGTCGCCACCGCAGCGCCCAGCGAGCGGCCGAACAGCACAATGCGCTGCGGCGGTATCCCGCGATCCTCCACCAGGTGGCGCCAGGCCGCGCGCGCATCCTCGTAGGTACCCAGCTCCGTCGGCCGACCCGTGCTTTGGCCGTAGCCGCGGTAATCGATAATCAGCACCGACAGCCCGCGGTCGTGAAGAATTTTCACGGAGTCCAGGCGGTGCGAGATGTTGCCGGCGTTGCCATGGAAAAACAGCAGCACGGCGCGCTCCTTGGGCGCCGGCACGAACCAGGCATCCAGTGTCTCGCCGTCGGCTGTGGGCAGCCGCAACGCCTCGTAACGCAGCCCGATGTCGGCCGGCGTGGCGGCGATCTCCCTCGTGGGCATGTCCGGCAGGAACAACATGCTCTCCTGCCGCAACCAGAGAAATGCGACCATCGCCGCGTAAGGCAGCGCAATGAACAGCAGTATGGTGACGAGGCTCTTCATCCGTTAATGGGGTGCCCGTTACAGGAGATATCCTCCCTCTGGCGACCTCCCTTTTTTATCAGCAACGACCCAGGAGTGTCGCCGCTTTGGTCCGAAATGGGGAGTGTCCCCTTTTCAGGCCTTATCATGACGTCCATGAGCGACGCAAAACACAGCCATCCCCTGCTCGAACCCGGGCGCAACTGCTGGCGGCTCGAGCAGGCGCGGCGCGTGGCCTTCCTGATGGATGGCGCAGCCTATTTTTCGGCCGTGCGGGCGGCGGCCGCGAAGGCACGTCACTCGATCTTCATTCTCGGCTGGGACATCGACAGCCGCATGCGCCTCGTGCCCGAAGGCGCGGACGACGGCCTGCCGGAGCCACTTGGCGACTTCCTCAACGCATTGGCGAAGCGCTCGCGCAAGCTGCGCATCTGTATCCTGAACTGGGATTTCGCGATGCTGTACGCGCCGGACCGCGAGGCGCTGCCAAGCTACAAGCTGGGCTGGCGCACGCACCGGCGTGTCTGTTTCGAGCTGGACGGCGCACACCCGGTCGGCTCGTCGCATCACCAGAAAGTGGTGGTCATCGACGACGCCCTGGCCTTCGTCGGCGGGTTCGACCTGACACATTGCCGCTGGGACACGCCGGAGCACCGCGCCGACGACCCGCGCCGCAAGCACCCCGGCGGCGATCCTTGCGCGCCTTTTCACGACATCCAGGTGGCCGTGGACGGCGAGGCGGCCGCGGCGCTCGGCGAACTGGCGCGCGAGCGCTGGCAACGCGCGACCGGCAAGCCCCCCAAGGTGCCGTCTCCGCGCGGTGACGCGGACCCATGGCCCGAGTCGCTCGAGCCCGATCTCGACGATGTACCGGTCGCGATCGCGCGCACCGTGCCGAAATACGACGGTCATGCGGAAGTGCAGGAGATCAAGCAGCTCCACCTGGACGCCATCGCCGCGGCTCGTCAAAGCCTTTATCTCGAGAACCAGTACTTCAGCGCCGCGTCCATTGCCGACGCGCTCGCCGAGCGCCTCGCTGAACCGGACGGCCCCGAGGTGGCGCTGGTCACCCGCTCGGACAATAGCGCGTGGCTGGAAGAAATCACCATTGGCGTAATGCGCGCGCGCCTGCACCGCAGGTTGTGCGACGCCGCGCCGGCGGACCGGTACAACTGTTTCTATCCGCAGGTGCCCGGCCTCGGCGAAGGTTTTCTCAACGTGCATTCGAAGGTGCTTATTGCAGACGACGAGTTCGTGATGGTCGGGTCGGCGAATCTCAACAACCGCTCGATGGGCTTCGACTCGGAGTGCAACCTCGCAATCGAGGCGCGCGGCGAGCCGCGGATCTGTGCCGCGATCCGTGCGTTCCGGCATCGCCTGCTGGCCGAGCACCTCGGCTCGGACGAGGACGCCGTCGCAGCGAAAGAAAGAGAGACCGGTTCGCTGCTGGGCACGATCGAGGCGCTGCGCGGCGGCGAACGCTCGCTCGAACCGCTCAACCCCCAGGTTTCCGAGAGCGTCGATGCGCTGGTACCGCCCGGCGACGTCATCGACCCCGAGAAGCCCATCGAGGCGAAACGCATGTTCGCGAAAATGATGCCCTCGGACGTGCAGGCGTCACTGGTCGGGCGGGTGCTCACAATCGGCGGCCTGCTGGCGCTATTCATTGGCCTCGCCGCGGCGTGGCGCTGGACCGAGCTTAGCGAGTGGCTGGCGCCTGGGCGTCTCAGGGACCTGGGCGAGACACTCAGGCAGTTGCCGGGCTCGCCGCTGCTGGTGCTCGGCGCGTTCGTCGTCGGCACCCTGCTGGTGGTGCCGATCACAGGCATGATCGCCGCCGCCATGCTCGTGTTCGGCCCGTGGCTCGGCATGGCCTATTCCTTCGGCGGCGCGCTGCTCGGCGCCGCCGCCAGCTACGGTCTTGGCCGCGTGGCCGGTCGTCGCACCGTGCGCCGCATCGCGGGGTCCCGTCTTGACCGGCTCAGCCGCGAGCTCGGCCGGCGAGGCGTGCTGGCCGTGGCAACGGTGCGCATCATCCCGGTAGCGCCGTTCACGGTGATCAACCTCGTCGCCGGCACGACCCATATCAGCCTGCGCGACTTCCTGCTGGGCACGCTGATCGGGCTGGCGCCCGGCATCATTGCGGCGGCGCTGTTCATCGACCGTATCATGGCGGCGCTGCGCGACCCGGGCGCCGGCACCGTCGCGGTGTTGATCGGCCTGATTGTGCTGGTGGTCGCGGGGATGGCGCTGCTGAGGCGCTCGCTGCGCCGCCGGCGCTCCGACCAGGGGCAAGGCAAGGCCGGCTCGTGACCGGGGGCGCCATGGCGCGCCCCACGCTGCGGGTGGCGACCTACAATGTGCACAGCGGCGTCGGCACTGACGGCCGCTGCGATCCGGTACGGATTGCCGCGGTCATCAACGAGCTGTCGGCCGATGTCGTGGCGCTGCAGGAAGTCGAATCGCGCCATGGTGACCTGGAGACGCTGGAGTTCCTGTCCCGGCAGACCGGCATGACCGCGGTGCCGGGCCCCACGATGCTGCGCACCGTCGGCGATTACGGCAACGCCTTGCTGACGCGCACCGGGTTGCTCGAGCTGCGCCGAACCGACCTGAGCTTCCCGGGGCGCGAGCCGCGCGGTGCCATCGACGCCGTCCTGCAGGCCGGGCGGGGGCGGCTTCGGGTCATCGCGACGCACCTGGGGCTGCGTCCCGCGGAGCGCCGCCACCAGATCGAGACACTGCTCGCCGGGCTCGGCGACGACCCTGTGCCGACCGTGCTGATGGGTGATCTCAACGAGTGGTTCCTGTGGGGCCGGCCGCTGCGGCGCCTGCACTCGCACTTCGGCGAGACTCCGGCGCCGGCGACCTTTCCGACGCGCTGGCCCCTGATTGCGCTGGACCGGCTGTGGGTGAGGCCGCTGCGTTGCCTGCGTGAGCTCACGGTTCATCGCAGCCCGCTGGCACGCGTGGCTTCGGACCACCTGCCGCTGACGGCAACCCTTGAACTGGAGAACGACCATGCCCTATGACCGCAATGCCGACCTGCCGAAGGCCGTGCAGGACAACCTGCCCGAGCATGCACAGACCATCTATCGGAAGGCTTTCAACAACGCCTGGGACGAGTACAGCGACCCGCAGGACCGGCGCGGCGATGCGAGCCGCGAGGAGACTGCGCATCGTGTGGCCTGGGCGGCGGTAAAGGATTCCTATGAGAAGAAAGGAAATCGCTGGGTGAAAAAGGACTAAAGGGAACATTCCCCTCTTTGGGAACCGAACAGGGGGATGTCCCCGTTTGTCGCGAGTGCGGCGCCGACTATGCCGGCGTCGTTGCCGAGCGCGGCGGGTGCTACCGGGGTGCGGCACTCGAGCAGCGGCAGGAACTTTTCGTGCTTGCGGCTCACGCCGCCGCCGATGATGTAGAGATCCGGCCACAGCAGCCGCTCGATCGCCACCAGCACCTCCGAGACGCGTGCCGCCCACTTCTGCCAGGACAGCCCCTCGTTCTTGCGCGACTGCGCCGCCGCGCGATGCTCGGCCTCCCTGCCGCGGATGTCCATATGGCCGAACTCGGTGTTGGGCATGAGCATGCCGTCCACGAACACGGCGCTGCCGATGCCAGTACCGAGCGTGAGCATCACGACCGTGCCGCGCCGCCCGCGGCCGGCGCCGAAGCGCATCTCGGCGAGACCCGCCGCGTCGGCGTCGTTGAGCACGGCAACCGGCCGGCCGAGCGCCTCGTGCAGCAGGTGGCCGATATCGCAACCGATCCAGGCCGGGTCGATGTTGGCGGCGGTCTGCGCGACGCCGTGCTTGACGACGGCCGGCACCGCCACGCCGACGCTGCCACGCAGGTCGAACTGCCCGGCAAGCTCCACCACGGACGCCAGAATCGCCGCCGGCGTGGCGGGTTGCGGCGTCAGCAGCTTGTGGCGAGCCGTTGCAAGGCGACCCTCCACGAGGTTCACGGGCGCGCCCTTGATGCCCGAGCCGCCGATATCGATGCCCAGCACGCTCATGAGCCGCTCCTCACCACATCGTCCTCATGCGCGCGCCGAGGTCGACTACCTCGGCAGGGCGCGTCGACCCGGCAGCGCCCGCCTCGGCGCCGCCGTGAAAGCGCTTCTCCAGGTGCGCCATCATGGCCTCATCGATAAAGCGGCTGCGTGCGCCGTAGACATGCCGGTCACCGTGGCGCGGCTGCTGCGGCACCCAGTATTTCAGTGGTGCAACCAGGTGCAACGACGATTTTGCACGCGTCAAGGCGACGTATAGCAGGGGCCGCTCCTCCTCGATCAACGCCGGCTTGCCAGTAGAGAACTCGGACGGGAAATTGCCGTCAGCCACGTTGAGCACGTACACGGAGTCCCACTCCTGCCCCTTCGCGGAGTGGATGGTGGACAGCACCAGGTAATCCTCGTCCAGCAGCGGCGGCCCGGCGAGATCGCCGCTGGCCTGCGGCGGGTCGAGCGACAATTCGGTGAGGAACTGCTCGCGGGTCGCGTAGCGCCCGGCGATCTGCTCCAGCGCATCGAGATCGCCGAGGCGCACCGGCCATTCCTCGTATAGGCGTTCCAGCTGCGGCCGGTACCAGTCGCGCGCCCGGCCGACCTGCGGGCGCCAGTCGCCGTCGTCCGCGGCGATTCCCTGGAGCAGCTCGACCAGTCCCGGCCAGTAGGGCGCCGCCGCTGCGGGCGGGCGCCAGTCGGCCAGCGCCACCGGCGAGAAGCCGTGAGTCTCCAGCCAGCTGAAGGCCTTGGCGGCCAGCCCCGGCCCGATGCCCGGCAACAGCTGCAGGCTGCGGAAGGCGGCGATGCGGTTGCGCGGATTGTCCGCCCAGCGCAGCACCGCCAGCAGGTCCTTGACGTGGGCGGCCTCGAGAAACTTCAGGCCGCCGTACTTCACGAACGGGATGTCACGCCGCACGAGCTCCAGCTCCAGCCGGTCGCTGTGATGGCTGGCGCGGAACAGCACAGCCTGGTGGCGAAGCTGCTGCCCGGTCTCGCGCGCGGCGAGGATAGCGTTCACCACGTAGTCGGCCTGCGCCTCGTCGTCGGTCACGGTGACGTAATACGGCTTCTGCCCTGACGGTTTTGCCGAGTGCAGGTCCTTTCTGAACTGGCGCTCCGCCTGGCGCATCAGCGCGTTGGCAGCATCCAGCACCGGCTGCACCGAGCGGTAGTTCTCCTCCAGCGCGACGATCTCGGCCGGCGGTGTGAACTGGCCTGGGAAGCGCAGGATGTTCTCCACGTCCGCGGCGCGAAAAGAATAGATACTCTGCGCGTCGTCGCCGACCACGGTGAGCCCGCGCCCGTCGGGCTTCAGGCGCAACAGGATTTCGGCCTGCAGAAGGTTGGTGTCCTGGTATTCGTCCACCAGCACATGGTCGAAGCGCTCGCCGACCGCGGCCGCCAAAGCCGGCGATTCCATCAGGCCGTGCCACCACAGCAGCAGGTCGTCGTAGTCCAGCATGCTGCCGGCCTGCTTGAGCTCGACGTAGCGGCGGAATAGCCGGCGCAGCTCGTCCCGCCAGTCCTCGCACCACGGCCAGCCCTCGGCCAGGCAGTCGGCCAGCTCCGCGCGGGCATTCACGGTGCGGGAGTAGATCGCCAGGCAGGTGTCCTTGCGCGGGAAGCGGCGTGCGGCGTCACCGAGCTTCAGTTCCTGGCGGGCCACGTCCATGAGGTCGGCGGCGTCGCCCCGATCCAGCACCGAGAAGCCGGGATCCAGCCCCAGGTTGGCGGCGTACTCGCGCAGCAGGCGGTTGGCGACAGAGTGAAAGGTGCCGGCCCAGGGCAGCTGCACCGCCTCGCCGCGACCCTGGTCGGCCAGCGCCTGGCCGACGATCCGCCGGGCACGGCGGGTCATTTCGCGGGCGGCCCGCCGGCTGAAGGTCAGGAGCAGGACCCGCGCCGGTGGAACTCCCGCCAGGACCAGGTGTCCCACCCGGTGCGCCAGCGTCATGGTCTTGCCGGTTCCGGCGCCGGCCACCACCAGCAGGGGCGCCGCCGCCAGCCCGCGGCCGCCCGGCGGCCGCTCGCCGAAGGTCACGGCGCGGCGCTGGGCCTCGTTGAGGCCCTCCAGGATGGCGGCAGGCAGCATGGGCGGGACTATAACAGAGGCCAAATTCGCCCCGAATGACCGGAAATCCGCCTCGAGCGGGTAGAATGTCGGTTTTTTGACCGGGCGCCCGGCGCCCGAGATACCCCGGAGATACACGATGACACGACGCTTTGCTCTTCCCCTGGCCCTTGCGGCCGCCGTCGTCCTGGCCGCCTGTGGCAAGCAGCCCGAGCCGCAGGCGCCCGCGGCCGCCGCCGACAAGGCCACCGACCAGATCGTGGCAACCACGGAGGACGCCATGTCCGGCAAGGACGTCGCCCCCAACCCGTTCTTCACGGCCAGCACCCTGCCCTACAGCGTGCCGCCCTTCGACCAGATCAGCGACGACCACTACCTGCCCGCCTTCGAGCGCGGCATGGAGGAAGAGCTTGCCGAGATCGAGCTGATCGCAACCAACCCGGAACCGCCGACCTTCGAGAACACCATCGTGGCCATGGAGCGCACCGGTCCGATCCTGCAGCGGGTCTCTCGCGTGTTCTTCAACCTGAACTCCGCGCACACCAACCCGCAGATGCAGGAGATCCAGAAGACGGTCTCGCCGCAGCTGGCGGCTCACCAGGACGCCATCTACCTGAACGGCGAGCTGTTCGCGCGCGTCGAGGCGCTTTACGCCAAGCGCGACGAGCTCGGCCTCGACCCCGAGTCGAAGTTCCTGCTGGAGCGCTACCACACGGACTTTGTGCGCGCGGGTGCCCGGCTCTCCGAAGCTGACAAGGACACGCTGCGCGAGCTGAACCGCGAGCTGGCCTCCCTGTCCACGCAGTTCGCGCAGAACGTGCTGCAGGAGACCCTGAACTCTGCCGTCATCGTGGACACCGCAGAGGAGCTCGACGGCCTGTCGGACAGCGAGATCCGCGGCATGGCCAAGGCCGCGTCGGACCGCGGCCACGAGGGCAAGTACCTCGTCGCGCTGCAGAACACCTCGGGCCAGCCGCCGCTGAGTTCGCTGACCAACCGGGCGCTGCGCCAGCGCATCCACGAGGCCTCGGTGAATCGCGGCGCGCGTGACAACGAGCACGACAACCGCCCTGTGGTGGCCCGCACCGCCGCACTGCGCGCCGAGCGCGCCAAACTGCTGGGCTATCCGAACCACGCCGCCTTCGTACTGGAGAACGCCACTGCCGGCACCACCGAGGCGGTCAACAGCATGCTCACCGGGCTGGCGCCCGCGGCCGTGGCCAACGCGCGCCGCGAAGCCGCCGACATCCAGGCGCTGATCGATTCGCAGGGCGGCGACTTCGAACTGGAGGCCTGGGACTGGGACTTCTACGCCGAGCAGGTCAAGCAGGCCCGCTACGATCTCGACCCGTCAGAGCTCAAGCCCTACTTCGAGCTGGAGAGCGTACTCAACAACGGCGTGTTCTATGCCGCCAACCAGGTGTTCGGCCTGACCTTCAAGCCGCGCCCCGACCTGCCGCTTTACCACCCGGACGCGCGCGCCTGGGAAGTCTTCGAGGCGGACGGCACGCCGCTGGGTATCTTCATCGGCGACTTCTACGCGCGCGACTCCAAGCGCGGCGGCGCCTGGATGAACGCCTACGTGCCGCAGAACGGTCTGGAGGGAACCAAGCCCGTGGTGGCCAACCACCAGAACATTCCCAAGCCGCCGGAAGGCGAGCCGACCCTGATGACCTTCACCGAGGTCACCACCATGTTCCACGAGTTCGGCCATGCGCTGCACGGCCTGTTCTCGAACGTCCGCTACCCGCGGTTTTCCGGCACCAGCGTGCCGCGCGACTTCGTCGAGTTCCCCTCGCAGGTGAACGAGATGTGGGCCGAGTGGCCGTCCGTGCTGGCGAACTACGCGCGCCACTATGAAACCGGCGAGCCCCTGCCCGGCGACCTGCTGGAGCGCACGCTGGAGGCGCAGAAGTTCAACGAGGGCTATCGCACCACCGAGTACGTGTCCGCGTCGCTGATCGACCAGGCCTGGCACCAGCGCAGCGCCGGCAACGTGCCGACCGACGTGCTGGCCTTCGAAGCCGAGACGCTGAAGAAGCACGGCATGGACTTCGCGCCGGTGCCACCGCGTTACCGCAGCACCTACTTCTCGCACACCTTTGCCGGCGGCTACTCCGCAGGCTACTACTCCTATATCTGGAGCGAGGTGCTCGACGCCGACGCCGTGGAGTGGTTCCACGAGAACGGTGGCCTGAAGCGCGAGAATGGCGAGCATTTCCGCGCCACCCTGCTCTCGCAGGGCGGCAGCAAGGAGGCGATGCAGCTGTACCGCGACTTTGCCGGTCGCGATCCGTCGGTCGAGCCGCTGCTGAAGCGCCGCGGCCTGCTCGACACCGTGGACATGGACGACTGATAGCACGACCCACTTTGAAACTGTGAGCCAAACTATGCAGACGACATTCAAACGGATGCTTGCCGTCCTCCTGCTGAGCTGCGCCATGCCGATGCTGGCGAGCGCCGCGGCGGAGGTCGATATTCCCTTCGAGGAATTCACCCTCGACAACGGCCTGCGGGTCATCGTGCACACGGACCGCAAGGCGCCGATCGTTGCAGTGAATCTCTGGTACCACGTCGGCTCCAAGGACGAGCCGCCCGGGCGCACCGGCTTCGCCCACCTGTTCGAGCACCTGATGTTCCAGGGCTCGGAGAACTTCCCGGGCGAATTCTTCGAGCCCTTCGAGCAGGTCGGCGCGACGGGCCAGAACGGCACCACCAGCTTCGATCGCACCAATTACTTCCAGAACGTGCCGACCACGGCGCTCGACATGGCGCTGTGGATGGAGTCGGACCGGATGGGCCACTTCCAGGGCGCCATCACCCAGGAACTGCTCGACGAGCAGCGCGGCGTGGTGCAGAACGAGAAGCGCGAAGGTGATAACCAGCCCTACGGGCGGGTGTGGGAGTCGATGTTCAAGGCCCTCTATCCGGCCGACCATCCGTATTCCTGGATGCCGATCGGCTCGATGGAAGACCTGGAGGCCGCCACGCTCGACGACGTCAAGGACTGGTTCAAGACCTGGTACGGGCCGAACAACGCCGTACTGGTGCTAGCCGGCGACGTTGATGTCGCGACGGCGCGCGAGAAAGTCACGCGCTACTTCGGCCACATCCCGGCCGGCCCACCGCTGACCCGCAAGAAGGCATGGATTTCGCCGCGCACCGAGTCGACCCGGGAGATCATGTACGACCGCGTGGCACAGCCCCGCATCTACCGCGCCTGGACGGTAGCCAACTACGGCCACACCGACGTCACCCATCTCGGAATTTACAGCCACATCCTGGGCAACAGTGCTTCGTCGCGCCTCAACGCCCGCCTGGTGCACAAAGAGCAGCTGGTGGACAACGTCACCGGCTTCAGCTTCCCGCTGGAGATCTCCGGCGTGTTCATGGTCATCGCGACGGTCAAGCAGGGCGTCGACCCGGCGCGCGTCGAAGCGATCATCGACGAAGAGATCGCCCGGCTCACCAGGGACGGCCCGACCAAGGCCGAAGTCGAGCAGGCGCGGACTTATGTGCGCGGCCAGGTCATCCGTGGCCTCGAGCGCGTGGGCGGCTTCGGCGGCAAGTCCGACGCACTCGCCGAGTGCGCCGTCTATACGGGCGACCCCGGCTGCTTCCGCCAGCAGCTGGCCGACCTCGAGACCGCGAAGCCCGCGGACATCAAGGCCATCGGCGCGCGCTACCTGGCAAAGGGCGACCACACCCTGACCGTGCTGCCCTTCCCGACACACAGCACAGTGCCGAGCGTCGTCGACCGCAGCCTCGGCGTGCCGCAGGTCGACGAGTTCCCGGACATCAGCTTCCCGGAGCTGCAGCGCGCCACCCTGAAGAACGGCGTCGAGGTGGTACTCGCCGAGCGCCACGAGATCCCGGTGGTGCAGGTGCGGCTGCAGTTCGATGCCGGCTATGCCGCCGACCTGGGGGCCAAGCTGGGCACGGCGAGCTTCACCATGGCGATGCTCGACCAGGGCGCCGGCAAGCGCAGCGCGCTGGAGCTGGCCGCTGCCATCGAAGCCGAGGGCGCGCAGATTGGCGCCGGCACCGGGCTGGACACCGCGACCATCAACCTGACGGCGCTGGCCGACCGGCTGGATCCCTCGCTGGCGCTGCTAGCCGACGTGGCGCTGCGGCCGACCTTCGCTAACGACGAGATCGAGCGCGTGCGCAAGCAGTGGCTGGCCACCATCGCGCAGGAGAAGACCCGTCCGCAGTCAATTGCATACCGGCTGCTGCCGCCACTGCTGTACGGAGACGGCCACGCTTACGCCATCCCCTTCACCGGCACCGGCACAGAGGCCTCCGTCCAGGCCATCACCCGTGACGACCTGGCGGCTTTCCACCGCGAATGGCTGCGGCCCGACAATGCGAAGATTCTGGTCGTTGGCGACACCACCCTGGCCGAGATCGTGCCGTTGCTGGAGAAGCATTTCGGCAAGTGGAGCGCGCCCGATGCCCCGCTGCCGACCAAGGCGGTCAAGCCGGTCGAACGCCCGGACACGACACGCGTCTACCTGGTGGATCAGCCGGGTGCGGTGCAGGCGAACATCCTGGCCGGACTGCTGGTGAATTCCACCGCAGACGACGACTCGATCGTGTTCGACGTCGCCAACGACGTGTTTGGCCGGACCATCACCTCGCGCCTCGACACGAACCTGCGCGAGTCCAAGGGATGGACCTACGGCGCGCGCAGCAACACCTCTTCGGCTAAGGGCCAGCGGCCCTGGATCATCTCGGCGCCGGTGCAGATCGACCGCACCGCCGAGTCCATCGCCGAGATCCGCCGCGAGCTTTCGGAGTTTGTTGGCGAGAACCCGCCGACCGCCGATGAGCTGGAGAGGGTGCGCAACCGCCGCATCCGCGGGCTGCCGGGCAGCTACGAGACCGGGGGGGCCGTGCTTGGCGCCGTCAGTAACATCGTCAGCTACGGCTGGGCGGACGACCAGGTGGTGCGCGACCAGCAGCGCATCGAGCAGATGACTCTCGACCAGGTACGCGCCGCAGGCGCGACCCTGGACGTGGATGCGCTGACCTGGGTGATCGTCGGCGACCTCGAGAAGATCGAGGGGCCGGTGCGCGAACTGGGCCTCGGCGACGTCGTGGTGCTGGACGCGGACGGCAACCCGGTCCGCTAGGGCAGGAAAAGTCGGCCCGCCGTCGCGGATCACTCCGTGGCGGCGGGCCTTTTCGTTTCCGTCAGTCGCGCAGCGTGCTGAACACGTAGTCGCGTTCCGCCAGCGGCTGGTGACAGCCGAAGCAGGCCGAGGCCGCCTGGTCGCCGACCACTGGCTGCGACGCGTCGCCGCCGGCGAAGCCCTCGAAGCCCCAGCCGCCGGTGTCGGCGTATTTCGCTGCGTTCTTGTGCATTACCCCGGCTACCTTGCGGTCACCCTCGGTGACCGCCTCGTCGGCATGCACCGCTTCGAGCAGGTCGAAGACGATCACCGCGCCGTCAGGGAACTTGCCGTCACGATAACCGGCCAGCGCCAGCTCGTTCGCATAGATGTGGTGGATGCCGCCGAAGGCTTCGTACAACGCATGGCCCTCCTCGATGACCATGCTTTTTACGTGGCGCCAGTCGCGGTAGCCCTCGGGATACGGTACCGGCGGCGCTTCGGCGAGGGCTGGCACGGCGGCGATCGACAAGGCAGCGGCAGCAAGCAGCTTGTTCATGGATTGGCTCCTCTCTGTTGGCAGTGCGGTTATTGTTTCGACTCGATGCGTGTTTAGTATTGAGTCAATACAATACGCTTGTCAAGAATTGCATTGAGGCGATACATTGCCGCCCATGGAACATGTCACTCCCCTGCTGGAGCGCCTCGCCGCGCTTGTCCACCAGAGCGTGCGCGACCACGGCGCGCAGCACGGCCTGCTGCCGATCCACGTGCAGGTGCTGAGTTATCTCGCGCGGGCCAACCGCTACAGCGACCTGCCGATCGCCATCGCCGAGTACTTCGGCATCACCCGCGGCACTGTCTCGCAGACGCTGACGGTGCTGGAGCGCAAGGGCCTCCTGCAGCGCGCGCCGGACGCACGCGACAGGCGTCGCGTGCATTTCAGGCTGACAGCCGCCGGCGAAAAGGTACTCCAGGGCAGCTGGACCGGCCGCATCGAGGCGGCGCTGGAGTCATTACCAGGCGACAGGGCCGAACTGGAAAGCGCGCTGCGCGGGCTGCTGACGGGACTGCAGCGGCTCAATGGCCAACGCAGCTTTGGCGTGTGCCGCGAGTGCGTGCACTTCCTCGCCGAGGGCAAGGGCTGGCGCTGCGGCTTGACCGGCGAGCCGCTGCTGACGAAGGAAACAGGGCGGATCTGCCGGGAGTGGACCGCGCCGGCTGCCTAGCGCTGGTCGTACACCCGCTCGTAGTCGTCGAGGTTCTCGTCGAGCATGCGGCGATACTCGCTCGTGAAGAACTTGACGGCGGCCGGGCGATCGGCCTGGAATTTCTCGCGGCTCGGCGCGTGGGTCGAGACGATGAAGGCATTGAAACGCGCTGCAGCGTACAGCAAGGCCAGGCTCACGTGCTCGCGCTGCACGGTGTCGATCTGCTCGTTGGCCAGCGCGATGAAGCGGTCCACCACCTGGCGAAACTCGCGGTCGATCTCGGCCTGGTCGCGCTCGTCCTTGGGCGCCTCCTCCACCTGGAACTTGATGCGGGCGTGGCTCGCCACGGACCCGCCGCCGGGCTGGTCGGCCAGCCGGCTGTAGCTGTCCATGATCTTTTTCAATTCGGCGCTCATCTTCTCGCTGCCGTTCTTGTCCTTGCTCATCCGCTGCTCCGCGTGAATCTCGAGTTGGAGTGATTCTACCTTTCGGCGTCTCCCGGGGGCACAGGCAAAACGGGAACATTCCCCACTTCCGCCGGAAATTGGGAATGTCCGCTTATTTGCGCGCGCGCGACAGCCTCCACTCGTCGCGGGCGTGCGCGGCCAGCGCCCGGCCGATCGCGAGCGAGGGATCCGGCGGCCTCCCGTCGGCAAGTCGCAGGATCTGGCGGTAATACCAGGCCATCTCGCCCTGGATGTTGAGAAACTTCATCAACATCATGGGGCTAGCCGGTCCCGCCCAGCGGCTCGCGCCAAAGTGCAACGGCGGCAGCGGCGTCGCGCCGTCGGCGGTGCCCGCCGCCAGCCGACCGGGCAGGTCCGGCTCCGTGCACACCGGCCGGCCAAGGCCGACCACGTCCAGTTCGCCGGCGGCGAGCGCCTCTGCCATGGCGGCGCGGCTGCGAAAGCCGCCGGTGACCATCATCGGCAGCGCATACGCGGCGCGGATCTCGCGCGCGTACTCCAGGAAATAGGCCTCTCGCCGCCGGGTGCTTGTCCGTTGCGGCTCAGCCGCACCGGCCGCCCGGCCCTCGTAGCCGAACAACCTGGGCTGTTCATAGGTGCCGCCGGAGATTTCCAGCAGGTCGATGTTCTCGTCCGCCAGCCAGCCGGCGACGCGCACGCAGTCCGGCAAGTCGAAGCCGCCCTTCTGGAAGTCCGCGCTGTTGAGCTTCACCGACACCGGGAAGTCGTCACCGACCGCGCTGCGCGTCGCGCGCACGACCTCCAGCAAGAGCCGGGCGCGGTTCTCCAGCGGTCCGCCCCACTCGTCCTCGCGGCGGTTGGTGACCGGCGACAGGAACTGCGCCAGCAGGTAGCCGTGCGCGCCGTGCACCTGCACGCCCGTGAACCCAGTCTCGCGCGCGATCGCCGCCGTGGTGGCGAAGCGGCGGATGACGTCCTCGATCTCGCCCGCGCCGAGCGCCCGCGGCCGGGCGAACAGCCCGAGCAGCTTGAGCCCTTCGCGGGAGGCCGACACCGGCCGCGACGAGCTCATGCGCGAACTCTGGCGACCGGGGTGGCTGATCTGCATCCACAGGTGGTTGCCGGCGGCGGTGCCGGCCTTGGCCCATTCCGCCAGCGCCGCGTTACCGCGCCTGTCCTCGATGACCACGTTGCCGGGGCGCTCCAGCCAGCGCCGGTCCACCATCACGTTCCCGGTCAACAGCAGCCCTGCGCCGCCCGCCGCCCAGCGGCGATACAGCCGCACGTGGCGCGCATTGGCGCAGTCGTCCGCCGCGGCCAGTCCCTCGGTCATGGCAGCCTTGGCGATGCGGTTCGGCAGCAGCGCTCCGCAGGGCAATTTCAGCGGATCGGCAAGCTCGGGCATCGGCGCACCGCGGGAAGAAGAACAGCGCGCAGCATAGCCTGCCCGCCGCTCGGGTAGAATCGGCCGCCAGCGACAGGGAGAACAACCACCATGGGCGAAGCCGGACCGCTGGTCACCAACGACGCCGTCGTACTCGGGCTGCTGGCACTGATCCTCGGCGGCGTGTTCTGGACGCAACAAAGCCGGCACCCGTTCTTCCAGCGCTTCTATACCTACGTGCCCGGGCTGTTGCTCTGCTACTTCCTGCCCTCGCTGCTGAACACCTTCGGCATCATCGACGGCAGCCAGTCACGGCTCTATTACGTCGCTTCGCGCTTCCTGCTGCCCGCCTGCCTGGTGCTGCTGACGCTGTCCATCGACCTGCCCGCCGTCGCGCGGCTGGGCCGCAAGGCCGTCATCATGTTCTTCACCGGCACCGCGGGAATCATCATCGGCGGGCCGCTGGCGCTGCTGGTGGTCGGCACCGTCAGCCCGGCCACGGTCGGCGGCGAGGGCCCGGACGCCGTGTGGCGCGGCATGACGACGATTGCGGGCAGCTGGATCGGCGGTGGCGCCAACCAGGCGGCGATGAAGGAGGTCTTCGAGGTCGGCGACAACCTGTTCGGCCAGATGATCGCCGTGGACGTCCTGTGCGCCAGCGTGTGGATGGCCGTGCTGCTGTTCCTCGCCGGACGCGCCAGCAAGATCGACGCGCGCACCGGCGCCGACACCTCCGCCATAGAGGACCTCAAGCGCCGCATCGAGGCCTACCATGCCAAGCACGCTCGCATCCCGCGCCTCGCCGACCTGATGTTCCTCGCCGCGGTGGGCTTCGGCGCAACCGCACTGGCGCATGCCGGCGCCGACTTCCTGGCGCCCTGGTTCAGCGCCAACGCGCCGCAGCTGGAGCGCTTCAGCCTCACCAGCGGCTTCTTCTGGCTGGTGGTCATCGCCACCACCGCCGGCCTGGCGCTGTCCTTCACGCCGGCCCGGCAGCTCGAGGGCGTCGGGGCCTCCACGGTGGGCTCCGCCTTCCTCTACATCCTGGTCGCGAGCATCGGCATGCAGATGGACATCACGGCCGTGCTTTCCAACCCCGGCCTGTTCGTCGTCGGCATGATCTGGATCGGCTTCCACGACGCCCAGGTCATGATCGTCGGCAAGCACATCAAGGCGCCGCAGTT
>CBDDRR010000197.1:0-5277 GCA_965233095.1 uncultured bacterium
CAACAGGGCCGGGGCCGGCCGCCGATCGGCCAGCAGGCCGGGGATTGCCGCCAGCAGGCGCTCGCCGCGCGCCAGCAGCCGCCGCGGCAGGCCCTGCCGCCGGCCCAGCTCCAGCTGGAAGCCGATCCTGCGTGCCTGGAAGAAGGCGGCCCAGTCATCGCTCATGTCGTTCGGCTGGGGCGTCGCGCCGATGGCGTTGTCCTGCCGCCAGCCGAATAATTCGCCATCGGCCAGGTGCTGCCTGGCCAGCGCCTCGCCCAGCAGGCGCTCCGACGCGGGCGTCGCGGGGCGCAGCTCCAGCCACTCCAGCGCCAGCCAGGCGGTGTCCCCGGCGATGCCGTGACCGAGCACGCCGGGCACCCGCAGGAACCCGGCCTCCCGCAGGCCCGCCAGCCCGTCCGCCTCGGCCGCCAGCAGCCAGGCCGCCGACGCATCGTTGGTTTTCAGGAAAACCGGGCCGGCCGCGCCCGCCAGCCGCCATGCCCCGTGGATGCAGCCGCCGCCGACGGCCTGCGCGCTGCCCGGATCGATCCGGATACCGTCGCCGGCCAGCGCCGATCCGACGGCGGCGAGGTCAGGCACCGGCGACGGGAATGGCGGTCCCTGCGTGGCCGGGCCCTGCATCCCACCCGTCGGCGCGCGTCGAGGACAGGCGCTTGTGCAACGGGCTCTGGCGCGGGAAATGCGCCAGCAGGTACTCCATCTGGTCGGCCAGCACCCGCCGCCCCTTCAGGTAAATGTACTCCGCGTAGGTCGGCTGGAAAGGCACGGCCAGCAGTTGCATGCCCGCCTGCTCGGGCGTTCGGCCCGCCTTGTGGTTGTTGCATCGCCGGCAGGCGGTGACCACGTTGGTCCACAAGTCGCGGCCGCCACGGGACAGCGGCGTGACGTGGTCACGTGACAGGTCGACGACGAGAAAATGCTCGCCGCAATAGAGGCACAGGTTGGCGTCGCGGCGGAACAGCGTGTGGTTGTTCAGCGGTGGCGTGTAGGCGTCGCGCGCCGGGTAGGTCGCGCCGTGGCCGTGGGTCGCGATGATGCTGGAAACCTCGACCACCGTGCGGCTGCCGGTGCGGGCGTTGATGCCGCCACGCAGCCGGAACAGTGGCCGCCCGCACTCGTAGGCGACCTGTTCCGTATGGTAAAGGCGCACGGCGCACCGGTAGTCCACCCACTCAAGCGGCATGCCGGCGACGTCGGTGCGCAGGATCTGTTGGCTCAGGGACATGCCCATCGCGAACTCGGCTCCGGTTGCGCGGCTCCGCCGCTGCCCGTGTTATTCCAGAAGGGCTGACGAAAATCAATCAGGCAGACAACTGCCAACCATCTTCCTGTACACTCATCCGCCGAAAGAACAAGGGCTGCGAAAAGCCCCGGGGGAGGTTGCCCATGGCATTGGTCATCGGCGCCCTGCGCGAAACCGCCGCAGGGGAAACGCGTTCGCCGCTGGTTCCCGAGGTCGCGAAGAAGCTCGCGGCCCTGGGCGCGACGATTTGCGCCGAGCACGGCGTTGCCGAGGCCGCGCGCATTCCCGACAGCCGCTTCGAGAACGTCGAGTTCGCCGGCCGCGAGGAAGTGGTCAGCCGGGCGGACGTGCTGATCTCGGTGAACCCCCCTCCGCTGGAGGTGGCCTCCGGCCTGCGCGAAAACGCTCTCCTGATCGGCCTGCTGCAGCCACACCGCTCCGACGAGCTGGTCGGCCTGCTCCGCGACCGCAAGATCACCAGTTTTTCCATGGAGCTCGTACCGCGCATCTCCCGCGCGCAGTCGATGGACGCGCTGTCCTCCCAGGCGGCGGTGGCCGGCTACCGGGCGGTGCTGATCGGCGCGATGCACCTCGACAAGTTCTTCCCCATGCTCACCACCGCCGCCGGCACCATCCGTCCGGCCAAGGTGCTGGTGATCGGCGCGGGCGTTGCGGGATTGCAGGCCATCGCGACCGCCAGGCGCCTGGGCGCCATCGTCGAGGGCTACGACGTTCGCGCCGCGACGCGCGAGCAGGTCCAGTCACTCGGCGCCAAGTTCGTCGATACCGGCATCAGTGCGGAGGGCGCGGGCGGCTATGCGCGCGAGCTGACCGACGAGGAGAAGGCCAAGCAGGCCGGCATCCTCGCTGACCACGTGGCGGCATCGGACGTGGTGATCACCACGGCCGCCATTCCCGGGCGCACTGCGCCCAGGATCATCGATGCCGAGACCGTCGGGCGCATGCAGCCCGGGTCGGTGATCGTCGATCTCGCGGCGGAGACCGGCGGCAACTGCGAGCTGACCAAGGCCGGCGAGGTCGTCAGTTCCGGTGGCGTCCAGGTGGTCGGCCCGGTCAATATCCCGGCGTCGGTGGGACGGCATGCCAGCGAGATGTATGCCAAGAACATCTTCAATTTCCTTTCCCCCGCCATCAGCGAGGGCAAGCTCGCCCTGGACTGGGAGGACGAGGTGTTTGCCGGCAGCGTATTGACGCATGACGGCCGGATCCGCCACGAGCCCACTCGCGAGCGCATCGAGGGAGCCAGCGGAGGACAGACGCAATGATCGGTGGAATCGAAGGGTTTTTCATCGCGCTCTACATCTTCATGCTCGCTGCCTTTACCGGCTACGAGATCATCGCGAGGGTGCCGGTCATCCTGCACACCCCGCTGATGTCGGGCTCCAACTTCGTGCACGGCATCGTGCTGGTGGGCTGCATGGTCGCGCTGGGCAAGGCCGACAGCACCATCGGGCAGGTCATCGGCTTCATCGGCGTGGTGCTCGGCGCCGGCAACGCCGTCGGCGGCTACGTGGTCACGGAGCGCATGCTCGAGATGTTCAAGGCCAGCGGGGAGCGCAAGTAATGGGCTTCGCGACCTTCATGATCAAGGCGAGCTACTTCGTCGCGGCCTTGCTGTTCATCATCGGCCTGAAACGCATGAGCTCGCCGAAGACGGCGCGCGGCGGCGTGGTCTGGGCCGGCTGGGGCATGGTCCTGGCCACCGTGGTGACCTTTTTCTGGCCCGACCTCGACAACCTGCTGCTGATCATCGTCGGCATCGCGGTCGGCGGCGGCCTCGCCTGGTGGACCGGCAAGAAGGTCGCGATGACCGACATGCCGCAGATGATCGCGCTGTACAACGGCATGGGCGGCGGCGCCGCCGGCGCCATCGCGGCGGTGACACTGTACAAGGGCGCGCCCGACTCGCTCACGGTGGGCCTGCTCGCGGTGCTCGGCGGCCTGATCGGCTCGGTATCCTTCTCCGGCAGCCTGGTCGCCTTTGCCAAGCTGCAAGGCTGGATGACCAAGCCGATCCGCTTCAAGAGCATCAACCAGGTCAACGCCGCGCTGCTGCTTGGCGCCTTCATCATCGGCATGTTCCTGCTGGGCAACTACTCTGCCCACGGCACCCTGGTGACGCTGTTCTTCCTGCTGGCCCTGGTGGCCGGCATCATGCTGACCAGCCCGATCGGCGGGGCCGACATGCCCGTGGTGATCTCGCTCTACAACGCGCTGACCGGGCTGGCCGTCGCCTTCAAGGGCTTCGTGCTCGACAACGAGGCGATGATCATCGCCGGCACTGTGGTGGGCGCCGCCGGCACGTTGCTGACCCAGCTCATGGCCAAGGCCATGAACCGCTCGCTGGCCAGCGTGCTGTTCAGCGCCTTCGGCGACGAGTCGGTGGACAGCGGCGGCGAGGTCACCGGCAGCATGAAGCCCATCGAGGCATCGGATGCCGGCATCATGATGGCCTTCGCGGACCGGGTGGTGGTCATCCCGGGGTACGGCATGGCCGTGGCGCAGGCGCAGCACAAGGTCTGGGAGATGGCCCAGCTGCTGCGGGAGAGAGGCGTCAAGGTCGCCTTCGCCATTCACCCGGTGGCAGGCCGCATGCCGGGCCACATGAACGTGTTGCTGGCCGAGGCAGGCGTGCCCTACGACCTGATCTTCGACCTGGACGAGATCAACGCCGACTTCGAGAAGACCGACGTGGCGCTGGTCATCGGCGCCAACGACGTCGTCAACCCGGTCGCCCGCACGGACCCCTCCAGCCCGATCTACGGGATGCCGATCCTCAACGCCGACAAGGCAAAGAACGTCATTGTCATCAAGCGCGGCAAGGGCAAGGGCTTTTCGGGCATCGAGAACCGCCTGTTCTACCTGGACAACACGCGGATGCTGTACGGGGACGGCCAGGCGGCGGTCTCCGAGCTGATCCAGGCCATCAAGGCCGGCTGAGCCGCGGGCCAGCCCGCAAGCGGCAGGATGGGGTCGTCGGCGCGTGGTCCGGGCAAGCCAGGGCGGCGGCCCTGGCTGCCAGACCGGCTGCGGCGCCCCCGCCGGGACCCCTGAAACGAGGCCTGACAAGGGCTTGGCGCAAGGCCTGAAGGCAGTCGCCGACGTCACTTATTCACAAGACCCGGAAATTACCGCTTCAAATCGCTGTCACACGACAAAGCACACCAATAACACAGCGCAACTTGATGTTTTTTCAATGTTTATTTTTATGATGATTTTTTGACCAAACTGAGCGACCCCTTGAAGTGATGCGGACCGCACCGCAATTGCAACCACTCTTCCACAGAGTTATCCACAGCTTCTGTGGACAACTCCGAGGGCAGCCCCAAGGTATGCGCCCGTGACCATCCTCAAGGTCGCGGTGGACGCCCCGCTCGACACCCTGTTCGACTATCTGGCCTGCGACTCGGGCCCGCTGCCGGAGCCCGGCGTCCGAGTGCGCGTGCCATTCGGGCGCCGCCGCCCCGTCGGCCTGGTCATGGGACACGCTGCCGATTCGGCACTGCCCGATGACCGCCTCAAGCCCGTGCTGGAGACGCTGGACGAGGCGCCATTGTTCGATGCGCCAATGCTGAAGCTGCTCGAGTGGACTGCGCGCTATTACCACGAACCCCCCGGCGCGGTGGTCGCCACGGCGCTGCCGGCGCCGCTGCGCCAGGGCAAGGCACTGCCGGAGCCTCCGTCGCGGATCGTCGCCCGGGGTCCCGCCCCGGAGGCGATGAGGAAACGCGCGCCCAAGCAGGCCGCCCTGCTGGACCTGCTGGCGGCAGCGCCGCGCCGCACTGACGATCCGGCGCTGCCGCCCGGCTGGCGTTCCGGTGCCGCGCGCCTCGTGGCCCGCGGGCTGGTCGAATTCGAGCCGGAACCGGCGGCGGCCGCCTGGACCGCCGCGCTCGCCGGACCGCAGCTGAACGCCGGGCAGGCCGCTGCCGCTGCCGCCATCATCGCCGACCTGGGGTGCTTCTCGGCCCGGCTGCTGTTCGGCGTGACCGGCAGCGGCAAGACCGAGG
>CBDDRR010000198.1:0-2878 GCA_965233095.1 uncultured bacterium
CCGTAGGAGACGACCCGCCTGCCGGCGACTTCCTTGACCTGGCCCGGCTCAAAGGGCTCGATCATCCCGTGCTCGGCGGCCATGCGCCGGATCCATTTATCTGATTTGATGGTCATTGTTTTCTCCGTTGACTAGACTCTATCCTATGACCTTGGGCCCCGAATCCTGGCCGTTCTCCGTGCGCCCGCTGACGCCGAGTCTCGGCGCCGAGATCTCTGGCGTCTCGCTGGCCGGCGAGCTCGAGGAGGAGGTTTTCCGCGCCCTCCACCGCGCTTTCCTCCGCTATCAGGTGCTGCTGTTCCCGCCGCAGGACGTGCCGCCGGGCCGCCAGGTCGCGTTCGCCCGCCGCTTCGGCGAAGTGCAGGTCCACGTGATGAACCAGTACCACGCCGACGGCTATCCGGAGCTCTACCGGCTGTCGAACCTCGACGAGCACGGCCGGCCGAACGGCCGCCATCCGGACAAAGGCACCCTCGCGTGGCACACCGACGGCTCCTGGCAGCGGGTCACGGGACACGCGACCATCATCTACGGCGAGGTCATGCCCGAGAGCGGCGGCGAGACGCATTTCTGCGACATGTACGGCGCCTACGAGCGCCTAGGCGAGGCGTGGAAGAGGCGCATCGCCGGCCTGCGCGCCGTGCACAGCCTGGATTTCTCACGCAACCGGCGCCACGGCGAGGACCCCCTGACCGACGTGCAGCGGCTCGCCAAGCCCCCGGTCGACCACCCGGTGGTACGGACTCATCCCGAGACCGGGCGCAAGTGCCTGTACCTCGGCGACCATGCCGAGTACGTCCTGGGAATGCCTTATGCGGAAGGGCGGGCGCTGATCGAGGAGCTGAACGCGCTCGCCGTCCATCCGGACCTCAGCTACGAGCACCGGTGGCAGACCCGCGAGCTGATCGTGTGGGACAACCGTTGCGTGATGCATCGCGCCACGCCCTACGACGCCGCCACGCAGGGCCGCGTGATCCGGCGCTGCACGGTGCTGGGAGAGGTTCCGGCCTAGTGCCCGCTTTCTGGTGATCGCTGCCTAGTTGGGCTTCAACCAGGTCGCTTGCACGCTGGTGGCGCCGCGGCAGTCCGTGAATTCAGTCTTCGATTCGAGCTTATAGCCGGAAGCCGTGTACTCCGTGTTCCGGGTCTGGTAGTGCCGGGGCGTCATGGCATACCAGGTCATGAACGAGGTCTTCGTCGGAATCGGCTTCCACTCCGGACGATACTCGTCGCCCCCCAGACCGCAGCGGCCTTCGATCACGACAGCGTAATAGCCGTTGCTCCCCCATGCATCGAGCTCGCGCGCGAAGCGCTCGCGCGCCATCCAGCCGGTGGCCGGCTCGAGGATGCCGGCGCCGAGCCAGCCGGCCTCGTACGAGCGGTAAGTGAGCGCCAGAAACGCGAGCGCCCCAGCCGCCGTCACGCTGGCAGCGGACCAGCGCGCTGCCCGACCCGCCGGCTGGCAGCGTCGTCCGGGTGTCGGCGCGGTCGACGCCACCTCCGCTACGGCGTGCGCCGCAACGTCGTAGACCGGCACCGCGAACCGGGCGAAGAAGTCGATGCCGGGCACCTTCTTCTCGAGCTCCAGCATCCAGATGGCGCCGCCAAACAGCTTTTCCAAGTTTCCAGGCCGGACAGACCGCACCTGCTGCTCGGCCGCGCGCGGGATCTGCAGTCGCACGTTCACCACGGTGCGTTCGCCGACCTGGGCAGGCGCCGCGACCTGCTGTTCCATGCTCCAGATCTCCTTGAGGCGCCTGCCCCTCAGGATCATGTTGCGCAGTCGCACGATCACCGTCCCGTGCGGATCCGGCGGCAGCGCGCAGTCGATGTCGGCCTTCAGCCAGCCGCCGACCGCGCCCGGCAGCGTCAGCAGCCGGCAAACGCTATCGCCGTAGCGCCAGTGCCTCAGTCTCCAGTAGCTCAGGCCCGCCAGGACCAAAAGCAGCATCGACCCCATCGCCAGTGCCTCGGCTTGGAAGCTCCGGCCCGAGCGGCTCGGCGGGTCGGTGATGCCGACCCAAAGGAAAAACAGTGCCGGTGCGCCGAAGAAGAGATACGCGAGGATCAGGACGCCGTTGCCGATCGGCGCGCCAAAGACGATTCTTCGCTCCCGCCATGGCCGCGAGCGCAGCCAAGGCCGGCCCTGTAGCTCCTGCGGCGCCAACCTCCGGCTGTCCGGCGCCTCTCGGGGCTTTTTCAGCCAGGCGCGAACCAAGTACAGGCCGTAAAGAAAAATCGCGACCGTGACGGCCGCGGAGAGGATCCCGTACCCGCCGCGGAAGCGGCCCCAACCGACGAGCCAGTAACCCGCGAGTCCGGCCGCCATCCAGAAAACGCCGGCGATCACGGGGGGTAGAGCTGCATGGCAGCTGGCGGCCGCGGCGGGAAGGCCTGCGCCGCTTCAGGTGTTCTGGACGACGATGTTCGGGAACTTCGAGGTCATGTCCTTCTGCGACTCGGCGATCTTGACCGCCGCGCGGCGGGCGATGCGCCGGTAGATCTCGGCCAGCTTGCCGTCGGGATCGGACACCACCGTCGGCTTGCCGGAGTCGGCCTGCTGCTGGATGGACTCGTCGAGCGGCAGCTGGCCCAGCAGCTCGGTGCCGTAGTCCTTGCACATCCTCGCCGCGCCGCCCTGACCGAAGATATGGCTCTCGTGTCCGCACTTCGGGCAGACGTGGAAGGACATGTTCTCCACCACGCCGAGGATCGGGATGCCGACCTTCTCGAACATCTTGAGGCCCTTGCGGGCGTCGATGAGCGCGATGTCCTGCGGGGTCGTGACGATCACCGCGCCGGTGACCGGGACCTTCTGCGCGAGCGTGAGCTGGATGTCGCCCGTGCCCGGCGGCAGGTCGACCACGAGGTAGTCGAG
>CBDDRR010000199.1:0-2990 GCA_965233095.1 uncultured bacterium
CTGCGCTACACGGATGCGCCCGGGCGCATTGTCGTGGCGTGCCGGCGTGCCGAGGGGCATGCGCGGCTGGAAGTCAGCGATACGGCCCCGGGCGTCGCGCCGGAGCTGCTGCCGCGGCTGTTCGAGCGCTTCTTCCGGGCCGAGGATTCCCGCAGCCGCGCAGCCGGCGGAGCCGGGCTCGGGCTCGCGATCTGCCGCAACATCGTGGAAGCGCACGACGGCACGATCACGGCCGCGCCCGCGCCGATCGGCGGCCTGCAGATCACGGTCGACCTGCCGCTGCTCAGGAGCCACGGGTGACGCGGGCGCAGGAAATCCTGATCGTTGAGGACGAGCCCAAGCTCGCGGCCCTGCTGCAGGACTACCTGCATGCCGCCGGCTTCAGCACGCGGGTACTGGCCGACGGGCGCGAGGTCGTGCCCGCGGTGCGCGCGGCGCCGCCGGCCCTGCTGTTGCTCGACCTCATGCTGCCAGGGCGCGACGGTCTCGAAGTCTGCCGCGAGCTGCGCGGCTTCACCGGGGTGCCGATCATCATGATGACGGCCCGGGTGGAGGAGATCGACCGGCTGCTGGGCCTGGAGCTGGGCGCGGACGACTACATCTGCAAGCCCTATAGCCCGCGCGAAGTGGTGGCGCGCGTGAGGGCGGTGCTGCGACGCCAGTCCGACTCGCCCGCGGCTGCCGGCGGCACCGTGGCGGGCCTCGCCATCCAGCCGGAGTCCTACCGCGCAACGCTCGACGGGCAGGCGCTGGACCTCACGCCCGTGGAGTTCCGCTTGCTGGAAACGCTGGCGGCGCATCCCGGGCGAGTGTTTTCGCGCTCCGCGCTGCTGGAGCGCCTCTACGACGATCACCGCATCGTCTCCGACCGCACCGTGGACAGCCACGTGAAAAACCTGCGGCGCAAGCTGGGCGAGGCGGCGCCCGGGCGCGAGCTGATCCAGTCGGTCTACGGCGTCGGCTACCGCCTGGAAGGCTGAGAGGCGCGCAATCTCCACGCTTTCTCCGCAATGCTGCCACGCTCGCTGCACCGACCGCGCGCAACCTTGAGTCAACGCCGGGGAACTCCCGGCGGCCGATGAACAAGTTGCAGGAGATCTGCCATGAATTCCAGGAAACTGACCACGACCTTGCTGGCCGTCGCCGCCACCGCGCTGTCTTTTTCCGCGCTGGCGCAGGCGCCCGACTCAGCCAAACCCGAGTTCCGCGACGGACGCGGCGGCGGCATGCTGCAGCGACTGGATACGGACGGCGACGGCCTGGTCTCGCTGCAGGAATTCCAGGCAGCCGGCCAAGCGCGCTTTGCGAGCCTCGACGCGGACGGCGACGGCTTCATCAGTGCCGACGAGTTTGCCGCCGGCCGGCGCGGCCCCGGAAAGGCTGAAGCCGGCAAGGCAGACGGTCCGCGCGCCGAGCATCGCGCCGAGCGCATGCAGCAGTTCCGCGAGCAGCGCTTCGCGAGCCTGGACGCCGACGGTGACGGGCGCGTCAGCCGGGCGGAGTTCGACCAGCAGCACATGGCCCGCTTCAGCGCGCTCGACGCCAACGGCAACGGCGTGATCGACGCCGACGAGCATCACGCCCGCCGGGGCATGCACGACGGCAAGGGCGGGCGCGACGGTTGCGCCACGGGCGAGCGCAAGGGTTACGGCAAGCTCGACCGCTGACGCTCGAAATAGCTGCGGGTCTCGGCGGCGATGACGCCTGACAGCAGCAACAGGCCGACCAGGTTCGGCAGCGCCATCAGGCCGTTCATGACGTCGGAGAGCAGCCAGACGAAGTCCAGCGTGTAGATGGAGCCAAGGAAGGCCGCCAGCACGAACAGCAGCCGGTAGGGAAGGATCGCGCGGACACCGAGAATGTACTCGATGCCGCGCGATCCGTAGTGGCTCCAGCCGAGGATGGTCGAGAAGGCGAACATCGCCAGGCAGATCGCCACGACCGCCGGCCCGATCGGGCCCGGCATCGCCGAGCCGAAGGCCAGCTGGGTGAGCGCCGCGCCGTTGGCGCCCGAGTTCCACGCACCGCTGGCGATGATGGCGATGCCCGTAAAGGTGCACACGACCAGCGTGTCGATAAAGGTCTGGGTCATGGACACCAGCGCCTGGCGAACCGGTTCCTGGGTCTTGGCGGCGGCCGCCGCGATGCCGGCGGAGCCGAGGCCGGACTCGTTCGAGAATATGCCGCGCGCCACGCCGTAGCGCATCGCCTGCGCGATCGTGGCGCCGAGGAAGCCGCCGGCGGCGGAGCTGCCGGTGAAGGCATCGGTGAATACGAGCGCGAAGGCCGCCGGGATGGCCGTGAAGTTGAACACCAGCACGATGGTGCATGCGCCCATGTAGATCACGATCATCGCCGGCACGAACAGGCTGGTGAACCCGCCGATGGCACGGATGCCGCCGAGCGTCACCGCCGCGACCGCCAGCGCGATGACCGCGCCGGTGATCCAGCCGGGTACGCCGAAGGCGCCGCCGATGGCGTCGGCCACCGAGTTGGACTGCACCATGTTGCCGATGCCGAAGGCGGCGCAGGCGGTGAACAACGCGAACAGCCAGCCCAGCGTACGCCCCAGCGGCTTCCAGCGAATGCCCTCCGCCAGGTAATACATCGGCCCGCCGGCCTGCTCGCCGCGTGCGTTTGTGACGCGGTACTTCACCGACAAGAGCGCCTCGGAGTACTTGGTCGCCATGCCGACGAGGCCGGTGACCCACATCCAGAACAGGGCGCCGGGGCCGCCCAGCGAGATGGCGGTGGCCACGCCGACGATGTTGCCGGTGCCGACCGTGGCCGCCATCGCCGTCATCAGCGCAGCAAAGTGCGAGATGTCGCCCTCCGCGCCGTGCTCCCGGCGCACGATCAGCGCCTGGTGCAACGCCGGGCCGAGCTGGCGGAACTGCAGGCCACGCAGAATGATCGTCAGGTACAGGCCGGTGAGCAGCAGCAGCGGAATGAGGCAGTACGGTCCCCAGACGAAACCCGATACGGTGTCG
>CBDDRR010000200.1:0-14954 GCA_965233095.1 uncultured bacterium
ATGTCCCTGGCGCGGCGCATACCGGCCGTGCACGCGGTAGCCGTAGACGAGTCCCGGTCCGACGCCGGGGAGAAAGCCGTGCCAGGTATCCCCGCTGCGCCCGGTCAATGGCAGGCGGGCCAGTTCGCGCCGCCCGAGAGCGTCGAACAGGCACAGGTCGACGGCTTCGGCATGGGCCGAGAACAGCGCGAAGTTCACGCCGTCGCCGGTCCAGGTCGCGCCCAGCGGCGTGGATCGCCCGGCCGACATGGCGGGCACGCTCTTAGCCGGCGCCATCATGCCTCCGGCGCCAGGAAGAGCATGGCGAGCGGCGGCAGGGTGAGTTCCACCGACTGGCTGCGTCCGTGGCTCGCGATCATCTGTACCTCTACCCGGCCCTGGTTGCCGACGTTGCTGCCGCCGTAAAGGGTCGAGTCGGTGTTCAGGACTTCGCGGTAGGCGCCGCCGCGCGGCACGCCGAGGCGATAGCCATGCTGCACGACCGGGGTGAAGTTGCAGACGCAAAACACGTGGCGCGCACGCGCGGCATCGTGGCGCAGGAACGCCAGCACGCCATGGTCGGCGTCGCTGTAATCGATCCACTCGAAGCCGTCCGGCGTATGGTCCGCTTCCCAGAAGGCCGGCGTTTCGCGGTAGACGCGGTTTAGGTCGCGCACCAGGTCCTGAACGCCGCGGTGCGCCGGATCATCGAGCAGCCCCCAGTCCAGCTCGGCGTCGTGATTCCACTCGCCCCGCTGGGCCAGTTCGGCGCCCATGAACAGCAGCTTCTTGCCCGGGTGGGCATACATGAAAGCGAGGTACAGGCGCAGGTTGGCCAGCTTCTGCCAGTCGTCGCCGGGCATCTTGTTGAGCAGCGAGCCCTTGCCGTGCACGACCTCGTCATGCGACAGCGGCAGCACGAAGTTCTCGTCCCAGGCATAGATCAGCCCGAAGGTGAGATCGCCGTGATGGAAGCTGCGGTGTGCGGGGTCCCTCGCCATGTATTTCAGCGTGTCGTGCATCCAGCCCATGTTCCACTTGAAGCCGAAGCCCAGGCCGCCGTCATAGGTCGGCCGCGATACGCCTGGCCACGCGGTGGACTCCTCGGCGATGGTCAGCACGCCGGGATGCTCGGCATGCACCACCTCGTTGAAGCGCTTGATGAACTCGATGGCCTCGAGGTTCTGGTTGCCGCCGAACATGTTGGGCAGCCATTGCCCGGGCTGGCGGGAGTAGTCCAGGTAAAGCATCGAGGCGACCGCATCGACGCGCAGTCCGTCGACGTGGAACTGCTCCACCCAGTACATCGCGCTGGAAACCAGGAAGTCCTTCACCCACGCGCTGCCGAAGTCGTAAACATGCGTATCCCAGTCCGGGTGCCAGCCGCGCCGCGGGTCGTGGTGCTCGTAGAGCGGCGTGCCGTCGAAGCGTCCCAGGCCGTGCGGGTCGGCCGGGAAATGTCCCGGCACCCAGTCCATGATGACGCCGATGCCCGCAGCGTGAAGGCGATCCACCAGGTGACGGAGATCGTCCGGCGGCCCGAAACGGCTGCTGGCTGCGAACATGCCGGTCGGCTGGTAGCCCCAGGACGCGACAAAGGGATGTTCGGTGAGCGGCATGAACTCGACGTGAGTGAAGCCGGCATGCTCGAGGTACGGCACAAGCTCGTCGGCCAGCTCGCGATAGGACAGTGCGCGCCCGTCGCGGCGCCGCCACGAGCCGGCGTGCAACTCGTAAATCGCCAGCGGCTGGTTATTGCGGTAGCCGGCGGCACGACGCGCGTGAACCCATTCTTGGTCGTTCCAGGCATAGGACGCGGGCGCCGCCACGATCGAGGCGTTGCCAGGTGGCTGCTCGTGGTAGACGCCGAAGGGGTCCGCCTTCAGCGGCAGTGTCCGGGCGTCCGGCCCCTGGATCTCGAACTTGTAGAGGGTGCCGGGCTTGAGTCCCGGCACGAACAGGCGCCAGTCGCCCTCGTAGGAGCTCTGCATGGGATGGCGGCGACCGTCCCAGTCGTTGAAATCGCCGACCACGCTGACGCTGCGGGCCGCCGGCGCATGGACCATGAAGCGCACGCCCTCGGTCGCGCGGCCACTCTCGCTCTCGAGCGTCTCCACGTGGGCGCCGAAATAGCGGTACAGGCGGTTGCGATCCTCCGGGCCGCGCGCAAACACGGCGTGGCGAAACTGGTAGGGATCGTCGTCCTCCTGCACGCGGGCGCCGGCCCCGAGCCGCAGTCGATAGGCGAACACGTGGCGGCGGCGCGGCAGGCGCTTGACGAACAGGTCGCTGTCGCCGACCCGGTCCATGCGCCCGAGATTGTGGCGCGCCTCGAGGTCCACGACCTCGACCCAGTCCGTGCCCGGACGCCAGGCGCGCAGCAGCATGCCCTTGCCCTCCGGCGCTTCATGCAACCCGAGGAACTGGAACGGCACGGCGCAGCGCGCCGCGTGGAGCTCGTTCAGCAGGTGGGTGGTGGCGGCGTCGTCCATGGGCTAGCCGATGGGCCCCAGCTCCCAGATGCGCTCCGCGTACTCGCCGATCGCCCGGTCGCTCGAGAAGCGTCCCATGCTCACGGTGTTGATGACGGCCATGCGCGTCCAGTCTTCGGCATCGCGGTATTGTTCATCGACGCGTTCCTGGGTATCGACGTAATGCTCGTAGTCGGCGAGGCACAGGAAATGCTCGCCGTCCTCGATCAGGGCGTCCACCACCGGTGCAAAGCGGCGCAGCTCGCCGGGGCAGAAAAACCCGTCGCGGATCTGCCGCAATACCTCGCCAAGCTCCGCGTTGTTGCGCGCCAGCTCGATCGGGTAGTACCCGTGGGCACGGCGCGCCGCCACTTCGTCTGCCGTGAGCCCGAAGATGAAGATGTTGTCCTCGCCGACCGCGTCGCGGATCTCTATGTTGGCGCCGTCCAGAGTGCCGATGGTCAGCGCGCCGTTCATCGCGAACTTCATGTTGCCGGTGCCGGAGGCTTCCATGCCGGCGGTGGAGATCTGTTCCGACAGGTCTGCGGCCGGGATGATGATCTCGGCGGCCGAGACGCTGTAGTTGGGCAGGAACACCACCTTCAGCCGGTCGCCCACCACCCAGTCGTCGTTGATCGTTTCCGCGACGTTGTTGATCAGCTGGATGATGCGTTTCGCCATGGTGTAGGCCGGCGCGGCCTTGCCGGCGAACACCACGGTGCGCGGCTGCCAGTTCCGCTCGGGGTCCTGGCGAATGCGGTTGTAGCGCGTGACGACGTGCAGCAGGTTCAGCAGCTGACGTTTGTACTCGTGGATACGCTTGATCTGGACGTCGAACAGCGAGTCGGGGTTCACGGTCACGCCGGTCTGGCGATGTATGTAGTGGGCCAGTCGCTGCTTGTTGGCCTGCTTGATCTCGCGGAAGCGCTGCCGGAACGCTGCGTCGTCCGCCGCCGGCGCAAGCTCGCGCAGGCGTTCCAGGTCGTTCTCCCAGCCCTTGCCGAGCCGCTCGTCAAGCAGCGCCGACAGGCCGGGATTGGCGGCGCGCATCCAGCGGCGCGGGGTGACGCCGTTGGTGACGTTGACGAAACGACCCGGGTAGTACTCGTCAAAGTCGCGGAACAGCGTCTTGCGCACGAGGTCCGAGTGCAGCTCGGCGACACCGTTGACCTTGCGTGACCCGACCGTGGCGAGCCATGCCATGCGCACGCGCCGGCCGTCGTGGCCGGCCTCGTCGACGATGGACATGCGCCGCCGCCGTTCGCTGTCGCCCGGATGGCGCTCCCAGACCTCGTCGAGAAATTCGCGGTTGATGCGATAGATGATCTCCAGGTGCCGCGGCACCAGCTTCTCCAGCATGCGCACCGGCCAGGTCTCGAGCGCTTCCGGCAGGAGCGTGTGGTTGGTGTAGCTGAACACCCCGCGCGTGATGGACCAGGCCTCGTCCCAGTCCATGCCGTGCACATCGATCAGCAGCCGCATCAGCTCCGGTATCGCGAGCGCCGGGTGGGTGTCGTTGAGCTGGATCGCGACCCGGGCCGGCAGCTCTGCCAGCGGCAGCTCGGCGGCGAGATGCTCATGGAGAATGTCCTGCAGGCTCGCGGAGACGAAAAAGAACTCCTGCTTGACGCGGAGCTCCTTGCCCTCCTCCGTCGAGTCGTCCGGGTAGAGCACACGCGAGATGTTCTCCGCCTCGTTTTTGGCGTGCACCGCCGCCTCGTAGTCGCCGGCGTTGAACAGCGCCAGGTCGATCTCCGGCGCGTAGCGCGCCCCCCACAGCCGCAGGTGATTCACTGTCCTGCCGTTGTTGCCGGGTACCGGCGTGTCGTAGGCCACGGCCTCGATGCTCTGGCCGCCGATGCGGACCTCGTAGCGGATATCTTCCCGCTTGATCTCCCACAGGTTGCGAAAGCGCAGCCAGGTGTTCGGCAGCTCGACCTGCTGGCCGTCGGGCGAGATGCGCTGCTCGAACAGGCCGTAGTCGTAGCGGATGCCATAGCCGAAACCTGCCAGGTCGAGCGTCGCCATCGAGTCGAGAAAGCAGGCGGCCAGCCGGCCCAGGCCGCCGTTACCGAGGCCGGCGTCCTGCTCTTCCTCCACCAGCCGCTCGAGGCGCACGCCGATCTCCTCGAGCAGCTTGCGGGCGCTGGCGTCGAGGTCCAGGTTGATCGCCGCGTTCAACAGCGTGCGCCCCATCAGGAACTCGAGCGACAGGTAGTAGACCTTGCGGCTGCCCTGGCTGCGGATGCGCCGCTGCGTCTCGTGCCAGCGGCCGACCAGCCGGTCGCGGATGGCCAGCGCGACGGCGCTATAGAGGTCGTGCAGCGTGGCCGTGTCGACATCCTTGCCGACCCCGTAAAGCAACTCTTTCAGCGTGTCGTGCCGCAGGCTCGCGTCATCGAAGCCGAGGGGTTCGGGCAAGGTGCTCTGGGGGATGTTCAACGCCTGTGGCTCCCTGGTACGGCATGCGACGATGCGCGGTTCGCGCCGGAGCATAACAGACGCACGGGCTGTTGCTGAGCGGCGCTTTGCGGGCCGGGCGTTTGCCCCGCGGCGAGCTGCAGCCGATACTGTGAGGCACCATGCGGATCCTCCTCCTCAGCCTGTTGCTCGCCTTCTCGACCAGTGGGTCGGCCAATGCGCCCGTTTCGCCGGAAGACACGATCCGCGAGGCACTGCAATCGCTGGCCGGCATGGTGTCCGAGTGCCGCCTCCTGCTGGTGGCTGATCCGGCTGCCCTGCGGGGTATCGTCGACCATCACCTGCGCTCCAGGGCGGACGTGCTTTACGCCGGGCAGCTGATCCTCGGGCGGCACTGGGCCGACGCCGATGCCGACCAACGGCGGCGCTTCGCCGAAGCGCTCTACGGCACGCTGGCGAACCGGTATGCGACGGGCCTGCTGTTGCTGACCGATCGCAACGTGGTCGTGGTCGGGTCCAGCGGGAGCGCCGACCAGCCGCCGGCCGAAGTCGAGTTGCGCGTCCAGACAGGCCTGGCCACGCCGCTGCCCGTGTACCTGCAGTTGCGCCAGGGCGGCGAGCGCTGGCGCATTTTCGACGCCCGCTGGGAAGGCCAGTCCTACGTGCTGAGCCTGCGCCATGCATTTTCCCAGCAAATCCGACGCGACGGGCTCGACGCCGTGATCCGGCGCCTGGAGGCGACCGCCGGCACCAGGGCCGGTCCACCCGAAGAGCGGCCGACTGCCGCGGGCCGCTGCCTGAGCGCGCGCCTGGCGCGATGAGCGATATCCGGCGACTGTGCCTGTTGGTCGGCTTGCTCTGGCCGCTCGTGCTGCCTGCATGGGGACCCGACGGCCACCGGGCCGCCGCTGCCGTGACGACGGCGCGGTTGTGTCCGGCCGCGGCCGCCGGGATCGAGCAGTTGCTGGACGGTATGAGCCTCGCGGATGCGTCGACCTGGCCGGACGGAATCCGCGACCAGCCTGCATGGGCGCACACCCGCGACTGGCACTACATCAATATCGGCGATGACGAGCCCATAAGCGCGCTCGTCGAGGGCGCCCCGGGCCATGGCCGCCTGCTGTCCGCCATCCGGGAAAACTTTGCGCTGCTGGCCGAGACGAGTGGCGATCCGCTGCGCCGTCGCCACGCGCTCGGCTTCGTCCTGCACCTGGTGGCCGACCTGCACCAGCCCCTGCATGTCGGGCGGCGGGAGGACCGCGGCGGCAACGCGGTTACCGTCAGCTTCGCGGGGCGGGAGACCAACCTGCATCGCCTGTGGGACAGCGGCCTGCTGCGCAGCTCCGGCCTGCGTGCGGACGATTATCGCCGCAGCCTGGCGCCGCTGGTTGCAATCGGCGCTGCCTCATGGGAGCGGGGCACGCTCGAGGACTGGGCCACGGAGTCGCAGCAGCTTCGCCCCTGGGTGTACGACTTTGACGCGCGGCGGCGCGTGCCGCAGATCTCGAAGCGCTACGCGGAAACCGGCCGGCAGCTGACCGCACTGCGGCTGGCGCAGGCCGGTGTCCGCACCGCCTGGCTGCTCAACGAGCTATGGTGCGACTGAAAAGGGGACGTGCCCCGTTTCCTGGTGGAAACGGGGCGCGTCCCGCGTTCTACGGATAGACGTAGCTGGACTGCAGGCCAAGAGGAATTCCGAGCGTCCAGTAGATGAGCAGGAAGGCCGACCAGGCCACCATGAACACCACCGAGTACGGCAGCATCATCGCAACCAGCGTGCCGATGCCGGCATTGGTCACGTAGCGCTGGCAGAACACCACGATCAACGGGAAGTACGGCATCAGCGGCGTGATGATATTGGTGGTCGAGTCGCCCACGCGGTAGGCCGCCTGGGTCAGGTCGGGCGAAATCCCCAGGCTCATCAGCATGGGCACCAGGATGGGCGCCAGCAGCGCCCACTTGGCGGATGCCGAACCGACCACCAGGTTGACCATGCCTGTCACGATGATGATGCCGATCAGCGTGACCTGCGCAGGCATGCCCAGCGAGCGCAGAAAGTTGGCGCCCTCGATCGCCAGCAGCGCGCCGAGGTTCGACTGGCCGAAGGCAAAGATGAACTGCGCCGCGAAAAAGGCCATCACCACGTAGTAACCCATGCCGCTCATGGCCTTGGTCATGCCCTGCACGATGTCCCGATGGGTTTTCACCGTGCCGGAGATGTAGCCGTAGACCATGCCCGGGATGACGAACAGCAGGAAGATCAGCGGCACGATGGAACGCATCAGCGGCGCCGCGGAGTTGGCCAGCTCGCCGGTCGGATCGCGCCAGGGCGAAGTGGCTGGCAGCGCCGTCACGAACAGCGCGGCCAATGCCAGCACCATGGACAAAAGCGACCAGCGCAATGCGCGGCGCTCTGCGGGCTCGAGCGCCTCCATGGTCGGCAGGTCGGAGAGGTCGCCATCCAGCGGCGTCTTCTTGAGCCGGGGTTCCACGATCTTGTCGGTCAGGAACCAGCCCAGCAAGATGATCAGCAGCGACGAGATGGCCGTGAAATAGTAATTGTTCAGCGGATTGACAGTGAGTGCCTGGTCGAGCACCTGGCCGCCCGCCAGGGTGATTCCGGCAAGCATCGGGTCGATGCTCGACGGCACGAAGTTGGCCGAGAAGCCGCCCGATACGCCCGCGAAAGCCGCAGCGATGCCGGCAAGCGGATGGCGCCCGGCGGCGTAGAAAATGACGCCGCCCAAAGGCACCACGAGCACGTAGCCGGCATCCACGGCGGTGTGGCTGACAATGCCGACCGTGATGATCACCGGTGTCAGCAGCCCGCGATGCGTGAATGACAGCAGCCCGCGGAGCGCGGCATTGATGAAGCCGGTGTGCTCGGCGACCCCGATGCCGAGCATCGCCACCAGCACCACGCCCAGCGGCGGAAAGGCGACGAACACCTGCACCATCTGCGAGAGGAAGCCGGTCAGCTCCTGGCCGGCCAGCAGGTTCCTGACCACCACCGGGTCGCCGGTGCGTGGGTCGATCGCTGAGAACGTCATGGGCGCCAGCAGCGCCGACACCACCCAGGTAATGACCAACGCCAGCAAGAAGAGTACCGCCGGATCCGGCAGCTTGTTGCCGATCCGTTCGATCCAGTCGAGGATCCGGGCAATGCGGGGATTTGCGGTCGCGTTTTCTGCTTCTTGTCGTGGCTCGGCCATCGGCTGCCTCCGTTGCGCGAAGGCGGCAGTATAGCCGCGTCTCGCGGCAAGGCCAGTCGCCGGGCTCGCAATCAACTCGCTAGCGCAACTGGTTGTGCTCCCGTTTGCGCTTCCGGGCGCGAACCGCCATGACGCCCCCGATGACCGCCAGGACGCCGGCGATGGCGTAGAGCGCTAGCACTACATACGTGCCGAGCTGGGGCTGTTCGTACATGACAAATCTCCTTCATAGGTCCGATGGCCGGAAAAGCCAACACCCGCTGACCCATGCAGGCCTGTTCGTCCGCGTTCGCGGGATGGATGCCACCCTGCAGTTTGCCTCCGGGCGCCCGATCAGTCAGCATCTGGCGCCAATTTGCCGCCCTGTCCCTGGAGCCGTCCAGCATGCGTCGCTCGTTCCGCGTCCCCCACACTCTTGTGCTGCTGTTCGGCATGATGATTGCGGCCCTGGTGGCCACCTGGCTGCTGCCGCCCGGGGAGTTCGAAACGGTACTCAACGACACCGGCCGCGCGGTGGTCGTGCCCGGGACCTACGCCGTCATCGCGGATGCCCGCCGGCTGATGCCCTGGGAACTTCTCACGGTGATTCCCCGCGCACTGGCGGACGCGCAGGACATCATCTTCTTCGTGCTGATCGTCGGCGGGGCCATCCGGGTACTGCGCGCCACCGGCACAATCGACGCCATGCTCGGCGCCGTGCTGCGGCGCATCGGCCACAGCCCCGGCCTGCTGATCTGCATCGGCATGGGCGTGTTCGCCGCCGGTTCCGCCACGCTTGGCGTCGCGGAGGAATACATCCCCCTGACCCTGGTGCTGATCTCATTGTGCGTCGCAATGCGCATGGACGCGGTCACGGCCATCGGCATCATGGTGTGCGGCTACGGCATCGGTTACGGCGTCGCGGTGCTGAACCCGTTCACCGTGCTGGTGGCGCAGCGCGTGGCGGAGCTGCCGCCCGCCTCCGGGATCGGCTTCCGTCTCGCCATTTTCCTGCCCTTCCTGGCGATCGGCATCCACCATGTCTGGCGCTATGCCCACCGCGTGCAGGCCGATCCCCAGGCAAGCCTGGTCCATGACATCGAGGCGGCCCAGCACGAGGCGGCGGAAATGCACCCCGGCATGACAGGCCGGCACAAGGCGGTCGTCGTGATGACCCTGGTTGCGCTCGGCGCGATGGTCTACGGCATCGCGATCCCGAAGTGGTACATCCTGGAACTCGGCGCCATCTTTCTCGGCCTGGCGTTGTTCGGCGGACTGGTCGGCGGACTGGGCGCGAACGACACGGCCAAGCGCTTCGCGGAGGGCGCGGCGGAGCTGGCGGGGACGGCCCTGCTGATCGGCTTCGCCCGTTCGATCGCCCTGATCCTCGAGGACGGCCAGGTCTTGCACACCATCGTCAATGGCCTGGCCGCGCCACTGCAGGTCATGGGTGCGGAATTGGCTGCCATCGGCATGCTGGCCATCCAGACGCTCATCAACCTGTTCATCCCCTCCGGTTCGGGCCAGGCGTACGTCACCATGCCGCTGATGGCGCCGATCGGCGACCTGGTCGGCGTGACACGCCAGACCGCGGTGCTCGCTTTCCAGTTCGGCGACGGCTTTGCGAACATGATCGTGCCGACCAACCCGGTGCTGATGGGCATCCTGGGGATCGCGGGCATCCCTTATGATCGCTGGCTGAGATTCGTGGCGCCGCTCATGCTCAAGCTGTTACTCGCGGGGTCGGTCACGCTGGTGATCGCGGTCTCCATCGGGTTCGGCTAAGGTCATGTGCGGGTGCTGGTTTGGTGAACGGGCAGCTGAGTGAGTCTGGTTCCGGTCTGCGAATGCCACTCATTCGCATATGATATCCGTACCATACGCAATACCCGCGGACCTGCTTAACGCCTATCGTCCTGTTTTGTCAGGGTGGAATCGGCTGCGATGGTGGCGGATTGGCCGTGACAGCAGAATGTTTGGGGCATGGAATTGGTTAGCGCTCTGGAGCGAGTCATGAAGAATTGGACGAGACTTCTGGCCACGGCATCATGTGCCGCCTTGCTCGCCATTGCCGGTTGTTCCGGTGATGACGGCGACCCGGGTCCTGCCGGTCCCGTCGGCCCTCCCGGTCCTCCGGGGCCTGAAGTTCCTCCAGGACCCGGCACGGGTGACGTCGGCGATCCGATCGGCACGCTTGCCGGCGGTATCACTGCGGTGGAGATCGACACCTCAGCCAGTGCGCTTGTCACGGTGACGTTCGAGGTCATGAACGGCGGCCTTCCCGTGAGCGGCCTGACGAACTTCGAGTTCACCATTGCCAAGCTGCTTACCGACGGTGAATACCCGCGGTGGCAGAGCTACATCAACCGCTCAGTCGCGGCCGGCGACGTCCGCGTGCTTCGCGCCGCAGGCGAGCGCGCCACCACGAGCACGGCCTCCCTGGTGACGGAGATCGAGCCCGGCGTGTACCAGTACACGTTTGGCACCGACCTCGATGCGGTCGAGGACTTCATCTACTACGGCAACACCACCCCGCCGCCGCCGGTGTCCGGTAGCACCATCGGCGTGGGCAGCAGCGGCTTGCTCGACTCGGTTGCTGCGGCCGAAGTGATTGCGGGACTGGACCTCGCCTATGCGCCGAGCGCCGTGCATCGCATCGGCATCGCCAGCCGCAACGCGGGCTCGCGTTACAACGCAGTCATCGACTTCGTGCCCGACACGCTGCCGACGCTGGCGCCGGCCACCAACAACCTGGTGGCCACGACCGAGTCCTGCGGATCCTGCCACGGCAATTCGGCCGACAGGACCAACCTGCACTTTCCGAATGTCCACGGCAACACGCGCTACACGGTCGAACTTTGCGTCATGTGCCACAACCCGTCGACTTTCGACGCGGACGCCTCGAGCGACACCGAGTGGGCGGAAATCAGCCTGGCGACAATGGCCCACAAGATCCATGCGGCCAACGACTATGAAGTCGCCGGGCGCGACTACTCGACGGTGCACTACCCGCAACCCGTCAGCAACTGCCTGACCTGCCATGACAACAACCGCATGCCGAAGCCAGCGGGCCGCTCGGCGGCGGACGCCGTCGCCTTCCAGGAAAGGCCGAGCGCCGAGGCCTGCGGCAACTGCCATGAAGTGACTTTCGTCTCCGGCACTTTCGACCACAACTTCGGCGGCCAGTCGGCCGAAGTGTGCCTGCTTTGCCATGGCCCGGACGGATTCGTGAGTGTCGACCAGTTCCACATCAGCCCGTCTTCCACGCCCAACAACCCCTTGCAGCCGGATGGCTTCGTGCAGTTCGAGTACCAGATCGCCTCCGTGACGGTCAACGAACTAGACCAGCCGATCGTGACCTTCCGCCTGCTCGCGGACGGTGAGCCGGTCGACCTGCAGAATCTGCCGGCCGGCGTCGGACTCGGCAACATGCGCTTCTACGCTTCCTGGAGCGTGCCTCACCCCGGCGTGTTCGACGTCAACGGCCCCGCCATCGCAGCGCCGCAGGACTTCAACAACCTGGTTGACACGCTGCCGGTGGCGCCCGGCGGTGGCCGCCAGTGGTGGGACCTGGACGTCAACACCGGTCTCCGTTCCTGGGATCAGCCGCAGTCGCTGGGCAACCTGACGGCCTTCGTGGATACGCTGACGCCTGCCGATGACGGTTACTTCGTCACCGCCCCGGGCATCACCGCCGCACCGTTCGCCTTCCCGCCCGACGCGACCCTGATGGCCGTCGGCATCGAGGGTCGTCCCCAGTCGCAGGGCGTGAGCATCGACACGTCGGCCCGAATCGGCTACGCCGGCACTCCGCGCCGCATGGTCGTCGCAGAGGACAACTGCCTCGCCTGCCACGAGACGCTGGCCTTCCATGGCGGGTCGCGCGTCAACGGCCCGAACTACTGCCTCACCTGCCATAACCCGGAGACTTCGAGCAGCAACATCTTCTCGGGCGTCATTCCGGCCGGCCTCAACGGCGAAGGCATGGACATCGACGGCGAGAAGCCGATGAACCTGAAGGATCTTATTCACGGCTTGCATGCCGGCAAGCCGGTCAGCGGCGATCCCATCCGGACAGTGCCCTTCTCCTTCATCCGCGGCACGGTTGCGGGTGGTTCCGGCCAGGGCCCGTACGACTTCAGCGACATTGGCTACCCGGCCGCGCTGGCGGATTGCGGGACCTGCCACATGCCCGGCACATACACACTGCCCATCACGCCTGATGCGCTGTGGACGGTGGTTGATGGATTCCCGGGCGCGACGGCGGCTGCTCCGCATAATCCGGAGCTGGCCGGTCGCATGGCGCCCACCGGGGCGAGCTGCTACGGCTGCCACAACTCGCCGACCATCAAGGCGCACATCGACCTGAACACGTCCCCCGCCGGCGAAGCCTGCGCAGTCTGCCATGGCGCGGGCAAGGTCGTGCCGGGACATGTCGACTAACTAACAAGCAGCATCAAGCTGCGACTCGACTGGCCGGGGGAGATCACTCCCCCGGCCTTTTTTTTGCCCTACAATGCGCGGCCTCATGCTGAGCTTCACCAATTTCGCGTTACGCCGTGGACCCCAGCTCCTGCTGTCCGGGATGGACCTCAGCCTGCACGCCGGCTGGCGTGTTGGTGTGATCGGACGCAACGGCTGCGGCAAGAGCAGCTTGTTCGCCGCCATCCACGGCGAGCTCGAGCCGGACAGCGGCGAGATCGGCCTGTCCCCCAAGGTGCGCATTGCCGGCGTCGCCCAGGAAACGCCCGCCCTGCCCGACCCGGCGCTCGAGTTTGTCATCGCGGGCGACGCGCCGCTGTGGCGGGCCTTCAGCGCCGAGCGCGACGCCATGGCGGTCGGCGACTACGAGGCCGCCGCCCATGCCCACCATGACCTTGCCGAACTGCAGGGCTACGATGCCGAGGCGCGCGCGGGTCGGCTGCTGCATGGCCTGGGCTTTCCCGCCGTGACGCATTCACGCGCCGTGGCCGAATTCTCCGGCGGCTGGCGGGTGCGCCTGAACCTCGCCCGCGCCTTGATGACGCCGTCCGAGCTGCTGCTGCTCGACGAACCGACCAACCATCTCGACCTCGACGCAGTGCTGTGGCTGGAGCAGTGGCTGCTGAAGTATCCCGGCACCTTGTTGCTGATATCGCATGACCGCGAGTTCCTGGACGGTGTCTGTACCCACATCCTCCACTTGCACGAGGGTCGAGCCAAGCTCTATGTCGGCGACTACACGTCCTTCGAGCGGCAGCGGGCGGAACACCTGCGCCAGCAGCAGATCGCCTTCGAGAAAGAGCAGGCCGAGCGCGAGCACCTGCAGCGCTTCATCGATCGCTTTCGCGCCAAGGCCACCAAGGCCACGCAAGCGCAGTCGCGCATCAAGCGACTGGAAAAACTCGCCGGCACCGAGGCGGTGCGCGCCGAGCGTGCACTGCGGATCGCCTTTGAGCAACCGAACCGGCTGCCCTTCTCGCTGATCACACTGGACAAGGTCACTGCCGGCTACCGTATCCGCGAGGCGGAAGATGACCACGAGCATCTGCCTGGCGTTCCGCCAACCGGCAATGGCGCTGTTGCTGTGCTCGAGGACGTGGCGTTCGCCCTGGAGGCCGGCGATCGAATTGCGCTGCTCGGGCCCAACGGTGCGGGCAAGTCAACCCTGATCAAGACGCTGGTTGGCGAACTGCCCCCGCTCGGCGGGGAGCGACGCGTGCACGGCGACCTGCGCATCGGTTACTTCGCGCAGCACACAGTGGAGAGCCTGAGGGCCGGCGCCAGCCCGATCGATCACTTGCGCGACATCGCGCCGGGCGCCACGCCGCAGGAAATGCGCAATTTCCTCGGCCGCTGGTATTTCTCGGGGGAGCGTGCCTTCGAGCCCGTAGACCATTTCTCCGGCGGCGAGCGCGCGCGTCTCGCGCTCGCCCTGCTGGCCTGGCGCAAGCCAAACGTGTTGCTGCTCGATGAGCCGACCAACCACCTCGACCTGGACATGCGCGAGGCGCTCGCCGAGGCGCTGGCCGACTACGACGGCGCCATCGTGCTGGTCTCGCATGACCGTCACTTGATCGGCCTGGTGTGCGACAGCTTCTGGCGGGTGGCGGACGGGCGCGTGGCGCGCTTCGACGGCGACCTGGATGCCTATGCTGCCTGGCTGCGTGCGCGCCTCGGCGGCAGCGGCGAACGATCTGAGAAACGCGCGGCGAATCCTGCTGCAACCGCAACCCGGCCGGCGCGCCCGCCGTCCGACAGCAAGGTCCGGCGGCGCCGTGAGCAGGTCGAGGGCCGGTTGGAAGCCGCACTGGCTGAACGGCAACAAGTCGAGGGGCGGCTCGCGGATCCTTTGCTTTACGAGGGTCCTGGCGACGAGATCAGCACGCTCTCGCAGCGGCTCACCGCCCTCGGTGGCGAAATCGAGTTGCTCGAGGCTGAATGGATCGCGCTCAGTGAGCAGCTCGACGAGAGCACATCAGCCTGATAACTCGAGCGCCGAGCTGCCGGGCCACCGGGTCGGTCAAAACAGCATGGAAGCCGTCAGTATGATGCGGTGGTCCTCTTTGCCTTCGGCGCCCTGCCGTGAGTCCTCTTCGTTGAGATCGGTCCGGCGCGCCGCCTTCGCAGCGCAAAAGCCTCAGAAGCCGAGCGGAATGCCGAAGACGAAAAAGGCCACCAGCAACGCCGTCCAGACGAGCATGAACACGATCGAGTACGGCAGCATGATCAGCAGCATGTCGCCGAAGCCGAGACCGGGCCGGTACTTGCGCATGAAGGCCAGGATGACGCCTGAGTAGACCATCATCGGCGTGATGATGTTGGTGGCCGAGTCCGCCACCCGGAAGGCCGCGGACACGAGATCCGGGGTCATGGCCGGGTTCACGAAGTACAGCATAGGCACGAAGATCGG
>CBDDRR010000201.1:0-2694 GCA_965233095.1 uncultured bacterium
GGCACCGTGCTCGCCGTGATGCCGTGGAACTTCCCCTTCTGGCAGGCGATCCGCTGCGCCGCGCCGGCGCTGGCGGCGGGCAACACCGTGTTGCTCAAGCATGCCTCGAACGTGCCGCAGTGTGCGCTGGCCATCGAGCGGGTGTTCGAGGACGCGGGTTTTCCGGAGGGCGTGTTCCGCACGCTGCTGGTCGGCAGCGACGCGGTCGAGGGCCTGCTCGCCGACCCGCGGGTGCACGCGGTTTCGCTCACCGGCAGCGACCACGCGGGCCGTGCGGTTGCCGCGCAGGCCGGCAAACACCTCAAGAAAGCAGTGCTGGAACTGGGTGGCTCGGACCCCTTCATCGTGCTCGCGGATGCGGATCTCGACGATGCGGTCGCTCAGGGCGTGAAATCGCGCTTCCAGAACGCCGGCCAGAGCTGCATCGCTGCGAAGCGCTTCCTGGTCGAGGACGATGTGCTGGACGACTTCCTCGCGCGTTTCGCCAAGGCGGTCGAGGGGCTGCTGCCGGGCAACCCCTCGGTGGCGGGCACCACACTCGCGCCGATGGCGCGGGGTGACCTGCGCGACGAGCTGCACGAGCAGGTTGCCGATGCCCTCGAACACGGCGCGACGGCCGTCGCAGGTGGCGAGCCGCTCGACGGGGCAGGGGCGTTCTATGCCCCGACCATTCTCAGCGGCATCAAGCCCGGCATGCGCGCCTGGACGGAGGAGGTCTTCGGCCCGGTGGCGCTGGTAACCGGGGTCAGAGACGAGAATGAGGCGATCGCGATCGCCAACACCAGCCGCTTCGGCCTCGGCGGCAGCGTCTGGACGAAAGACATCGCGCGCGGCGAACGGCTGGCGCGCCGCCTCGAGTGCGGCGCGGCCTTCGTCAACGGCATGGTCAAGAGCGACCCGCGCCTGCCCTTCGGCGGCGTAAAGGACTCAGGCTACGGGCGCGAGCTGTCCCGTCACGGCATCCGCGAATTCGTCAACGCCAAGACGGTCTGGATCGGCTGATTTATTTCTTGTCGTCGATGACGAAGGTGACCTTCATCTTGACGCGGAACTCGGTGATGTCGCCCTTCTCATTGACGACCACTTCCTGGTCCCGTACCCAGGCGCCGCGGATGTGCTTCAGGGTCTTGTTCGCCCGCTTGATGCCGGTTGCGACGGCGTCCTCGAAGCTCTTCGGCGAGTTGGCAATGATTTCGGTGACTTTGGCGACGGTCATGTTGTTCTCCTTCGGTTGCCCGCGTGCGCGGGCGATCTGGTCGATAAGTCACTGAAGTATAGGAGAGGCTGCGGATTTTTCCTGTACGGCCGCTGGACTGGGGCGATGCGCTCCGGTAATTTCGTGGCCACCCGCAGCAGGAGACTCTTCGATATGAAGCACCGGATGATCAGGACTTTCGTGGCCTTGCTGGCCGTGTCGCTGGGCATGAGCGGCATGATCTCGACGGCCTCGGCCGCCGTGGTGGGCACGCGCGCCGTGATGATGCAGGCGGAGCGCGCCGATACGGTGGCCCGCGTGCAGGCCGCGCTGGACCGCGACGCGGTGCAGCAGCAGCTGGTGGCCTACGGCGTGGATGTTGAGTCGGCCAAGGCACGCGTCGGCGCGCTGACCGATGCCGAGCTGCGGCAGCTCGACGGGCGACTTGCCGAGCTGCCGGCGGGCGCGGGCGCGCTGGAAGTCGTCGGCATAGTGTTCGTGGTGCTGCTGATCCTCGAACTGGTCGGTATCACGGATATCTTCAAGGCGATCTGAGCCTTGAACGGGGCCGCGTGACGGCAGTCATCCGCGCCCTCGGCCTGATGCTCATGCTTGGCGCGCTGGGCGGTTGCGCCACCCAGCGCGCCATCGTTTCCGGCGCTCCCTCGCTGCAGGGACTCTCCGCGCCGCTCGAGCTCAGCGCCACCCCGTTCCACCCGCAGGAGGCGTTGAGCTGCGGGCCGGCCGCGCTGGCGACGGTGCTCGGCGCCGCGGGCGTCGAGGCGCAGCCGGACGCGCTGGCGCGTGAAGTCTTCACCCCCGGACTCGGCGGCAGCCTGCAGCTCGAGCTGGTGGCGGCAGCGCGCACCCGCGGCTTCCTTCCCTACGTCATCGCACCCGGGACCGACGCGCTGTTCGCCGAGCTGGCGGCCGGGCGGCCCGTGCTGGTGCTGCAGAACCTCAGGCTGCGGACGTGGCCGGCCTGGCATTACGCGGTGGTGATCGGCGCGGATCCCGCCACCGAGCGGGTCGTCCTTCGCTCCGGCACGACGCGCCGCCTCGAGATGCCCGCAGCAAAGTTCCTGCGCAGCTGGGATCGCGCCGACCGCTGGGGTCTCGTGCTGCTGGAGCCCGGCACGATGCCGGCGCAGCCCGATCGCCGGCGCTATTTCGACGCGGTCGCCGGCCTGGAGGACACGGGTCGCCATGGTGCTGCGGCCCGCGCCTGGGAGGCGGCGCTGGCGATCTGGCCAGGGAATACGGTGGCGCGTTTCGGCTTCGCCACGGCGAGCTATCTCGCCGGCGATCTCGCGGCCGCACGCGCCGGCTATGAGGCGCTGCTGGTTGATGAACCAATGCACGCGGCGGCGCTGAACAACCTGGCCAACGTGCTCGCGGATCTCGGCTGCGCGGCCAGCGCCCGGGCCCTGGCGCTGCGCGCCGTGGCGGCCGCGCCGGTGGGCGGCGAGATCGCCGCGGCTGCGGTCGACACCCTGGCG
>CBDDRR010000202.1:0-3355 GCA_965233095.1 uncultured bacterium
GCCCCGCGCCTCGCTCCCCAGCAGCACCGGCGCGAGGTACACCACCAGCCGGTCGACCAGCCCGGCCGCGACGAAGGCGCCCGTCAGCGTGGGGCCCGCCTCGACCGTCAACTCGTTGCACTCACGCCGGGCCAGCATCGCCAGCAGCGCCGCCAGGTCCAGCCCGCCCTCGTCGCGGGGCAGTGCGGCGACCTCCGCGGCCACGTCGCGCAGGGCGTCGGCGGCGGGCGAGCGGTCGCGCTCCGTGCACACCAGCGCTCCACCCGGCGGGGCGAGGATGCGCGCCCGCGGCGAAATGCGCAGGCCGCCGTCGAGCACCACCCGCAGCGGCTGGCGGCCCAGGGTGAGTGTTTCCGGCAGGCGCAAGTCGAGACGGGGATCGTCGGCCAGCACGGTGCCGATGCCGGTGACCACGGCGCAGCTCTCGCCGCGCAGCCGCTGCACGTCCTCGCGCGCCGCCGGGCCGGTGATCCACTGGCTCTCGCCGGAGGCCATCGCGGTGCGCCCGTCGAGGCTCGCGCCCAGCTTGACGGTCACGCGGGGCCGCCCGCGCCCCATCCGGCTGATGAACCCCGCGTTCAACGCGGCAGCCTCTTCGGCCAGCAGGCCCTTGTCGACCTGGACGCCCGCCGCGCGCAGCGCCGCGAAGCCCTTCCCGGCCACCCGCGGGTTCGGATCCTCGATCGCAGCGACCACGCGCGCCACGCCTGCCGCGATCAGTGCGTCCGCACAGGGCGGCGTGCGGCCGTGGTGGCTGCAGGGCTCGAGGCCAAGATAGGCGGTCGCGCCATGCGCCCGCCCGCCAGCTGCGGCAAGCGCCTCCACCTCGGCGTGCGAGCCGCCGGTGCGGGCGTGGAAACCCTCGCCGAGCAGCGTCACGCCCGATGCGATCACGCAACCGACGCGCGGGTTGGGCGCGGCGCTGTAGAGTCCCAGGCGCGCAAGCTCCAGCGCCCGCGCCATCCAGCGGCGATCCTGCTCGGTGAATTCAGCCGCGGCGCTCACTTGCCCTCGCGCGGCAGCAACGACATCTGCTCACGGCCGACCGGCGCCGCGTCGCGCAGCCGCTCGATCTCGCGGCGGAATTCCTCCACGTCCTGGAAGCTGCGGTAGACCGAGGCGAAACGCACGTAGGCCACCTCGTCGAGCTGGCGCAATTCATCCATCACGAGCTGGCCGACGTAGCTCGAGGGCAGCTCACGCTCGCCCGCCGTCAGCAGGCGTTGCAGGATCCGGGAGATCGCTTCCTCGACGGCTTCCGCCGCCACTGGCCGCTTTTCCAGCGCACGCATCACGCCCGCCCGCAGCTTGGACTCGTCGAAGGGCTCTCGACGGTCGTCACGCTTGACCAGTCGCGGCAGCACCAGCTCCGCGGTCTCGAAGGTCGTGAAACGCTCCTCGCACGCCAGGCACTGGCGACGACGCCGGATTTGCAGCCCGTTGCCCGCCAGCCGGGAGTCGATGACCTTGGTCTCCTCGTGGCGGCAGAAAGGACAGTACATGGCGTCTCCGGACGGCGCTCAGCCGCGGCGGGGCCTCAGCCGTAGACGGGGAAGCGACCGCACAGCTCGAGCACCTGGTCGCGCACGCGCCGGATAGTGGCCTCGTCCTCGAGGTTATCCAGCACATCGGCGATCCAGCCGGCCAGGGTGCGGCACTCCGCCTCGGCGAAGCCGCGCGTGGTGACTGCCGGCGTGCCCATGCGCAGGCCGCTGGTGACGAAGGGCGAGCGTGGGTCGTTCGGTACCGAGTTCTTGTTCACCGTGATGTTGGCGCGCCCGAGCGCGGCGTCCGCGTCCTTGCCGGTGATGTCCTTCTCGATCAGGTCGACAAGAAACAGGTGGTTGTCGGTACCGCCCGATACGATCCGGTAGCCGCGCTCGGTGAGCGTCGCGGCCATGGCGCGGGCGTTCGTCACGACCTGCTGCTGGTAGGCCTTGAACTCGGGCTCCAGTGCCTCCTTGAAAGCCACCGCCTTGGCGGCGATGACATGCATCAGCGGGCCGCCCTGGGTGCCCGGGAACACCAGCGAGTTGAGTTTCTTCTCCAGCGCCTCGTTGCTCTTCGCCAGGATGATGCCGCCGCGCGGCCCGCGCAGCGTCTTGTGCGGGGTCGAGGTGACGACATCGGCGTAGGGCACGGGGCTCGGGTACACTCCCGCCGCCACCAGGCCGGCGACATGCGCCATGTCCGCCATCAGGAAGGCGCCGACCGAATCGGCGATCTCCCGGAAGCGTTGCCAGTCCACGACGCGTGAATAGGCCGAGAAGCCGGCGATGATGAGCTTGGGCTGGTGCTCCTTCGCCAGCGCCGCCACCTGGTCGTAGTCGATTTCGTTGCCGTCGGCGGTCAGCCCGTACTGCACGGCGTGATAAACGCGCCCCGAGAAGTTCACCTTGGCGCCGTGAGTGAGGTGCCCGCCGTGCGCCAGGCTCATGCCGAGGATGGTGTCGCCCGGCTCGATCATGGCCATGAAAGCCGCCACGTTGGCCTGCGAGCCCGAGTGCGGCTGCACGTTGGCGTAGTCGGCGCCGAACAGCTCCTTGGCACGCTCGATGGCGAGCTCCTCGGCCTGGTCGACGTACTCGCATCCGCCGTAGTAGCGGCGCCCGGGGTAACCCTCGGCGTACTTGTTGGTCAGCACCGAACCCTGCGCCTCGAGCACGCGCGGACTGGCGTAGTTCTCCGACGCAATCAGCTCGACGTGCTCTTCCTGGCGCCGCCGCTCCGCCTCCAGCGCCGCGAACAGTTCATCGTCGAAGCCTTGAATCTTCATCTCGGGGCTGAACATCGGCGCGGTTCTCCGGGTTTCGGTGAGCGAAACCGGCATTTTACCCCAGCGGCGAGGTCTCCGGTCCGGCACGGGCCCGCGGCGCAAAACCGGGGTCAGAGACCCGTTTCCACTAACCGGGGTCAGAGACGGGTTTTGTGCTGCCCGCAGGCGCGCATGGCCTTCGGTTCCTGTCGTCCGCGGGCGCGCGGCCCCATAGGCCGGCCTGCGCTCAAACAAGGAAAAACTCGCTCGGCCGGCCTATGACACCCCGCACCCGCTCCAACCGCGACTGACGGGACGCCCGGCCTCCGCACGACCGTCGATCTTGGCCACGCAAGGAGGCCACAACGCCAGGCTTGCCAAGCCCACTGCCTCGACGCCACCGGGAGCGTCTCTTGGTCGCCCCACGGGCAACCCCGCTGAACCAGGCAACGGTCGACGCCGCGCTTGGCGACTCCGCAGCGGGGGCGGGACGTCGTGGGCGCGCTGAGGGAGCTCAGACTTCGCCGAGCGAAGCGCGCCCATGACGGCACGCACCCGCGGTCGAACAAAACCAATTGCCTGACGGTCCCGCGGTCGACT
>CBDDRR010000203.1:0-6692 GCA_965233095.1 uncultured bacterium
CTCGGTGTCGCCGTTCATGATGTCCAGCCCCGGCAGGCCGAGCTCGCGCAGCAGGCCGGCGGTGACGTCGACGACGCGATGGCAATCCTGGCCGATGCCGGCCTGCTGGCCCGAGCGCGGCAGCAGCAGGCCCACGCGCAGCCGCTGCGCTTGCGCACGCACGATGCCGAAGGGGGAAACCGCGGTAAGCGCGCCTGCCGCGGCCAGTGCCTGATTGAACTGCCGTCGTTTCATGACTCCTCCTTGTGATTGGGCCGTTTTATATCACGAACCGCTATGAAACGCGGGCGTCCCGGGCGCCGGCGCTGCGGCGCGCCTTGACACCGCCGCGAGGCGCGGAGTAGTGTCAACTCTAACGATCATTAGAACGATTTCAATTCCGGCATCGCTTGCAGGCATCTAGAGGAGGAGGCTGCAATGAGGATCCAGCGGTTTGTTTTGGCGTTGGCCGCGGCGGCGGCCTGGGGGGGCGCCCAGGCGGCGCCCGGGGTGCAAGGCATCGAGGTACTTTCCGGGCGCGCCGATACGGTTACGGGCGGTGACACACTGATCGAGGTGCGCCTCGCCGCCGGGACGGACCCCGCCGCCGTGCGGGTAATCCTCAACGGCGACGACATCACCGGCGTTTTCGCGCTGCGCCCCGACGGCAGGTACGCGGGCCTCGTCACCAGCCTCGCCGAAGGCGACAACCTGCTGCGCGCCCGGCTGCCCGACGGCTCGGGCCACGAGGTCACGCTGCGCAATCATCCGATCGGCGGGCCGGTTTTTTCGGGCGAGCAGATCCAGCCGTGGCTGTGCCGCACCCAGAACCAGAATAATCCCTCGCTCGGCGCGGCGATCGACGACAAGTGCAATGCGCCGACGGTGGTCGAGCTCTTCTACCGCAACCTGAGCAACCAGTTCGTCGCGTACAACCCGGCCAGCCCACCGGCAGCGGAGCAGGTCCAGCAGACCACGACCGACCAGGGCAAGACCGTGCCGTTCATCGTGCAGCGGGTAACCGGCACCGCCAACCGCGGCATCTATCAGGTCGCGGTGCTGGTCGATCCCTTGCGGCCCATCGAGCCATGGTCGGTGGAGCAGCCTTGGAACCGCAAGCTGTACTTCACCTACGGCGGCGCCTGCAGCACCAACTACCAGCAGCCGACGGTGGGCAATCAGCTCGGCAACGTCACGCAGCTCGCGCGCGGCTTCGCCGTCGCGACTTCGAGCCTCGCCACCTTCGGGAACCAGTGCAACGACATCATCTCGGCGGAGGCCACCATGATGGCCAAGGAGGTGGTGAGCGAGCGCTACGGACCGATCCGCTACACCATCGGATCGGGTGGCTCGGCCGGCACCATGCAGCAGCATCTGGTGAGCGAGGGCTATCCGGGGCTGCTCGACGGGCTGCTCACGAGCCAGGCGTTCGAGGACCACTGGTATCAGGTGCTGGGCTCCTACGACTGCATCGTGCTTTGGCGCTATTTCGGCCTGGCCAGCGCTTCCCTCGGGCTGCCGAACGTTGGCAACCCGCTGTGGCCCAGCCCCGCCGAGCGGCGCAAGGTATGGGGTTCGCACCCGTCCAACCCCGACAACATGTGCGGGCAGAAGCTCAATGCGTTCGGCGCGCCGCTCACCGAGCTCATCGCCACCAGCACGCTGGGCTGCTCGGGGCCGCCGAACACGCCCACGCCATGGCGTTATGACCCGGCCACCAACCCTGGTGGAACGCGCTGTACCAGCCAGGATTACCAGAAGGCCATGTTGGGCGTGGGAGCGGATGGTAAAGCGCCGCGTCCGGTAGGCAATGTGGGCCTGCAATACGGCCTCAACTCCCTGCTCGCCGGCGACATCACCGCGGAGCAGTTCGTCGACATCAACCATCGGATCGGCGGCCTGGACATCGACGGCAACTTCCAGCCGCAGCGCTTCGATGCGGACTCGGGCGCGGTGGCTACCCTCTACCGCACGGGACGCATCGTCAGCGGACGCGGTGCAGCGCTGGTTCCCGAGATCGACGTGAAAAACAACCTGAACGACACCGGCTTTCATCCTGCGTTCCATTCATGGACGTTCCGCGCGCGTCTCGACCGACTCAACGGCAACCACGATGGCCAGGTGATCTGGATCCCGAACGGAGGCCAGACGCCCAACACGTTCGACGCCATGGACGCTTGGCTCGCGGCGATCGAGGCGGACGCCTCCGCCGATCCCCTGCCGGTCAAGGTGCGCCGCAACCGGCCGGCCGCCGTGTTCGACGCCTGCTATCGCGCCGGCGGGGTGGTGCAGGACCTGACCTGCGACGGTGATTGGCAGTACTACTCCAATCCGCGTCTGGTCGCCGGCATGCCGATCACGAACGACGTCTTCAAATGCCAGCTCAAGCCGCTTGACCCGGCGGACTATCCGGTGGCCTTCACGCCGGACCAGTGGGCGCAGCTGCAGGAGGCGTTCCCCACTGGCGTATGCGACTGGACCAAGCCCTCGGTCGGGCAGCAGCCGTCGCTACCGTGGGTGTCGTTCGCCGGCGGGCCGGGCGGCGAGCCGCTGGGCGATGCGCCGGGGTCGGCGCTTATCCCGGCGAGCACGCGCCTCATGGAGCAGGCCGAGCTGGTGGGCGACGCGGTAGGCGGCAGCTACGCCAATCAGCTTGCCTCAGTGCAGGCTTACCTCGCGCAGGGCGACGTCTCGGGCGCTTGCGGCGCGCTGAGGGGCTATCGCAACCACGTGAGAGCGCTCTCCGGCAAGAAGCTCTCGGCCGTGCTGGCGAGCGAGCTTCAGCGCAACGCGGTCTCGATCGCAGAACAGATCGGCTGCAGCACGTGAAGGAGGAGCTCGCCATGCCTGCGAAGACTGTGTTCGGTAGGGTTGCGCTGATCGTCGCTTCGCTGCTTTTGGCGGCGAGCGCGCTTGCTGCTCCCCTGTGCGAGGAGCTGGCGGCCGGCATCCCAACGAGCAAAGCGCGCTCGGACAAGGGGCAGTCACCCTGGAAGACGCTGCAATCCATCAGCTCGGTTCTGGTGCCGGCGTCGGGCTCGAACGCGGCGTATTGCCGGGTCGACCTGAAATATCACCGCGAGATCAACATCCGGGTCGGTTTGCCGCTCAGCGCGGCGGACGGCGGCGCGGGCGGGGTGCAGGGCGCCTGGAACGGCAAGCTGCGCAACCTCGGCGGCGGCGGCACCGTGGGCACGGTCGGTGCCGTTACGGCCGCCACCAACACCGGTTATGTCGGCTCCAGCACGGACAGCGGGCACAGCAATGCATTCTGCGCCGCCAACGGTCACCCGGGCTGCGCGCCTGGCGGATACGGATTCGTGCTCGATGCGAGCAATAACCTGCTGTGGTGGCAGCTGGAAGATTTCGTCTACGTGAGCGTCATCGAGCAGGTACGCTGGGCAAAGCGGCTCGCCGAGTTCTATTACGGCAGGGCCGCCTCGCGCAACTACTGGGATGGCTGCTCCACGGGCGGGCGGCAGGGCATGGAGATGGCGCAGCGCTTCGGCGATGAGTTCGATGGCATTCTTGCGGGCGTCCCGGCCATCAACTTCAGCCGCTTCCAGACCGGCTCGCTATGGATTGGCACGGTCTTGAACGATTACTTCGGCACCGCGGGCCTTTCGACCGCAAAAATCAACGCGGCCAATGCCGCCGCCGTTGCCGCCTGCGACCTCGACGATGGCGTAATGGACGGCATCCTCAATGAGCCGCGCCGCTGCACCTTCAGCGCGCACGCCCTGCAGTGCACGGGCGGCCCCGGCGATGCGCCGACCTGCCTCAGCATGCAGGAAGCAGATGCCATCGACCGGGTCTGGGACGGCGCGCGCAACCAGGCGGGGCAGCGCCTCTGGGGAGGCCCGACGCGGGGAACCCCGTGGACCATCCTCGCCGCGGGCGGGGGCGGCGTGCTCAATCAGCCGGCAAGCATCCCCTACGGTTTCGTCCGCGCGGTCGTCGAAGAAGACCCGCTATGGAGCTACACCAGTCTGACGATGGAGAATTTCGGCACCCAGTTCCAGAAGCAGGACGTCAAGGTGGGCCATCTGGCCGGAGACGATGTCGCGCTGGACAAGCTCAGGGCGGGCGGAGGGAAGCTGCTGACCTGGCACGGGGCAAATGACCCGCTGATCCTTCCCTATGGCTCATGGGAGTACTGGGGGCGCCTGTTCGACCATCACGGCGGGCCGGCCAACACGGCGGATTTCTTCCGCGCATTCCACTTTCCGGGCGTCGGCCATTGCGGCGGCAACGCGGCGCCTCAGCCGCCCAACCTTTTCGATGCCCTGGTGAACTGGGTGGAAAACGGCGTCGCGCCGGACGTGCTGATCGGCACGCAGAACCTGGGCGCGGGCGTGACACGCACGCGCAAGATCTGCAAGTATCCAGACGAAGCCGCATACAACGGCACCGGCAGCACCGACGACCACAATAATTTCCATTGCGTGGTGAACGAGCGCGTGCCGGCGGACCTGGAAGCGTACATGCAGTCGGCGCCGCGGTTCCAGCAAGCGCCCTGAACATCCACGGGCTGCGGTGATATCGTAGGTCCATGGCGAATCGCGGCGGCCGGGCGGCGGCAGTCATTGCGCTGGCAAGAGAGCGACCCGAGCTGGGCGTAGTGCGGGCGGCGCGCGAGCTGCGCAAGCGCGGGGTGCGCCTGTCGCCCTCGGGCGTGCGCGAGATCTGGGCGCGTCACGGCCTGGGCACGAGCTACGAGCGGCTGCTCTCGCGCAAGCGCGAGGGTAACGGCGAGTACGCTGCGCTCTCGGACTCGCAACGCGCTCTTCTGCAGCGCATGCGGGTCAGCCGCCGGCTGAGCCAGCAGGCGGGCGCGGAGCCCTCCTTGCCGGCAAGACGCGAGCGGCTCATCGCCGCAGCGGCGCGTGTTATCGGCGAAAAGGGTTACGAGCGCGCATCGCTGCAGGAGATCTGCGCGGCGGGCGGCATCCTTCCCGGCTCGCTCTATTACCACTTCAAGTCCAAGGAGGACCTGTTCATCAAGGTCCACGCCGAGGGTTTCCGCCAGCTGAACGACGCGGTGGACCGCGCCGTCTCGACCGAGAGCGATCCCTGGCGCCGCCTCGAGGCGGCGTGCACCGCGCACCTGACGCTGCTCGTGGCGAGCGACGACGTATCGCTGGTCGCCGGCACGAGCCTGTTTCACACCGCCGACGCGGCGCTGCAGCGGCGCCTCAACCGCGACCGGATCGCCTACGAAGAGCGTTTTCGCGCCATGATCGCGGCGCTGCCGTTGCCCGACGGGGTGGACCCAACCCTTTTGCGCCTGATGCTGCTCGGCGCCCTCAACTGGACCAAGGTCTGGTACCAGCCGGGGCGCAAGACGCCTGCGGAAATCGCGCGCCACCTCGTCCATCAGGTGCTGCGCGGAGCGCTCTATACGGGCACGCCACGCGGCGAAGCAGGCGAGCCCGCCAAGCGCGGTGTCAGGCTGGCGCTCGGCTGAGTTGCGTCTTGCCCGCCAGTCCGTAGTTGCCAAGCGCCGCTCCGACGGCAGCATCCTGCTGCGCGCGCACGCCGCGCTGCCGCCGTATCCGGAAAAGCTCACCCAAAAGCTCGAGCACTGGGCGGCCGCTGCGCCGGAGCGCATCCTGTTCGCGCAGCGCGACCCCGCGGGCGGCTGGCGCAGCATTACCTATGCGCAAGCGCTTCTGCAGGCGCGCGCCATCGGCGGCTACCTTGTCGGAAAAGGCCTTTCGGCGGAGCGGCCGCTGGCGGTGCTGTCGGGGAACGACATCGAGCATGCGCTGCTGCATCTCGGGGCGATGTACGTCGGCGTGCCCTATGCGCCGGTGTCGCCCGCCTACTCGCTCCTTTCGACCGACTTCGCCCAGCTGCGCTTCATCCGCGAGCTCCTCACGCCGGGGCTGGTGTTCGCGAGCGGGCCGAAGTTCCGCGCGGCGCTGGGCGTGTTCAAGGACGTCGAAGTTCTCGAAAGATTCGACGAGGCGAGCGGTTCGCCGGACGAAGCCCGCAAGGCGCACGAGACCGTCGGGCCCGACACCATCGCCAAGTTCCTGTTCACCTCGGGCTCCACGGGGCAGCCCAAGGCGGTGATCAACACGCAGCGCATGTGGTGCTCGAACCAGGCGATGATCGCCTCGATGTTCGCCTTTTTCCGCGACGAGCCGCCGGTCATCGTCGACTGGGCGCCCTGGCACCATACCGCCGCCGGCAACCACGACTTCGGCCTGGTGCTGTACAACGGCGGGTCCTACTACATCGACGAGGGCAAGCCGCTGCCCGGCGCGATCGAGGCGACGGTGAGGAACCTGCGCGAGATTGCTCCGACGTGGTATTTCAATGTGCCCAGAGGGTATGAAGCTCTTCTTCCCTTTCTGAAAAAAGACGGGGTCCTGCGCAAGAACTTCTTCTCACGCTTGAAAGTGCTCTGGTTCGCCGGCGCCGCGATGGCGCAGCACGTGTTCGACGAGATGAAGGCGCTCGCGCGCGAGACGCGCGGCGAGCCCATTCCGTTCCTCACGGGACTGGGCTCGACCGAGACTGCGCCGTACGCCATGGGGCGCATGTGGGAGACCGAGGACGCCACCAACATGGGCCTGCCGCCGCCGGGGCTGGAGATGAAGCTGGTGCCGATTGCGGGCAAGCTGGAAGCGCGGCTGAAAGGTCCCAATATCACGCCGGGCTACTGGCGCCAGCCCGAGCTCACCGCCGCGGCGTTCGACGAGGAG
>CBDDRR010000204.1:0-4956 GCA_965233095.1 uncultured bacterium
GGAGCAGCTCGAGGGCTTCATCGCCTTTTCCACTGCCGAGTGCTGCGCGGAAAGCACCATGTGCCCGGTCGGCGCGCTGGCCTCGGATTTCTATTCCCTGCCGGAGGAGATTCGCGCCGCCGGCCAGCGCCTGCTGGACGAGCTGCTCGCCTGGATGACGCGGGTCTGCCGGGTCGGCCGCGAGCAGGGCCGCCTGCATTTCGAGGGCGACCCGACGGCAAAGGCCGAGCAGATCGTGGCGGCTTTGCAGGGCGCGCGACAGCTGGCGCGCTTTCGCGGGGCGTCGGCGATGCAGGCCGTGGCCGGCCAGGTCCGGCGCGATCTCGGCCTGGACCCGCGCGGGGACGCCTGACGGACTTTTTTTGGAAAACTGACTTACTTATCGATAAGTAAGCTCGGTTGACGAAGTACAAGACAGACGACGCAGGAGAGTGATCATGCACGCGCTCAACTTGAACTGGACCCGCGAATTCACGGCGGACGACGGCCTGGAGGCGCTCGCACCGTTGTCCCGTGCCGCACTCGAACCGACTCGCGTCACGGCGACGCATGCCGGGCGTGGACCTGCCATCGCTGCCCTGGCCGGCCTGCTGATCGCCGTGCTGATCATGCTGGCCGCGCCATTCACCGCGTCCCTCGTGCTGGCCCTGGGCGGCGCCGCGGCGTTCGTCTACCTGGGGACCGCGCTGGTGTCCGCTCGGCTCGACGCGGCGACGCTGGACCTTGGGGCCGCCGCTGCGGCGATCGGCCTCGCCGTCACCGGCGCGGGTCCGGCCGTCTCCGTGCTGCTGGTGCACGTCGTGTGGGGCGTGCTGCGGGGCGCCTTGCCCGGCGCCGCGCCCGGCCGGCGATTTGCGGCATCCTGGGCCGCGATGCACGCCGTGGCCGCGCTGCTGCTCGGCTTCGGCACCTGAGAGACGTTCACCGCGGTCGTAAACCGGGGTCAGAGACGAGTTTTGCGAAACTCGTCTCTGACCCCGGTTAATGACCGCGGCTAACCCAGTGCCTCGTCCAGCGCCTCGATGACATGCGCTGCGTACATCAGCGAGGGGCCGCCGCCCATCATCACGCAGACTGACAGCACCTCCATGACTTCCTCGCGGGTCGCGCCGTGGCGCAGCGCCGCCGGCACGTGAAAGGCGATGCAGGGATCGCACCGCGATCCGACCGACAGGGCCACCGCGATGAGTTCCTTGGTCTTCGGGTCCAGTGCGCCGTCCTGCATGGCCTGGTGGTGCATGGTGTTGAAGCCCTTCAGCGTGTCGGGCTGCGCGGCCTTGAGGCCGGCGTTTGCCGTGCTGATCCGCTTGCGCATCGCCGCGTAACTGGCATCGGTCATAATGTTCCCCTGTTGTTCAACATATGCATGCAGCTTAACCGCTGCGTCGGGAGCGTTTTTTGACATGGGTCTGCTGGTAAAAGGGAAATGGCGCGACGAGTGGTACGACACAGAGTCGACGGGCGGTGAATTTGTCCGCCAGGACTCCGCGTTCCGCAACTGGGTGACGACCGACGGGTCACCGGGCCCGAGCGGCGCAGGCGGCTTCAAGGCTGAAGCAGGGCGCTATCACCTGTACGTCTCGCTCGCCTGCCCGTGGGCGCATCGCACCCTTATCTTCCGCGCGCTCAAGGGTCTCGAGGAAGTCATCAGCGTTTCCGTGGTGCATCCGCATATGCTCAAGAACGGCTGGGAGTTTGGTGACTGCGAGGCCGGCGGCTTCACCACGGGCGACCCGCTGTTCGGCAGCGACTACCTGTACCAGGTCTACCTGCAGGCCAAGGCCGACTACACGGGGCGCGTCACCGTGCCGGTGCTGTGGGACAAGGAACGCAACACCATCGTCAGCAACGAGTCGGCGGACATCATCCGCATGCTCAACGGTGCATTCGCAGCCTTCGCGTCCTCTGACACGGATTACCGGCCGGCCGAGCTGCACGACGAGATCGACGCGGTCAATGCGCGTGTCTACGAGAAGGTCAACAACGGCGTGTACCGTTGCGGCTTCGCCACCACGCAACAGGCCTACGAGGAGGCGTTCACTGATCTGTTCGAGACGCTCGACTGGCTCGACGCGCGACTCGCCACGCGACGCTACCTGGCGGGCGACCGCATCACCGAAGCGGACTGGCGGCTGTTCACGACCCTGGTGCGCTTCGACGCCGTCTATGTGGGCCACTTCAAGGCCAACCTGCGGCGCATCCAGGACTACCCGAACTTGTCAGGCTATGCGCGCGAGCTCTACCAGGTGCCGGGGGTTGCGCCCACCGTGCACTTCGGCCACATCAAGCAGCACTATTATTTCAGTCACCGCATGATCAACCCGACCGGCGTGGTGCCGGTCGGTCCGGCGCTCGACCTGGAGTCCGAGCCGGGTCGTTAAGCGGAGAAAAAAGAAGGCGCCGCATGATGATCCGGAGATCGCGGCGCCCAAGGGGGGAGTCGAAAGCGTCTGGCGGCGGCGGTCAGGCCGTGGCGGAAAGGAAAACCTGTTCCATCTCGTAGCCGATGACCTCCCGCGTAGTGGGATCGAAAATCGGATTGGAGCGGCGGAAACGGCTGGCGGGGCGCAGGCTTTGCACAGCATCGCCGCTGAGCTCCTCGATCGCCATCCGCCCATCTGCGAAGCGGACCAGCGCCTTGGGCGCCTGCCGCCCATCCGCGCGCTCTTCCGGCGGCAGCAGCGCGATGAGCTCCTTGTCCATCTGCTCGTTGTCCATCGTTCAACCCCGTGCGGGTAATTCAGCCGGGAAAATCCCTGCAGAAACCATGCCAAAAAACGGGTTTTCTTGCGAAACAAACACTTGAGCCATCCCGCCCGGCACCGGCCGGGTGACGGAATGCGTCACTTACTGACGCCGCGACGGTAAAATGGCGCTATTGCAACGGAGATTTGCCATGAACACGAAGGATTCCGGCATCCGCAGCCGATTACCTGCCTGGCGCAACCGCCGCGCACTGGTCAGGACGGGCGGCGTGGTGGGGGGTGTGCTGCTGCTCCTGCTGCTGCTGCTCAGCTGGTACTGGTCGCGCGAGCCTGCAGTGTTCTGGGTGGACTGGGAAAAGGATGGCCGACCCGCGGTCACCGGCTACGCAACCACCAACACGTTGCTGCGCGTGTCCCAGACCCTGCTGGAGAAGCCCGGCGGCTACCTCAGCAACGACGTGATGCCGCCGAGCCTGTTTCTCGACAACATCCCGAACTGGGAATTCGGCGTGCTGGTGCAGGTTCGCGACCTGTCGCGCGTGCTGCGCAACGACTTCAGCCGCTCGCAGACCCAGTCCGTCGAGGACAGCGACCTCGCCGAGGTCGAGCCCAATTTCAACTTTGACAATGACAGCTGGATCCTGCCGTCCAGCGAGAGCCGCTACCGCCAGGCCATCCGCCGGGTGGAGAGCTACCAGGCCAGGCTGGTGGGCGAAGCCGAGCCCGACGCCAACTTCTATGCCCGCGCCGACAACCTGCGCGAGTGGCTGGCGGTCGTCGAGAAGCGGCTGGGCAACCTGTCGCAGCAGCTGTCCGCCAGCGTCGGCTCGGTGCGCGTGAACACCGACCTTGCCGGCGATCCCGCGGCGGATGCGGCGCGGAAAGGCGAGGACCGCGTCGAGGTCAAGACGCCCTGGTTGCAGATCGACGACGTGTTCTACGAGGCGCGCGGCACCGCCTGGGCGCTGCTGCATTTCCTGCGCGCGGTCGAGTACGACTTCCGCCACGTGCTGGAGGACAAGAATGCGACCGTGAGCCTGCGCCAGGTGATTCGCGAACTGGAGGCCAGCCTCGGACCGATGCGCAGCCCGATGGTGCTCAACGGCGGCGGCTTCGGCATGTTCGCCAACCACTCCCTGGTGATGGCGTCCTACCTGTCACGTGCCAACCAGGCGATCACCAACCTGCGCGAGCTGCTCGCCGGCGGCTAGGAGAAAACCGGTTTTCAGGCCTTGGCGAGGTAGTCCTGGATGAACTCGTACTCGGCCTCGAGGGTGGCCTCGGTGTCCTTGGCCACAAACTGCTCGAGCTTGCCGCCGATCAGCGGCACCGAAGCGCGGATGGTGATGGCCACTTCGTTCACGCAGCCTTTGCCCTTGCCCGAGAGCTTCATGGTGCCGGTCATGACCGCCGGGACGCCACGCGCCTCGATCTCGAGCTCGTTGCTGTAGACGCCCTTGCCGCCCTCGCTCCAGCGCTCGTTCTGCAGCAAGGTATTCCACTCGCCAAGCATGCTGCGCAGGAAGCCCGGCACGTCCAGTGGCACCTCGCGGCTGATTTCGATCGAGAAGCCGTCGTCGTCGCTCTCCGTGGAAATCACCTCCACGTTGCGATGCCCGATGCCCTCGAACTTCGCCTGGTAGAACTCGGGATCGCTGAATGCCGCCCAGACCTTGCTGACGGGATGGCGATACTCGTGGCGTGCGCGGACAGTGACGCTCATGGGGCGTGCTCCGGAAAGCGGGTGAGGAGCGGCAAGATTAGCGGCTGGCCTGCCCGCCCTCAACCGGCGCCAGCAGTGTCCGCCCACCCTGGACCTGCAGCACGGCGAAGCGCACCTCGGCCGTAAAGGCGAGGAAGGCATCCAGCAGCGGCGGATCGACCGCGTCGAGAAACCCCAGTGAAGACTGCAGCACCAGCCCCTCGGGTGCGACGCGGAACTGGCCCACGTTGAGCGCCTCGTTGAGCTCGCGCGCAAATCCGGCCAGCGTCTCGTCATCCACCCCTGCAGCGCGCGGCCAGGTCCGCGACACCAGGATCCGGTCCAGACCCTGCGGGTCCAGCAGCGGCTCGAGCAACAGCTGTTCCCCGTCGCGGCGCGCATCCACCACCGCCTCGTCCGCGAGGCGCACCGTCCAGCCCTGGGCCAGCAAGTAGCCGGCCAGCAGCGCAGCCGCACCCGCCTCGTCCGGCGCCGGCATGGCCAGCCCGGCCGGCGGGCGCTGCGTCGCGCAACCTGCCGCCAGCAGCA
>CBDDRR010000205.1:0-4105 GCA_965233095.1 uncultured bacterium
CCGGCTGCGTGGTGTACCGGGGCTACTTCGAGCAGGCGCGCGCCAGCCGCGAGGCGGCGCACTACGCGGCCCAGGGCTACGACACCTGGGTCGGCGGCGCGGCCGCGTATTCCACGCTGGGTCGCTTCGAGGACCCGCTGCTGTCCACCATGCTGTACCGCGACGACGCGCGTCTCGCCGGCCTGGTGTTCCACGAGCTGGCCCACCAGGCGGTGTACGTCAAGGATGACTCGGCGTTCAACGAGGCCTTCGCGACCGCCGTCGAAGAGGAGGGCGTGCGCCGCTGGCTGGGTGCGGCGGGGCGCGAGGGGGAATTTGCGGCCTGGCAGCTCATGCGGGAGCGCACGCAGGCCTTCGAGTCAATGCTTGCCGACGTGCGCGCGCGCCTGCAGGCGGTGTATGCCTCGGGGCAGCCCGAGCCGGAGATGCGCGCCGCCAAGGCCGAGGTCTTTGCGCAGCTCGAGCGCGAGTACGCGGCGCTCAAGGCGTCATGGGGCGGTTGGGACGGCTACGACCGCTGGTTCGAGGCGCCGTTGAACAATGCCCGACTCATTCCCTCCGCGACCTACCGCGGCCTGGTGCCGGCGTTCCGCATCCTGCTGCACCAGTCGGGCGGCGATCTCGCCGCGTTCTACGCGGCCTGCGCGGCGCTGGCTGAGCTGCCCAAGGCGGACCGCGACTTCGAGATGCAGCGGCTGCTGGCGATCGCCGAAAAACCGGAAAAACCGGGGTCAGACACCAATTAAAACTGGCCGGTTCAACGTGGGCGCGCGGCCTCGGGTTGCCGGTTGACCGCGGGCGCGCGGCGCCATAGGCCGGCCTGCGCTCGGACAAGGAAAAACTCGCTCGGCCGGCCTATGACACCCCACACCCGCTGCCGGGATCACCAGCGAGACGGCGACGGTTGCCGTGCCTGGCCGCGTAGCCGAGGGTCATGGCCGTGAGCCGCATTGGCGAGTCACGCCGATCGCCAGCGACGACGACCGGCCAGTCTGCCCAGGTAACGCCGATCGCCAGCGTGGCAATCGTCAGCGGCGCCGCGAAGGCAAGGCGCTGCCCCGGTCGGCCCGGTAGCGGGACCGGGACGCCATGGGCGCACTGAGCGAGCTCAGAATTCGCCGAGCGAAGGGCGCCCATGGTGGCGCGGTCCCGCGGTCAACCGAAAAGAGCCGCGAGCGACCCGGCCCCGCGGTCGAACAGCAAAAAAACGTGTCTCTGACCCCGGTTTACAGGCGGCTGTTGCGCGGCGGGACGGGCTGCATGGCGTCGGCGATGCGCAGCGTCTCGCCCGACATGCGCCAATGGAACACAGCCTCGCTGGCCAGCACCCGCTGCACGTAGCCGCGCGTCTCGTTGAAGGGCAGCGACTCCACCCAGGCGTCGGCCGGCAGTTCGTCAGTATCAGGCAGCCAGCGATCGACCCGGCCCGGTCCGGCGTTGTAGGCGGCGGTGGCGAGGATGCGGTGGTTGCCGAAGCGCTCCAGCATCTTGGCCAGGTAGGTCGTCCCCAGCGCCACGTTGTCCGCCGGGTCGAGCAGGGTCTGGTTGCCGCGATAGGTGACGCCGGCGCGCGGCGCGGTCTGGCGGCCGGTGCCGGGCAGCAGCTGCATCAGCCCGATGGCGCCCGCGCCGGAGCTGACGTCGGGCATGAACAGGCTCTCGCTGCGCGCCACACCGTAGGCCCAGGCGCTGCTGATGCCGGCGCGCCGGCTGCGCTCTTCGAACAGCGGGCGCCAGGCAAGCGGAAAGCGCAGCTCGAGGTCGTCGGCGATGCCCGCGCCGGTCGCGGCAGTGATGGCGCGCGAGTACCAGCCCCAGCGGCTGGCCAGCACGCCCGCCTGGGCGCGCTCGGCGGGCGACAATCGCGCCAGCGTTTGCTGCCACTCGGTTCGACCGTTGGAATCCTGGCCGGTCATGAACAGCTCGCGCGCGCGCACGATGTCGGCGCGCTGCTCGAGGGCCGCGATCAGGGTCTCGTCGGGTACCGTCTGCGCGTGCTGCCAGTTGTAGTCGGCGTTCAGCCGGTCCGCCGACATGAAGCTGTAGTAGCCGCGCTCGCCGGCCAGTTCGGCGTAGATCGGCCGGGCGTCGCCGCCGCGGCCGGTGGCCTCGAGCACACGCGCCTGCCAGTAGCGCCAAACCGGCTCCTGTGCGGTGACGGGATCGAGGCGCGCCAGCGCCGCTTCGACCGCGCTCCAGTCCTGGGCGCGGATGGCGACGCGCACGGCCCAGGTGCGGGTGCCGTCGTCCTGGCTGGCTTCCGGCAGCGCCGTGAGCATGGCGTAGGCGCCGGGCAGGTGCCTCCAGGCATGCATGAGCGCGATGCGCCGGTCGATGCGCGCGCGCTCGTCGGCGTCGAAGGAAAAGTGTCCGCGGAAGGCCGGCCAGCGGCGCGCGGCCTCTTCCGGTTCGGTTGAGGCGAGCCGATGGAAGCCGTACAGCAGCATCGCGCGGGCCCGCGGCGTGTCCTTCCAGCCGCCGGGTGAGCCCAGCCGTGCAGTCGGGTCGGCATGCAGCAGCTCCCAGGTATCGACTTCGTTCACCGCCGCCGGTCCCAGGGGCCGCGCCAGCCAGCGCGCCAGGCGGAACTCGCCGGCAGCCAGCGCCAGCTCCATGCGTGCGCGGCGGCGCTCCGGGGTGATGGCGCCGCGTTGCTCCAGCCAGGTGAAGGCGGCATCGCACGCCTTGACCTGGCTGGTCGGCCACAGCCAGCGGCGCAGCGCCGCTTCTTCGAGGCCGGCAGTGCGGTCCAGCCGGATGCGGGCCGTGAACGAATGGCATTCCAGCACGGCCTCGTGGCTGTTCGCGTAGCTGGCCTCGAACAGCGCGAGGTACTCGCGCCAAGCGCCGCGGCGTGCGAGTGAGCCGGCCCACTGGCGGCGCAGCGTGGCGCTGAAGCCGAGATCGGGATGGCGCGCCAGGAACTCGCGCACCTCGGCGTCGTCCACGCGGCCGAGCTGGCTGCGCAGCCAGGCCGCGCGCAGGTCCGGCAGCAGCACGTAGCCCGCCAGTTGCGGCAGCAGCGGCTCAACCTGGTCCCAGCGCCCGGCCTCTGCCTGCGGCAGCGCCGTACGGAAAGCCTCGCGCTGGCTCTCGACAGGCGTCGCGTGCGCCGGGGCAACGGTAAACAGCAGGACCAGGGTCGTCAGCAGGGCGATGCGTGGCATTAAGCGCGGACTCCAAAAGTGATGCGAACCTCGCGGGCCCGGTTACTAACCATTATGCTCCCCGCTTCGCCGTTCTCAACCGGGCTATCGATGCCGACGCTGCCAGCGCTGCTGCTGATCTTTCCGGCTATCGGCGCCGCGTCGGGGCTGCTGGCCGGCCTGTTCGGCATCGGCGGCGGGCTGGTGATCGTGCCGGCGCTCAACGCGGTGTTCGCGGCGGGCCTGGTCGCCATGGAGCCGGCAGTGCGCATGCACGTCGCCATCGGCAGCTCACTGGCAGTGATCGTGTTCACGGCGATCTCCTCGGTGCGCGCGCATCACGGTTACGGCGCGGTGCTGTGGCCGGCGGTGCGCGGTCTTGCGCCGGGCATCGTGGTGGGCGCGCTGCTCGGCGCCTGGCTGGCCGACCTGCTGGCGACACGCTCGCTGGAGGTCGTGTTCGGCCTGTTCGCCGTGCTTATGGCGCTGCAGATCGGCTTCGGCGGGCGGGTCGAGCCGCAGCCGGATGCGCCGCTGCCGCGGCTGCCCGGCTACTTGGGCGCCGGCGCAGTGATCGGCTCGGTCTCGGCGCTGGGCGGCATCGGCGGCGGCATCATGACCGTGCCCTACCTCGCCTGGCACTCGGTGCCGCTGCGCATCGCGGTCGGCACCGCCGCGGCCTGCACCCTGCCGGTGGCCTTGTCCGGCGCGCTCGGCTACGCGCTGGCCGGGCAGGGCACGCCGGTCCCGGGCTGGGCGACGGGATACCTCTACTGGCCGGCGATCGGCGTCATCGCGCTCGCCGCGATGGCCACCGCACCCCTGGGGGCGCGGCTGGCGCAACGCCTGCCGGTGAAACAGCTGCGCCGCCTGTTCGCGGCGCTGCTGGTGGTGGTGGCCGCCGACATGCTGCTCGGCGGCCGCGGCTGAAAACCGGGGAAACCGGGGAAACCGGGGGG
>CBDDRR010000206.1:0-4846 GCA_965233095.1 uncultured bacterium
GCTCGAGCACTGGCTGGCAGCCGACGCCGCCGGCAAGCGCTATTTCCCGCACGAGTTCATGTACCAGATCCTCCTCAGCGGCAAGCTGGGGGAGCATTACCAGATCGACCCGAGGGACAGCTGGCTGCTGGCCGCCGCCGAAAAGAACCTGCCGATCATCGTGCCGGGCTGGGAAGACTCGACGCTGGGCAACATCTACGCCAGCCATTGCATCACCGGCGAGATCAAGAACGTGCACACGGTGCGCAGCGGTATCGAGTACATGGCTTACCTCGCGGACTGGTACAAGGCCCAGGTGGCGGATGGCCGATCCATCGGCTTCTACCAGATCGGCGGCGGCATCGCCGGCGACTTCCCGATCTGCGTGGTGCCGATGCTCGAGCAGGACCTGCACATGACCGGCATCCCGCGCTGGGGCTACTTCTGCCAGATCAGCGACTCGACCACCAGCTACGGGTCCTACTCGGGTGCCGTGCCGAACGAGAAGATCACCTGGGGCAAGCTGTCGGCGGACACGCCGAAGTTCATCATCGAGTCGGACGCGACCATCGTCGCGCCGCTGATGTTTGCGCTGATCCTCGGCTGGTAGGGCGCAGCCCCCCGTCGGATCGACCGCGGGACCGTGCCGCCATGGGGGCGCTTCGGTTGCCGGTTGTTCGCGGGACCGTGCCGCCACAGGCGCGTTTCGGGTGCCGGTTGTCCGCGGGACCACGCCGCCATGGGCGCGCTTCGCTCGGCGAAATCTTTAGCTCGCTCAGCGCGCCCATGACGTCCCGCTCCCGCTGCCGCGCCGATTGCGGCAGCGCCTTGCCTTCGTGGCGCCGCTGACGATCGCCACGCTGGCGATCGGCATTGCCGGGGCGGCCTGACCAGTCGTCGTCGCTGGCGATCGGCGTAGCACGCTGCTGACGCGAATAGCCACGATACCTGGCGGCATGGCTCGGCTCGGCAACCGTCGCCGCCAGCCTTGGTATCTCGGCAGCGGGTGTGGGGTGTCATAGGCCGGCCGAGCGAGTTTTTCCTTGTTTGAGCGCAGGCCGGCCTATGGCGCCGCGCGCCCGCGGTCGACCGGAACCGAAGGCGCCGCGCGCCCGCGGTAGACCTCCGCAGTTGATGCGAGGGGAGCCCGTGGCGGTCCGCCTCCGCGGTCCCGCCAAACAGCGCTACCAGCTGCGCTCGAGCACGGCGAGGGCCTCCTCGCGGCTGACCTCGACCGGGTTGAAGATGATCGAGCCGTCGTCCAGCGACATCTCGGCGATCTTGGCGAGCTGGGCCTTTTCGACCTTGCCGGTTTCCGAGAGCGTGCGCGGCAGGCCGCAGCGCGCATGGATCTCGTCTTTCAGCTGGCGCAGCCGGGCGATCGCCTGCTCGGCGCGTTGCTCGGCGGGGGTCTCGGCGTAGGCCTGGCCGCCGGCCAGCGGCAGCAGCAGCTCACCGATGGCTTCGCGGCGCGCCTCGAGGTTGTACTCCAGCACCGCGGGCAAAAGGATGCTCATGCAGGTGCCGTGGTGGACGTGGCACAGCGCGCCGACCGAGTGGCCCAGCGCGTGCACCAGCCCGACCATGGAGTTGGAGAACGCCACGCCGGCCATCGCCGCGCCCTGCGCGAGCGCGAGCCGACCGGTCTCGTCGCCTGGTTGGTCAAGCACCTTGAGAAGGTTCTCGGCAACGGCGCGCACCGCCGCGGTGGCGTAGGCATCGCTCATCGGGTTCTTGGCGAGGCAGATGTACGACTCGCAGGCGTGCGTCATGGCGTCCATGGCGGTGGCAGCGGTGATCTGCGCCGGCAGGCTCAGGGTCATGCGCGGGTCCAGCACGGCGGCATGCGGCATCAGGAAGGGCGAGGCGAAGGGCACTTTCACGCCGCGCTCCTCGTCGCGCACGATTGACACATACGTGACCTCGGAGCCGGTGCCGGCGGTGGTCGGAATGACCAGCAGCGGCTTGAGCGGCTTCGGCAGGTTGCCGGCGCCCGAGTACTTCAACAGGTCCTCGGTCTCGTAAGAGGCGAGGATGTTGGCGGCCTTCGCCGTATCAATCGGCGAGCCGCCGCCCAGCGCGATGAGGGCGTCGCAGCGGGCCTCGCGGTAGCGCTGCGCGATGGCCCGCACGGCGCCGAGCGAGGAATCGGGCGGCACCTCGTCGTACACGGCGGCGATCTCCAGCCCGCCCGTGGCGAGGATGGCGCGCAGCTTGTCCACCAGGCCGGCGGCTGCAACGCCGCGGTCGGTCACGACCAGGGGCCGTTGTGCACCCAGCGAGCCGAGCTCGAAGGGAATATTCTCGAGAGCCCGCGTGCCGACGATCAGCTTCACGGGGCAGAAGAATTCGTAGTAGTTGTCCTTCACGTCAGCTCCTCGTCACGAGATCGAGCGCGATGCGGCCGTAGATTTTCAGGTTCATGCCGAGCTTGTATCCCAGCCCGAGGTCCTCCGGATAACGCTTCATGCCGCGCGCGGCGATGAAGCGCGGCATCAGCAGCGCCTCGAGCCGGTACATGCAGCGCACCAGGCGGATGCCTGCCGCGAGATCGCCATCCACCACCATCCGGTCCCGCGCAAAAGCCGTCGGCGTGCTCTCGATGAAGCCGAACACGCGGAAGGCGAAGTCGAGGTGCTTGAAGCGGATCGCCAGGTCGGTGTGGGCCGGCAGCCGGCCGCCGAGATAGCGCAGCGGTCCGCCGGGGACCTTCTGGAGCACCATGCTCGGGCCGTCCGGCATGGTGGTCATGGCGATCACCATGCCGTCCGGAAAGCCTGCCGCCTCGGCGCGCACGACCGGGTCGACGCGGCTCATGGCGCGCAGGCCCCAGCCTACGATGCGCATCATCACCGCCACGTAGAGGCGCTTCAGTGACTCGCGAAAGCTGCTCATGGATCGCCTCGCCCGGGGTTGCTTGCGGCAGGGCAGCATAGTGTAGCGTCCGTGCGCCGCCACGGGGAGATCGCCTCCGCGCCGGCCGGCCGCGACGCTACAATACCCGCGAGGAGGCGAGCCATGGGCCAGGACGACTTGAACTGCTGGCGTTGCGGCGCGGCGGTGGTGGACGAGCCGCTGCCGCTGTCGCGCACCGCCGAGTGCCGCCAGTGCCGCGCCGAGCTGTACGTCTGCCGGATGTGCGAGTTCTACGACACCACCAAGGCGAATGCCTGCCGCGAGCCGGTGGCCGAGCCGGTGGCCGACAAGACGCGCGCCAACTTCTGCGGCTGGTTCCGGGCGCGGCCCGGCGTGGCGCCCGCCGGCAACACTGCCGCCGAGGAGGCGAGGAGCCGGCTCGAAGACCTGTTCAAGTAGTTTCCGCGAACCGCCGCATCGCTGGGGCGCATTATTCGCCAGCAGGAGGAATTACGCTGCTGCGGCGGAAGCGGATCTCGCTGGCGTTGCCCGGAATCCTGCCGCGTCGGTCGCGGTAGAAATCGCGCAGGCTCGTGAGGTCCGCTTCCGTGTTGCCGCTGAAGCGGATGAACTCCTGGATACCCAGCGTCCGGGTGGCATAGTCGATGAAGCCCAAGCCGCAGGGCACGTCCGCGCCTACGGCGATCTGGTAGAAACCCGACTTCAGGTGGTCGGTATGCTTGCGAGTGCCCTCGGGGGCCAGCGCCAGCCACATCCAGTCCTGTGTCTTGTATTGCTCGATAGCGGCGCCGATGAAGCCGCTGGCTGCGCGGCGGTTGATCGGCACGCCGCCCATTTTGATCATCAGGCCGCGGAACGGCCAGCGGAAGATCGCGTCCTTGCCCATCCAGTTCGCCGGCAGGCCGGTGCCGAAGCGATACAGCAGGCCGAGAATGAAATCCCAGTTCGAGGTGTGCGGGTAGACGATGATGACGCCCTTCGGCCCGGGCAGGGGCGCCGACAGGGCCCGCCACCCGAACAGGCGCAGCAGCCCCAGGCAGGCGCGTTGCAGCAATGTGCGGCGCTGCGGTGTCGCGCCGTTCGCGGATTGACCTGGCTTCATTCTTGGTGAGACCCCGTAAGCTGCGCTATCTTGTTATACGAGTGGTGTCGCGGCAACCGCATGCAGGGGAGATATGCGGCACCCGGACAACAAGAGGAGAATGATCATGACAACTCATGTCTGCCGGCAGTGCAATGCCGCCGTCGAGCCGCTGCGGCTCGAACGGGTCGAGGGGGAGGACAGCGGCATCCACATCTGGCTCGAAGGCTTGCCGGCGATCGAATGCGCCAACAGCCACAAGCGCTTTCCAACTGCAGAATTTCCGCTGAAGTTCATCGAGACGATGCTCAAGTCGGAAGATCTCATCACCGCGGAACCGGCGGTGGAGAAGGGCCTGTTCCGCAAGCACGCCCACTGCCCAGGCTGTGGCCAGCAGCTCCCGGAGCAGAGCACCAGCGCGAGCGCGAACCAGGTCCGCGTCAACGTCGACGAGTTCGATCCGGTCGCGGTGGAGCTCGCTATGCCGCTGTTCAAGTGCGCCGGCTGCGGCAAGGACGCCACCCTGCCCAAGAAGGGCGTGGAGCGTGGCGTCATGCAGGCGGTGGCGAACGCCTTCCGCAGCGCGGACATCCCGCCGGGCTGATCGTGATGATCAAGTTGCTTGCATGCGTGGCACTCGCCGCCGCGATGGCGACGCCTGCGCTGGCCGGCGACCGGCCCGACCCGCGGCCGCGGCACGACTTCACCACCGACGAGGCCTTCGACGCTGCCGCCGTACCGGCGTATGCGGGGCAACACGACGCAGTGTATGCGCAGATCGACCGCGACCTCGCGGCGCACGTCGCCGCGCTGCAGCGCTGGGTAAGGCAGCGCTCGATCAGCGCCCAGGACGACGGCATCCGCGAAATGGCGGAGCTGGTGGCCGGCGACCTGCGCAGCCTCGGCTTC
>CBDDRR010000207.1:0-2561 GCA_965233095.1 uncultured bacterium
GGATGGGCATGGTCAGGATCGACTGGGGCTCGTGCCCGTAGTCCTGCTGGATGTCGCGCGCGAGGAGGAGGTTGAACTTCTGGTCGGTGCCGCCGAGCTCCACATCCGCCTCGAGCGCCACCGAGTCGTAGCCCTGCACCAGCGGGTAGAGGAATTCATGGATCGCGATCGGCCGCCCTTCCGCGTAGCGGCGATTGAAGTCGTCGCGCTCCAGCATGCGCGCCACGGTGTGCTTCGCGGCCAGCTGGATCAGGTCGGCGGCGCTCATGGCGCTCATCCAGCGGGAGTTGAACTCCACGCGCGTCCGGTCCGGGTCCAGTATCTTGTAGATCTGCGCCTCGTAGGTGCGCGCGTTCTCCTCGATTTCCGCCCGCGTCAGCGGCGGGCGGGTCGCGCTCTTGCCCGTCGGGTCGCCGATCATCCCGGTGAAGTCGCCGATCAGGAAGATCACCTCGTGACCGAAGGCCTGGAACTGGCGCATCTTGTTGATCAGCACGGTGTGGCCGAGATGCAGGTCCGGGGCAGTCGGGTCGAAGCCCGCCTTGATGCGCAGCGGCCGGCCGCTCGCCAGGCGCTCCTCGAACTCTTTCTCCACCAGCACGTCTTCCGTGCCGCGCCGCAGCTCAGCGAGCTGTTCGTTCGCAGGTCTCATTAAATCTCCAGGGTGACTCGCTGTTTTTATTATGAGAAGTGGCGCATTGACCGGAACGACCGGGACCGCTAGGGTACCCTCAATTTTGCAGCCTGCGGCGCGGTGGGTCGAGTGGCAAGCGGAGTCCGGCACGATTACAAGGAAATAGCCCGTCCGGCGCCGGCGGGCCGGCGGCCGTGGTCCCGCCGCCATGTCGCCCTCGTCGTCAGCCTTGCTGTATCCGTTGGCCTGGTGGCGCTGTGGCTGGACGAGCCGGCCCTCGGCAAGCAAGCGCCGCGCCCCGCCGAACAAGGCGTGGCGAGCCAGCCGCTGCCTCTGCCCGGACCTCTCGTCCCGACGCCAGCCACACCCGGCACGCTGCCGGCGGCCATTGACAAAGCCGTTGCCGCAACGCTGGCACCGGAGCCGCTGCCCGAGCCTGTGGACACCCGCCAGCGCACCGTGCTGGAAGTCCGGTCCGGCGACAGTCTCGACCAGCTGTTCCGTCGCCATTCGCTGTCGGTTGCCGACCTGCATCGCCTGCTCAAGGTCAAGGACGTCGCACCCCACCTGAAGCGCATCCGCCCCGGTGACACCTTCGAGATCACGCACGACGGCCCGAACGTCCTGTCGCTGACCCGGCGGCTGGACGAGGCGCGCAGCCTGGTGGTGAGCGCCGGCGAACAGGGCTTCGAGACCAGTTTCCTGGACCACCCGGTGGAAGTCCGCCGGGCGCGCGCCACCGGCCTGATCACCAGCTCCTTCTATGTCGCCGGACTGGCCGCCGGGCTGTCAGACGGCACCATCATGCGCCTTGCGGGCATTTACGCCTGGGACATCGATTTCGCCCTCGACATCCGCAGCGACGACTGGTTCGCCGTGGTCTACGAGGAGATCTGGCAGGACGGCAAGAAACTCCGTGACGGCGAGATCGTCGCCGCCGAGTTCAGCAACCAGGGTCGCTCCTACCGGGCGGTGCGCTTCCCGGACGAGGACGGTCAGCCCCGCTACTACACGCCGGAAGGCGACAGCATGCGCAAGGCCTTCCTGCGCGCTCCGGTCGACTTCAGCCGCGTCAGCTCGAATTTCAATCCCAACCGCCTGCACCCGGTGCTGAAGACGCGCCGCCCGCACCAGGGCGTGGACTACGCGGCCCCCACCGGCACCCCGATCATGGCGGCCGGCGACGGCCGGGTGATCTCCGCCGGCGTGAACGGCGGCTACGGCAAGGCCGTGACGCTGCAGCATGGCGGCAACGTCACCACGCTGTACGCCCACATGTCCCGCATTGCGTCCGGCATGCGCGCCGGCCGCAAGGTGCGGCAGGGCGAGATCATCGGCTACGTAGGCCGCACCGGGCTCGCCAGCGGGCCGCACCTGCATTACGAGTATCGCGTCAACGGCGTGCACAAGAACCCGCGCACCGTCGAGCTGCCCAAGGCCGACCCGGTCCCGGCCGCGCGGCGCGCCGAGTTCGTCGTCGCCACCCTGCCGCTGGTCGCCGAACTCGAGGGTCTCGGCCCGACGCGGCTGGCCGCAGCCGATCCCCAGTAAGCGCCCGGCCGGCACCACGGCAGTGCTCCCGGGGCTCTATATCGGTCTCATCTCCGGGACTTCGATGGACGCCATCGACGCGGTGCTCGCCGAGGTCCAGGCCGATGGCGGGTTTCGCGTGCTCGGGGCGCGCGCCGCCGCGCTGCCGGCGCCGCTGCAACAGCGGCTGCGCGCACTGGCGATCCCCGCCGCCCGGTCGACCAGCGCCGCCGACGCAATTGACGAGCTCGGCGCGCTCGACGGTGAAGTCGGCGAGCTGTTCGCCGCCGCCGCGCTCGACCTGCTCACCGCTCACGGCCTCGCACCGGCAGGCGTGCGCGCCATCGGCAGCCATGGCCAGACGCTGCGCCATCGGCCGCGCGCAGCGCGGCCCTTC
>CBDDRR010000208.1:0-24192 GCA_965233095.1 uncultured bacterium
GTGGCGGGTTCGCGTCAGCCCGTTGGCGATGACGCCGCACAGCAGCGACTCGATCGCCCCCAGGAGTGCGATAGCGATCGCCGGGCCAAGCAGGGCCTGGAACAGGCCGAAGCTCAGCCCCAGTGGTGCGCCGTCCGCGCCCGGCATGCGCCAGGGCAGCGCGAAACCGGGCGCAATCGGCGGAATGCCCTGCCCCGCCGCGCCGCGGAATTCCCAGCTGAACCGCGAGGCCACCGTCTCGATGCTGCCGCCGGCCATTGTGTTCGCCGCCCAAGCGACGGCCGCCGCGATCACCAGTGCGACCAACGGCCCCGGCACGGGCACGCGCAGCCGCGGCCAGAGCACCAGGATCACCAGGGTCATGAGCCCGAGGCCGAACTCCGCCGGATCGAGGCTCGGCAGCGAAACGGCAATCGCGACCAGCTTGCCGAGGTAATCCCCGGCGGGCGCGGCCAGGGTCAAGCCGAGAAAGTCTGGAACCTGGAAGGTGGCAATCACCACGCCGATGCCGGCGGTGAATCCCAGCACCACCGGGTACGGGACGAACTGGATCAACGCGCCCATGCGCGCATATCCCATGGCCACCAGGATGAGCCCTGCCATGACGGTGGCGACCAGCAAACCGCCGATGCCGTGTTGCTGAACGATCGGCAGGAGAATGACCACGAACGCGGCCGTAGGACCGGAAACGTTGAAGCGTGATCCGCCCGCCAGCGCGATAACGATTCCCGCGACGATGGCGGTGTAGAGCCCATACTGCGGTGGAACGCCCGTGGCGATGGCGAGCGCCATCGCGAGCGGCACGGCCACGATGCCGATGGTCAACCCGGCGAGCGCATCCTTCCTCAGGTCGCTCAGCCCGTAACCGCCACGGAATGCATCCCTCAGCCCGGTCCCGATGACCGGAAGCGCAGGCTTGGAGGGAGGGGGGCGGGATGCCATCGATACATATCATTGCAATTCGACGGCATCCCGTCGATAGGCAGCCCCCCGCCTGAGTCGCGCCGCTCCGCGCTACTTGAGGAACTCCCCCAGCCAGTCCTGTTTTTCCCGGTACCAGTGCAGCGAATTGTTCGGCTTGAGAATCCAGTGATTCTCATCCGGGTAATACACGAAGCGGCTGCGCACGCCGCGGTTTTGCAGGATGTTGAACAGCTCGATGCCGTGATTCAGCGGTACCCGGTAGTCCAGCTGACCATGGAGAACCAGCGTGGGCGTGGAGAAATTGGCCGCGCCCGCGTGCGGCGAAGACAGCTCGTAGTGCTCCGGGTTCAGCCAGTACTCCCCGTGGCGGCGCCTGGAGGCGCCGTAATCAGCCGCGTACTGGGTTTTCCAGTTGAACACCGCTGCATGCGCGATCAGCGTCCTGAAGGGATGCTCGCGGCCGAGCAGGATCGAGGCGAGGTACCCGCCGAAGCTGCCGCCGCCCGCTGCCATCCGCTCAGCGTCGATCCAGGGCTTGCGCGCGAACCACTCGGCCGCCTTGATAGTGTCGATGTACGGTAACTCGGACTGGTTCGGATTTATGGAATCCGTGAACTCCTGGCCGAAACCGCTCGAGCCGTGAAAGTTATGCCAGGCAGTGACGTAACCCCAGCCCGAAAACACCTGGGCGCTCCAGCGGAAGTGGAAGCCGTCGGGTATGCCGTTGTGCGGACCGCCGTGCAACAGCAGGTAGAGCGGATATTTCTTGTCCGGGTTGAAGCCCGGCGGATAAATGACCCACATCTGGACCGGATCGCCGTTGGCGCCCTCGTAGGTCACGCTCTCGTAGCGGCCGAACTCCACGCTGGCGAGGATCTCGTCGTTGAACCTCGACAGCTTGGTGACGTCTCCGCGCCGCGCGTCCACCCGCACCAGCGTGGGAGGCTCGACGAAGCTCTGCCGCAGCGCCACCAGCACGCGGCCGTCAGCCGACAATGCCGGGCTGCCGAAGGTGTGCTCACGGGTGATCGCGCGCGTCGCGCCGTTGCGCGTATCGATGGCGTACAGTCGTCCATGCGCAGCGTCGTCGATCGCGGCATAGGCATTTCTGCTGTCCGGTGCCCAGGTGATGCCGCTGACAGTGCGGTCGAAGTCCTCGGTGACCACGCGCTGCGCGCCCTCGCGGCGATCATGCAACACCAGCCTTGCACGGTCTGCGTAGAAGCCCGGAATACGCTGCTGCGAGAAGGCCAGCCAACGGCCGTCCGGGCTGTAGGCCGGCGCGAAATCGGGCGCCGGGTTGTCCGGAGTGATGTTGCGCGCCGTGCCCCCCGCCGCCGGCAGCAGGTAGATGTCGGGATTGCTCTCCACGCCGGTGTCATCGCTGTCCGCGACCACGGCGAGCTCCGCGCCGTCAGGGGAAATGTCGTAGCTGCCGGCGTCGGCCGAGCTGATCGGCAAGTGAACGCCTGAGCCCGGCGTCACCGGCCGCGGCTCTCCGCCCTCGATCGAGACACGGTAGACATGCGGCCGGCGCGCATCATGCCAGCGGTCCCAGAAACTCAGCGGCGCCTTGTCCCAGGTCTTCGCGGAGACCTTCGAGTCTTTTTCCGCCTTCAGTCGCGCCGCCATGTCGTCCCAGCCGTCGGCATCCTCGAATACGCGGCTGATGAACGCCAGCTCGGTCGAGTCGGGAAACCACTTCGGGGCCGCGGCGCCGGTCGGCACGTCGGTGACGCGCCGTGCCTCGCCGCCGCCCAGCGGGATGACATACACCTGGCTCTGCTCGTCATCGCCGCGCCGCGAGACGAACGCGATGAAGCGCCCGTCGGGACTCCAGGCCGGGCTGGAATCACTGCCGGGGTGAGTGGTCAATGGACGTGCCTCCCCGCCGTCGGTCGGCACCAGCCAGAGGTTCGTTACGCCCTCGTCCTCCGGCACCTCGTAGGAAGTCACCGCCACCACCGCAAGGGTGCCGTCCGGGGAGATCGCCGGGCTGGCCAGCCGCTTGAGTTGCCAGAGCGTGTCCGCATCGAGCGGCTTGCGCTCAGCCGCTGTCAACGGGGAACCGAGGGCCAGGGCCAGCAACAGGGCGCCGAGCAACATGTGCCGCATGAGTCGTCCTCCAGGCAGTGTTTTTTTCAGCGCCGAATAATAACCCGAGCCACGGACGCGCCGCCCACCATGCGCATTCAATCCGTTAATACCCGCATGAATCGCCGCCGCAAAAGGCGCACCATCGGGTTATTCGACGCACTGAGGAGGCCGCGACATGGCATCGAAGCGCCGCTCCTGGGCCGAGCCGTTCAAGATCAAGATGGTCGAGCTGCTCAAGACCACCACCATCGAGGAACGCCGCAAGGCCATCGTGGCTGCCGGCTACAACACGTTCCTGCTGCGCTCCGCGGATGTGTACATCGACCTCCTCACCGACTCGGGCGTCTCGGCGATGAGCGACCACCAGTGGGCGGGCATGATGCTGGGCGACGAGGCCTATGCCGGCAGCGCCAACTTCTACCACCTGCGCGACACCGTGGAAGAAATCTACAGCTACCGCCACACTGTGCCGACGCACCAGGGCCGTGGCGCGGAACACCTGGTGAGCAAGCTGCTCATCAAGCCGGGAGACTTTGTTCCCGGCAACATGTACTTCACCACCACCCGCATCCACCAGGAACTGGCCGGTGCGACTTTCGTCGACGTAATTGTCGACGCAGCGCACGACCCCGCCGATCCTGCGCCCTTCAAGGGCAACGTGGACTTTGCCAAGCTCGATGCCCTGCTGGCCCGCGCCGGCGCCGAGCGTATTCCCTATGTCAGCCTCGCCACGGCCGTGAACATGGCGGGCGGCCAACCCGTTTCCATGGCGAACCTCCAGGCGCTGCGTGCCTGGTGCGACCGGCACGGCATCCCGATCGTGCACGACATGACGCGCGTTGCAGAGAACGCCTATTTCATCCAGCAGCGCGAGCACGGCTACCGCGACCGCAGCGTGGCCTCCATAGTCCACGAGATCTGCTCGCTGACGGACATCGCCACCATGTCCGCCAAGAAGGACGCGCTGGTCAATATCGGCGGCTTCCTTGCCATGAACGACCCGGACCTCTACCGGCGAGCCTGCGACATGGTGGTGATCTACGAGGGCCTGCACACCTATGGCGGACTGGCCGGACGCGACATGGAGGCGATGGCGATCGGCATCCGCGAAAGCGTGGACGATCACCATATCCGTGCCCGGGTCGGCCAGGTCGAATATCTCGGCGAGCTGCTGGACCGGGCCGGCGTGCCGATCGTCAAGCCGGTGGGCGGCCACGCGGTGTTCCTCGACGCCCGCCGCATGCTGCCGCACATCCCGCAGGCACACTTCCCCGCGCAGGCGCTCGCCGCCGCCATCTACGTGGACTCCGGCGTGCGCTCGATGGAGCGCGGCGCCGTCTCCGCAGGACGCGACCAGGCGACCGGCGAGAATCACATGCCGAAGCTGGAACTCGTCAGGCTCACCGTCCCGCGCCGGGTATACACCCAGGCGCACATGGACGTGGTGGCGGAAAGCGTCATTGAGGTCGCGGAGCATGCCGAGGCGATCCGCGGGCTGAAGTTCAGCTACGAACCCGAGCAGCTGCGCTTTTTCCTCGGCCGTTTCGAGCCTGTGTAACCGGCAGGAAGCGGTATCGCTAGGGTCCGCGGAAGCTCAGCAGCATGTCGCTGAGCGGGTCCGTCTCGATGAGGAATCCGTCGTGCCCGGCAGGCGTGTGCAGCACCTCGTAGCGCGCCGCCGGCAACAGCTCCGCCAGCTCTGCCTGCTCCCGCGGCGGATACAGGACGTCCGAGTCCACCGACACGATCAGGGCCGGCATGCCCAGGCTGCCGAGCACCTGGGCGTACTCGCCCCTGCCGCGCGCCAGGTCGTGGCTGTCCATGGCCTGCGTGAGCCGAACGTAGGTATTCGCGTCGAAACGCTTGTAGAGCTTTTCGCCCTGGTAGTTCAGGTAGGAGGTCACGGCGAACTGGCCGTCCCAGTCCTGCTTCTTCCTGCCGAAGCGCGCCTCGAAGTTATCCCAGCTCCGATAGCTGCACATGGCGATCATGCGCGCCACCGACAGTCCGTAGCGAGGCGGCCGGTCCGGTGGATAACGGCCGTCCTGCCAGTCGGGGTCGAGAACGATCGCACGCCGTTGGCTCTCGCTGATGGCGATGCACCACGCCGAATGGCGTCCTGATACGCCGATCGGCGCCATCGCCCTGACGCGCTCCGGATGAGTCGCGGCCCACTCCAGCACCTGCATGCCGCCAAGCGAGGGCCCGAGCACGAGCTGGAGCTCACCGACCCCGAGATGATCCAGCAGCAGCGCCTGCAGGCGCACCATGTCGCGGATCGTGACGATGGGAAAGCGGCTGCCCCAGGGCTCGCCGTCCTCGGGGTGCGGCTGGATCGGCCCGCTGGTGCCGTAGCAGCCGGCCAGCACGTTGCTGCAGACGATGAAATCGCGGGCCGGGTCGAGCGCCTTGCCCGGACCGAACAGGCCGGCCCACCAGACGTCAGCGTCGGCCGACCCCGTCAAGGCATGGCAGACCAGCACGGCATTGCCGCCGTCGGGCGCGAGCTCGCCCCAGGTCCGGTAGGCCACCTGCACGCCCGGCAGTGTGACGCCACTCTCCAGGCGAAACGGCTCGGCGCAGCGCCACAATCGTGTATCCCTGGAGACCGGCGCCGCCGTATGCAGCGAAGGCTTGCTCATCCGCCCTGGCTCGCCACCTTGGCGAAGGCCTGGGTGAAGTCCTCCTTGATATCGTCGATGTGCTCGATTCCCACCGAGACCCGCACGACGTCGGGCAGCACGCCCGCCGCCCGCTGATCTTCGGCGGACAGCTGCTGGTGCGTGGTGCTCGCCGGGTGGATGACCAGCGTCTTGGCGTCGCCGACATTGGCCAGGTGGCTGGCCAGCTCGACCGAGTTGATGAAGCGTTTGCCGGCCTCGAGCCCGCCCTTGATGCCGAAGGTGAGCACCGAGCCGAAGCCGTTCTGCAGATACTCACGAGCGCGCTGGTGATGTGGGTGCGATTCCAGGCCCAGGTAGTCCACCCGCTCGACGAGCGGCTGGCTTGTCAGCCAGCGGGCCAGCTCGAGGGCATTCTCACAATGGCGCTGCACCCGCAGCGACAGCGTCTCCAGGCCCTGCAGGAACATGAAGGCATTGAACGGCGACAAGGCCGGTCCCCAGTCGCGCAGTCCCTCGACCCGCGCCCGGATGATGAACGCCAGGTTGCCGAACGGTCCGTCGGGGCTGAACACCTCGGCGAAATTCAGGCCGTGGTAGCCCGGCGAAGGCGTATGGAAAGTCTTGAAGCGCTTGCCGAACCAGTTGAACCTGCCGGAGTCGACAATCACGCCGCCGATCGAGGTGCCGTGGCCGCCAATCCACTTGGTGGCCGACTGCACGACGATGTCGGCGCCGTGATCGATGGGACGGAACAGGTATCCGGCGCAGCCGAAGGTGTTATCCACCACCAGCGGCAGTTCATGGCGTTTCGCGATCTCCGCGAGCTTTTTGAAGTCCGGCACGTCGAACCCCGGGTTACCGATGCTTTCCACGAACAGCGCCCGCGTGCGATCGTCGATTGCCGCTTCCCAGGCATCCAGGTCGTTCGTCGCGACGAAGCGCACGTCGATTCCGATGCGCGGGAACTGCACCTTGAACTGGTTGTAGGTGCCTCCGTACAGGCTGGCGCCGGAGACGATGTTGTCGCCGGCCTCGGCCAGCGTGGTGATCGCCAGGAACTGCGCCGACTGTCCGCTGGCAGTCGCCAGCGCCGCCACACCGCCCTCGAGCGCCGCCACGCGTTGCTCGAACACGTCCGTGGTCGGGTTCATGATGCGCGTGTAGATGTTGCCGAATTCCTGCAGGGCGAACAGCCGCGCGCCGTGATCCGCGTCGGTAAAGGTGTAGGACGTCGTCTGGTGGATCGGGACCGCGCGCGAGTACGTGCCCGCGGCCGGCGCCTGGCCTGCATGGACCTGCAGGGTCTCGAATCTGTGCTTGCTCATATGCGCTCCGGAGAGTGGCCGCCTGTGACAAACGCGATTATTGTCGCATTGCGGCATGGGATGCCAGAGGCGCGGGCCCGAGGCTTCAGATCAATTGCTTATGTCATTCTTACCAGCGGTAATTTACCCGCAGCCCGTAGACCCGGTCGGCCTGGACATCGGGCGCCGGATGGGGCCGCGGCGCGCCGACATACTGCGGTCCGTAATACGGCTGGAGCGATGCGTGGCCGGTCAGGCCCAGCCATGACTGCACCTGCCGGTTGATGGCGCCGATCGGGTCGGTCAGCACCAGCGCCACGCGGTCGCCGAACGGCACCGGTTCACCCGGGGCATGGCGTGCCGCAATGCGCTCACGGACACGCATGAAGTAGTCGCCGAGAATCGCGCCGGCGACCGGCGTGATGATGAGGTCCTGGATCGACGGCTGCTCGAACAGTGCCTCGGCGCCGAACTCGAAGGCGGCCGACATCGCCGCCGAGTACCAGAACGAGGCGCGCTCGTCGTAACCATTCTCGCGTGAACGCACGTAGTATCCCGCTCCCCAATAAGGGTGAAGGATGTAGTTCAGGTAGTACTTGTCGGTATCCCACTGCGGGTTGGTGACGTTTTGCCACCAGTCGGAAACGCTGTAGCTCTCTTTCTGCTCGTCGCTCCAGTTGCTGACGCTTTCGGGCAAAGCGTAGAGAATGCCGATGGTCACCACCTGGTAGGACAGCAGGTAAGCAGTGTCGCGGCGCAATCCGGCCGGGTTCCTTTCCCCCGGTGCGCCGGGGCCGGGCTCTGCACCAGCTTCGGCGGCAGTGGCATAGGTCCATGCCCATGAAGGCGCCGCGGGGACCACGGCGCCAGCATCCGTTCGACCCTGGGCGGCGCCGCTGGCGAGCGCGCCGCTTACCAGCAGCAACGCGAGCACGGTGCGCCGCGCGTCGATCCAGCCGAATACTGGCAACCTGTCCTCCGATTGGTTAAAAGACTTCGACCAGCGACGCCACAAAGCGTGGCCCGCCCCGGCAGAGGTCCGGAACCCGATGAACCCGATCCGCATTTTTCTTCGATTTCTTCGGCAACTGCCGCCGGTGCCGCACAGGGCCGCATTGTACATCGCGGCGGCGCTGCCATTTTCCACGGTGCACGGCTCGCCCGCAGACGACAGCTTGTTCGCCACGACCGACGAAAATCCCTTTATCCAGCTGTACAGCCTGCCCTCGCCGGCCCTTTACGCTGCCCCCGGGGCCGGCGGATGGGCCTGGCGCTTCGATCTCGACATCGCCAACAGCTCGATCGAGGAGGAATTGCCCTCCGGCGAGCGCATCGTGTTCAACGGGGAGACCTACCGCAGCAGCCTGACTCTCAGCCGCGGCTTGTCCGACCGCATCTCGGCCGGGCTGACGATCCCCTTCGTCGCGCACAGCGGCGGTTTCCTCGACTCCCTCGTGCGCGACTGGCACGATCTTTTCGGCCTGACCAATAGCCGGCGGGACCAGTTCGAGGATGATTCGCTCGACTACCACTACGAGGATGGCGCCGGCGAAGAACTCCGCATTGTCGAGCGAAGCAGGGGCGTCGGTGACGTGCGCCTGGCAATGGAGCGGCGCCTCGGCGCGGCAGCCTCGGCGCGTAGCGTAGCGCTGCGCGCCGGACTCAAGCTGCCGACGGGCTCGAGCGACGATTTGCACGGCAGCGGCAGCACCGATGCCTCGCTCCAGCTGCTGGCGACCGACAATGCGACGCTGGCCGCCTGGGACACGACGCTGGCGTGGATGGTCGGCGGGCTGTGGCTTGGCGACGGCGACGTGCTCGACGGCTTGCGCCGTGACGTTGTGGCGGTCGGCAGTATCGGCGTGTCGCGACCAATGTGGCGCGCGCTCACGTTGCGCCTGCAGCTGGACGGCCATTCCTCTTTCTATGACACCAGGCTGGAGCCGCTGGGCGCCGCCAGTGTACAAATCACCTTCGGCGGCAGCATTGCCCTGGGGCGCGCCGGCCGCGTCGATCTCGCGATGATCGAGAACCTCTTCACCGACACCACGCCGGACCTGGTCTTCCACGTCGCCTGGCGCGGTGCCCTCTAGTTTCAGCTCGCCTCTTCCTGCGCGGCTTCGACTTCGGGCAACATTTCCATGGCCGTGGGAGAGGTTCGCAGCATCGGGTGGAAATGTCCTTCTCCCAGGACGTCGCGTTGACGCGCGAACATGCGGGCGAACACGTAGACGGCCAGCAGCAGGTGCACGAACATCAGGTAGCCGGGAAAGGCCTGCTCCCCAAACCCCGCCATGGCGTAACCGGCCAACGCCGGCCCGAATGCCGCGCCCAGGCCGTGCAACAGCAGCACGGTGCTGCACGCCGGCAGCAGGTCCTCCGCGGACACGTGGTCGAGCAGGTGCGCGACAGCAACCGGGTACACGGCAAAGGACAGGCCGCCGTATATAAAAAACACGGCGTAAAGCAGCCAAGCCGCCGGGTCCGAGAAGAACATGGCAATACCGGCCGCCAGTGCCGCGCCAACGCAGGCCAGCGCCAGCGTGTATCGACGATCCCCGCTGTCGGACAGCCGGCCGACGGGCCACTGCAGAAGGGCGCCGCCGATGATCGTGACGCTCATGAACATGGCCACGTTCTCGACGCCGAGCTCCAGCCGGCCCGCGTACACCGGGCCCAGCCCCCAGAAGGTGCCAATGCTCAGGCCGGAGAACAAGGAACCGGCGGCCGCGGCCGGCGCAATGCGGAAAAGCTGGCCTGCGCCGATGCGTGCTGCCGGCTGCATGACCGGTTGCACCATGCGCGTGGCGGTCACTGGCAGCATCGCCGCACACACCAGGATCGCCACCAGGGAAAACAGTGCGAAGGACTCTGCCGGCGCCAGTCGCAGCAATTGCTGCCCGAGCGCCAGGGCCCCCAGATTGATGCCCATGTAGACGGCAAAGACACGGCCGCGCTGCGCGCTTTCCACGGTGGCGTTCAGCCAGCTTTCGATGACCGTGTACAGGCCGACCACGGCGATGCCCGTGCCAATCCGCAACAGGCCCCATGCGACCGGCTCCACCCAGATGGCGTGCAGCAGCACCGAGCTGGCGAACAAGGCGCCGAAGAAAGAAAAGGCGCGGATGTGCCCCATGCGTCGGATCGCCGCAGGCGCAAGGAATGTGCCGAGGAAGAAACCGAGGAAGTAAGCCGACATGATCAGGCCGAGGACCTGGTCGTCATAGCCCTCGATGGTGCCGCGCACGCCGAGCAGCGTGCCGAGCAGGCCGCTGCCGAGAAGCAGGAGGGCCGCGCCGGACAACAAGGCACTCAGGGGGACGATGGTCGAGAACATCTGTGCTGTATACCCTATCGTTTCAGGGGAGGCGAAACACCGCGCGGCTGCCAGCCGGGCCCGTCATGACTTCGAGCCGCACGTCCATGCGCTCGCGCAGCTCCGGCACATGCGAAATCACGCCGACCAGGCGGCCCGACTGTTGCAGGTCCATCAGCGTGTCGATGGCCAGGTCGAGCGCCTCGGGATCCAGGCTGCCGAAGCCCTCGTCGATGAAGATAGTGTCGAGGCTGATCCCGCCCGAGTAGGCCTGCACCACCTCGGACAATCCAAGCGCCAGCGCCAGCGCTGCCTGGAAGCTCTCCCCGCCAGACAGGGTTGCGACCGGGCGGCTGTTGGCAGTGTAGGCATCCTCTACAAGCAGCTCCAGCCCGCCGGCCGCACGCCGGTCGGCGGTTTCGGTATTCCGCCGCAGCAGGTAGCGGCCGCGAGTCATGGCATGGAGCCGCCGGCTGGCGGCCGCCAGCACGTCATCAAGCCTGCTGGCGAGCACGAAGCGCTGCAGCGAGATGCGGTGCTGGTTGTCGCCGGCGGCAACCCGCGCGATGCTGCCGAACACTCCGAAGCGCTGCTCGGTTGCCGCGAAGGCTGTGCCGATCTCGGCCAATCGCGTGCGCAACCTGCCGAGGCTTGCGATCCTGCTGGCAAGCTGCCCGCTCTGTTCCGCAGCCTTTGCATAAGCGCTGGCCGCGGCTCGTGCAGCCGCCTGGACCGCATCGATATCAGGCGGCGCGCGGCCCTCGACCTCCGCCTGGGCAGCCGCGTCCATGGCTTCGGCAGCAGCCAGCTCCCGCTGGAAATTGGCGATCTCAGCCTCGAGGCGATCCGCTTCCGCCTCGCCACGGGCGGCGTTGCGCCACGCCTGCTCGTCGGCGAAGCCCGACTTCTGCAGCCGTCGACCCCATTCCTCCTCGCTCGCCCGCAGCGCGACGCGGCCCGCTTCGGCCTGTACCGTCGCAGACTCCAGCGCCGCCTCTAGACGCGCTGACTCATCACGGGCCGCCTGCTCCTCGACCACGGCCTGGTCCAGGGCAGCCTGCAGCGCGGCCCCTTGCTTGCGGGCTGCTTCCGCCAGCCGCGGAATCTCATGCAAGTTGCCCGGCGACGGCTCGACCACTCCGGCGAGTTGTTTGCGCAACGAAACTATGCCGGCGCGCAGGCCGGACAATGCCTCCGCGGCGCGCTGGCAAGCCTTCCGAAACTGGTCTAGCTCAGCCTCAGCCGCGGTGATGGCTTCCTCAGCCGCAGCCATCGCCTCTGTCGACGGGATCTCGCCGGCACCGCCGGCAGGCGCCGGGTGCTCCGTCGATCCACATACCGGGCAAGGATCACCCGGCCGCAGCTCGGCGGCCAGCAGCGCCGCGCTGCCGGTCTCCCTCTGGCTGCGCAGCTTCGCGGCGCGAGCACGCGCCTTGTCCGCTGCCTTCACGGCGGTATCGGCACCCTCCGCCGCCAGCCGCTCCGCCGCCGTCTCGGTCGATTCCCGCGCCATCAGTTCCATCAACTCATGCGCAAGCGGCTGGGCTCGCTCGAGCTCTGCGATGCGCCTGGCCAGCGCATCGCGTTCGGGGGCACGTTCTTGCTCGGCTGCGACAGCCGCGGCCGCTCGCCGAAGCCGTTGCGCAGCCGCCGCTTGCCGGGTGCGCAGACTTTCCAGCGTGTTGTTGGCCTCGCTTGCGGCCTTGCGGCGCTGCGCTACCTGTTCGGCCAGGTCGAGCAGCCCGGCGGCACGGCGGGCAGCCTTCAGTCTTTCCCGGTCGGTATCGACCCCGGCGCGACGCGCCTGCAACGCAGCTAGCGCCCGTCGCGCGTGTTCGGCCTTCCTGAACCGCAACTGCTCCGCCCGCGCGCGCTCCAGCGCCTGTGCTGCAGTGGAACTCTCCTGCTGCAACGATTCCAGCCCGGCGTCGATACCGCGCTTGTCCGCGTCGAGCGCCTGCAAACGCTCATCGAGTGTCGCCTCGTCGTCGCAATCCTCCTGGCTTAGCAGGGCCGCGCGCTCGGTGCGCAATTTCTCCGCCGCGCTTCGCAGTTCCCGGCTGCGTTCCTTGAGCGCGTCCTCGATGCGCCCGTAAAACCCGGTGTCGAAAAGCTGGCGCAGGATCTCCTCGCGCTCCTTCGAGCCCGCCAGCAGGAGATCGCGAAATCGACCCTGCGGCAGCACGATGACCTGGCGGAACTGCTCGCTGCGAAAGCCCAGGAGATCGACGATCGCCGCCGTGACGTTGCCGACCCGCGTCGCCAGCACCTTGCCCTCCTCCGCCTCGTCGGCAAGCCCGGTGCGATCCCACAACGTCGCCGTATGCGGCGAGACAGTGGTGCCCTCGCCGCGCAGCTTGGCGCGCTCCTGCTCCGGCTGGCGCGTCACGCGGTACACGCGCTCGCCAAGCTGGAAATCGAGCGTCACCGACGTCTCCAGCTCAGGCCCGGAGAACTGGCTGCGAAACCCCTTCGCATCGCGATCCGCACCAGTGGCATCGCCGTACAGCGCGAAACAGATCGCATCCAGCAGGGTCGTCTTGCCTGCTCCGGTGACGCCGTGCACGAGGAACAGGCGGCGCTCCCCGAGGACGCGAAAATCGATGACCTGCGGATCGGCGTAGGGCCCGAACGCCGCCAGTTCGAGCCTGAGCGGCCTCATCCGGCGGCCTCCCGGCTCCGCGCCAGCAACTCGTCGTAAACCTCCCTGAACGCAGCCGCCTGTTCCTCGCTGAGCTCCGCGCCGGCCGCCTGCGTGTAGAAGGCCTTGAACAACTCGACATCGCCGCCCTGCTTGCGATGCGTCCGCAAGGCGTCCTCACCCGCTCGCTGCAATGCCGGACGCTCGATGTGCAGGACATTGGGGTAGATCTCCCGCAGCCGACCCATTGGATCGAGCAGCTCGTGCTCGTCGGTGAGCCGCACGAGCAGGAAATCATCCGGATTCTCTCCGGGCGAAGGACCTTCCAGCAAACCAGCCAGCTCGCCTTCGAGCAGGCGCAGGTCCCGCATCGGATGCAGCGGAACGGATTCGACCGCCGGGTGGCCCGCCGCATCCAGCTCGACGAGAGCGGCCGACTTCAGGTGCGGGATCTCGGAGAAAGAGTACTTGAGCAACGACCCGGAATAGCGGATGCGCTCGCCGATGGCCTGGGGGCGGTGGAGGTGGCCGAGCGCGGTATAGCTGAAGCCCTCGAAGCAACCTGCCGGCACTGCCGCCGCCCCGCCGACACTGAGCGGCCGTTCGGATTCGCTCTCCGCGCCGCCGGCGACGAAGCAATGCGCCACGCAAACGCTACGCTCACCTGCCGGCACCGAGTCCAGCGCAGCCCGGGTGAGCCAGCCCATCGCCTCCGCATGGCTGCGCAGCTCGGGGTCGCCGCTGACCCCGCGCACCAGCGCCGGCTCCGCGTAAGGCAGGGCGATGAAATGAACCGGGCCGTGGCGGTCCTCAATGGTCAGCGCATGCGGCGGACCCGCGTAACAGCCGTACACGTGCAGACCGGATCGCGCCAACAGGCCCGACGCGAAGCCGAGGCGCCGGCCGCTGTCATGGTTGCCGGCGATCATGATGACGGGGATGCCCCGCTCCAGCACCAGCTCCGCGAGAGACTCGTCGAGCAGCTCGACCGCCTCGGGGCTGGGCACTGCGCGGTCGAAAACATCTCCGGCCACCACGAAGGCATCTACCTCGGCTTCCACGGCGGCTTTCAGCAGCTGCCGAAACGCATGCCGCTGATCCTCGATCAGGGAAACATTGTGGAACTGGCGCCCGAGGTGCCAGTCGGCAGTGTGGAGGAATCGCATGACGCGTGCCGCTCCCGGCGGACATCCCAGAGTTCACATCTTACCTGCCCGGGAACGCCCGGGCCGCAACAGGAAAAAAGCGGCGGGGAATCGCTCCCCGCCGCTCCCGTGTCGCGCCCTGCGATGAGCGCAGGTCGACTAGAACTTGAGCCGCACGCCGCCCGCGTAGCTGGTGGCGTCGCTGCCGAACCCGAGGGTCACACCCAGGGCTACGGCCTCGGTGACATGGAACAAAGCGCCTGCTGTCGCGCTGGTATCGTCGTCGTCCCCGATGTCCGCGTAGACGGCCCCGACCGCCACCTCGAACAAGGGCGATACCAGGTGCCGCACGCCCACCGCCAGCGAGTAGCCGTTCTCGCTGACCGATTCGGAACCGAATCCGCCGAGCTCCGCCATGGCCTTGACACGCTCGAAGGCCGCGGCGAAATTCAGATCGGTCTGGCGGCTGAGTTCGTAACGGTAACCGAGGCCGAGCGTGAGGCCCTCGCTGCTCAGCTTGAAACCCCCGATCTGGTCGGTGGAGATATCGGAATAGCCGCCGAACATGAAGACCTGCTCGGTAAGCAGGAAGGATCCGTTGACCGACCAGCCGTCGAAATCCTCATCGAAATCGTCGATGTCGACGGTCACGTAGTCGGCCTCGATGTAGTTGTAATTGAGGTCCGAGGCGAGCGCAGCGCCCGAAAGGGCCAGCAGCGCGGCCAGGGCGAGCATTCTTGCAGTCATGTATGAGCTCTCTCTTGGGTGAAATTAGACACGTTGGGGTAGAACGAGCAGCGGACAGCCGGGTCGCCCCGCTGTCCGCTCACGTCGCGGCGAATTATCCGTTACACGCCAGGCGGCGCCAAGTGCCGGGCAGCAACTCGCTTGCTGCCGAATCGCACGCGGCGTAGAGTCTTTCCACGATCACTTGCCGGATCATCATAAAATTACCGTATTTGGTCGAAATTTCCCATATATGGTAACTCACCTTGGGCTCAGCGCGCGGCCACTTCTCCGCCCATGCCCGGCTTCGCCTTGTTGAGCACCTCCGCCAGGCCGGCTACCGCCGCGCCGATGTTGCTGAGCTCCGCGGGCAGGATCATGGTGTTATTCACCTTGGCCAGGTTGCCGAATTCCCGCACATACTGCTCTGCGATCCGCAGGCTGACGGCCTCCTTGCCACCCGGCTGATTGATGGCTGTCGCGATGCGCTCGATGCCCTGCGCCGTCGCATCCGCCAGCATCTGGATCTCTCGCGCCTTGCCCTCCGCCTCGTTGATCTGCTTCTGTTTCTGCGCTTCCGACAGGTTGATGATCTGGATTTTCTCGCCCTCGGAAACGTTGATCTGCTCCTGGCGCTGTCCTTCCGAGCGGGCCACGACCGCGCGTCGCTCGCGCTCGGCGCGCATCTGCTGCTCGAGCGCGTCGGTGATCGTGGTCGGCACCACGATATCGGCAATCTCGTAGCGCAGCACCTTCACGCCCCACGGGTTGGCGGCCTCGTCCAGCGCCTTGACCACTTCCTCGTTGATCTTGGCACGCTCCTCGAAAGTCTTGTCCAGCTCGATCTGGCCGATCACCGAGCGCAGCGTGGTCTGTGCCAGGCTGGCAGTGGCGTAGTGATAGTCTGCGATGCCATAACTGGCGGCATGTGGATCGACCACCTGCAGGTACAGCACGCCGTCCACCGATACGCTGATGTTGTCGCGCGTGATGCACTGCTGCTTGGGCACGTCGATGGCCTCCTCCTTCAGCGTCTGGCGATAGGCCACCCGGTCGATGAAAGGAATGAGGATATGGAAGCCGGCATCCAGAGTGCGGGCATAGCGCCCAAGTCGCTCGACAATGTAAGCCGATCGCTGCGGCACGATCTGTGCCGTCTTGAACAGCGCCACGACGATGATGGCAAGGACAACCAGCGAGATGATCGTCATCAGGTCTATGGTTTGCACGCGCGCTCCTTCGGCAGGCCTGGTTCGAAACGGATTGGGATGCCGGCCTGGCTAGCGGCCTTCTGCCGGTTGCTCGGCGCTGACCCGCAGCACCAGGCCGCGACGGCCGGTGATCCACAGGCGCTGCCCGCCGACCACCGGCGCTTCGCACTCGGCGTTCCAGCGGGCGCCGCGATGCGTCACCAGTCCGACGCCGTCGATGAAATCCCCCAGTGCCGTCACCGGCGTCCCCGGCACCAGCACCTCGATGCCGTCGCTGGCCCGCTCCGACTTGCCGTGGAACCATGACCGCACGCGATCCCGGGCCACGAGCAGCAGGGCGATCGCCAGCACGCCGAAGACCAGGATCTGGATATTGAGTGACATCGCTACACCCGCCCAGAGCAGCAGGCCGACGAGCAGCGCGGCAACCCCGAAAAACACCAGGATCACGCCGGTCATGGCGAACTCGGCCAGGATCAGCACGACGCCGAGCAGGGCCCAGATCGCAGCCGGAGAGATGCTCAGGTCAATGCTCATTCCGTGGACTCCCGCGGTGACTGCGGGAGTTTAAGCCGAAGCCGGCCGGCTGGAAACCCGATGACGAATGATCTCGGCCGCGGTGCGGCCCCACTCGAGGTAAGCCGGCGGCCCCGGATGAAAGCCGTCGCTGGCCATGTAGGCCGGGTCCATCGGCAACCGTGGAATCACGACCTCGCAGGCGTCGTCCGCGGCGGCGAAGGCAACCAGACTTTCGTTGAGCAGGCGGGCCCGCGCGCCCAGGTACCCGCGCAGCGGCTCGGGGAGCGCCGGAAAGGCATGCATCGGCGGCAAGCCGGTAAGCAGTACGTGCCGCACGCCGAAGCGGGCCTTCAGCAGGCCCACCAGCCGGGCCTGCTGCGCCAGCCATTTGCCGACCGGCGTGAATGCCGTCACGTCGTTGACCCCGACCGACAGCAGGGCAACGTCGAACGGCTCCGCGGCCGCTGCCTCGAGCCGCGCAATGACGCCGGCGGCCCGCAGCCCGGTACGGGCGTTCAAGCTCCACGAAACGCAGTAGTCCCGGCTCAGCTCATCGACCACTGTGCCGGACAGTCCCTGGGCCTGGGTCTGCGCGCCGACCCCGGCGGCCGCGGAATCGCCGGCGATCAGCAGTCGCAGCGGCGGTCCCTCGCCCACCGTACCGGAGCGCGGACCCGGCGGCTCGGGCAACCTTGGAGTGACGCGCCGCACGCGCAATCCCTGTGCAAGCAGCAGCGGGGCGAGCGCCACGACAGCAAGTTGGTGTCGCATCCGCCCCCTGTCCTCAGCCGCTCGACCCGCGCGCAGCGAGGCACCGCTGCTCGTGGTGCAGCAGCCAGCGCTTGCGCCACAGGCCGCCGCCGTAGCCGGTGAGCGTGCCGTCGGCCCCGATCACGCGATGGCACGGCACGACGATCGCAATCGGGTTGTCGCCGTTGGCGCGCGCCACCGCGCGCACGGCGCTGGGACGGCCGAGCATGCTGGCCTGCTCCCCGTAGCTGCGTGTCTCGCCGGAGGGAATCTCCCGGAGCACTCGCCAGACTGCCTGCTGAAACTCGGTGCCGGCGGGGTCCAGCGGGGTGGTGAATACCGTCAGGCTACCTTCGAAATAGGCCGCCAGCTCCTCCTCCAGCCGTTGGCCGGCTGGTGTGTCGCCGGGCACGAACAGGCACTTGCGCCGGCGCGCAAGACGTTGCAGCTGCGTCTCCAGCATGCGTCGGTCGGTAAACTCGAGCAGGACCACGCCGCTGCCGGTGCTGCCGAGGAGCATGGGACCGAGGGGCGTGAGCACGCGCGACAGGTGGACCACAGCTGCATTCCGACTGGCGGCGGCCGAACGCCCGGTGATGCGTCGCACGGCTTCCTGGAAACCGCTGGTCGAATCGAATCCGCTGCCAAAGGCGGTATCGGTAACGCCGGCGCCCTGCGCCAGGGCGCCAAGCGCGGCCCCCACCCGGCGCGCCCGCTGGTAGGCATGGAATGTCATGCCGTGGTGCTGCTTGAACCAGCGCCGCACGGTCGCCGGCTCGAGGCCCCGGGCACGCAGGTCGCCGTCGCGCAGCCGCAGCGAGGGATCCGCATCGAAGGCCTGCAACAAGCGCGCGATCGCCTCCGGGGTTGCCCCATTCGGCTGCAGCGGCCGGCAGCGCTTGCAGGGCCGGAAACCGTGCGCGAGCGCCTCGCGCGCGCCGGCGAAGAAATCGACGTTCGCCCTGAGCGGCTTGCGAGCCGGGCAGACGGGGCGGCAAAAAATGCCGGTGGAGCGCACTCCGACGACGAAAATGCCGTCGTAACCCGGGTCACGCGCCACAAGCGCGCGGTACATCTCGTCCGGCGGCGGCAAGGGTGTGTTATCCGGGTGCGTTTCCATGTCGATAAGTTAGCGCTTTAGCGGCTCCGCCGCGACCGAAAACTGGACATGGATGTCCGCCGTTGTGGTGGCGCCAAAGTCGACGCCGGCGGCGCCAAGGCGCATTAGATGAATTGCATTTACCTTAATGAGAACTGGCTCAAGATGCCGGGATTTTGCCGGTGCTACTGTGCATCAAGCGCAGTCTACCCCCACTGCGGTGAGAGTCCGTCATGGACAGCTCCAGAGACCAGCCCGGCCCGACCATTGCCACCGCTAACGACGCGGTGACGCCACGGCGTGGCCTCTGGCTGCCCCTGGGCGCGCTCGGGGCCCTCATCGTGCTCGCGAACCTGGTGGTGGCCAACCATGTCTACCGGCTGAAGCGCACCGACTATTGGACCGTCGTTTCTTCAGTGGCGGAATTGCGCAGCCAGCAGGTCTCCAACTGGCTTGAGGAACGGCTGCGCAGCGCCGGGTTGCACACGACCAGTTTCCCGCAGGCCGAGCTTTACACTCGTTGGCGCATCGACGGCGACGAACAGGCCCGCGACCTGCTGTTCCTGCGGCTGGGCCAGTTCGCGTACTCCGGGCGCTTCAGCTCGGTGTTCCTGCTTGACGAAACGGGCCGGGTGTTGTCCGACGACGCCCATGCGACGGCGCGTCTCCCGGCCGATCTTCTCGCGCGAGGCATCGAGTCCGCGGACAGTACAGGCGCCAGCTACATCGGCCCCTTCCGGGACGCCGACGGAACCGTCCACCTGGACTTCCTTGCCACCCTGCCTGTGGATGGTCCGCTGGGTCGACCCCTCGTTTTGCTCCATACCGCCGCCGACGACTACTTCCCTGAGTCCATGAGAAGTTTTCCCATGCCCAGCGGCACCGGTGAAGTCGTGCTGTTTCGCGTCGAGGACGACGCCGTGGTCACGTTGAGCGACCTCCGGCACCTCGAGGGGTCGGCATTCGATCGACTCGCGATGCGTGACGCTCCCGACTCGCTGGCGGTGCAGCTCGCTGCAGCGAGCGTGACCGACCAGGGACGTATCGAAGGCGTGGACTACCGCGGCCAAGCCGTGTTCGGCTCTGGTCGCGCGATCCCGGGAACGGACTGGTTCCTGGTCGCAAAAATGGATATTCGCGAGGTCCGCGAAGCAGCGCTCGGCAGCCTCCTTCCCATCGTGTCTCTGAGCCTGCTGTTCTTTTTTGCAGTGGCCGCGACGCTGGTCAATCGGCGCCAGCGCGAGCACCTGCTGCAATCGCAGGCGGCCCAACGCGTGCAAGGCAAGCGGCTGCAGGCGCTCAAGCTCCTGAAGGCGGTGGCGGACAGCGCGGACGACGCGATCTTCGTCAAGGATATCGAGGGACGCTACCTGCTGTTCAACCGCGCGGCATGTGAACTGACCGGCAAGTCAGAGGACGAGGTGATCGGGCGCGATGACTCCAGCCTGTTCCCACCGGAGCAGGCCGAGTTTCTGAGGGGCGTTCACCGCCGGGTCCTGGCCGAGGACCGGGCGATCATGATGCGGGAAACTCTCGATACGGTGCACGGGCAGCGAGTCATCCTGGCCAAGAAGGGCCAGCTGCACGACGAGTCAGGTCACTTGATCGGCGTTTACGGTATCTCGCGTGACATCACCGAGATGGAGCGTTCTTCCACCCTGCTGGCAGAGCATGACCGCCACCTGGAAGAACGCAACCAGGAGCTTGAGCGCTTCAACAAGGCCATGATCGGGCGCGAGCTGGAGATGCTGCGGCTCAAGCAACAGGTCAACGATCTTTCGGCACGGCTCGGGCTCGAGCCACCATTCGGTCGGCAACTGGTCCAGCTTCCGGAGGAGGATTGATGCGTTTCGAGGTCGATATTTTCGGACCGCTGCTCCTGAATGCCGCCCTGTTGATCGCAGTCGCGCAAATCCTGGCGCTGGCAATCAGCAAGCGCGCGCGCAGTTTGCGACGCTTGTGGAGTCCTGTTGTCGGCATGCTGCTGGGCCTCGTCGGCGTCGGTATCATGATGCTGTCGTTCGAGCTTTCCCCGGGGCTGGTGTTCGACCTGCGCTCGGTGCTTCTCGGCATTTCCGGCCTGTTCTTCGGTGCTGTGCCGACGCTGCTTGCGATGGCCATGACGGCCGCATTCAGGCTGCAGCAGGGCGGAGTGGGCGCCCTCGCCGGCGTGGTCGTGATTCTTGTGTCCGGATTTATTGGCCTTGCCTGGCGCTGGTGGCGGCGTGGCGCGCTGGCGGACATCGGCTGGCCGGAGCTGTACGCGCTCGGGCTGTTGGTCAACGGCGCAATGCTTGCTGTGATGCCGATGGTGCTGCCGCCCGAACTGGCGAAAGATATCCTGACCGGCGTCGGGCTGCCGGTGTTGCTCATCTATCCGCTTGCAACGGTCGCACTTGGGCTGCTGCTTGCAGGCCGCATGAAGTACCAGGCCAATGTGCGCGCACTGCGGGACAGTGAAGTTCGTTATCGCAGCCTTTTTCATGACACTCGCGCAGTGATGCTTGTCGTCGATCCGCAGTCGGGCACGGTGGTTGACGCCAACCCGGCAGCCGCGCAGTTTTACGGCTGGTCGTACGAGGAATTGGCGGGCATGCCGTTCGCCAGGCTCAACCCCGGCGCGCGTACGCTGGCAGCGCCGGAGCAACGGGTCGATGAGGCACGCCACCGGCGAGCCGACGGCACGCAACGCGACGTCGAGGTCTTCAGCAGCCCGATCACGGTAGGTGACCAGGCTCTGGTGCACCTGATAGTCCACGATATCAGCGATCGCAAGGCCGCTGAGCAGCGCCTCGTGGCAATTGAACAGCAGCGGGCTGCGGAGCATGAGGCAGACATCGAGAAGCAGCGCCGCGCCCAGCTTGCTGCTCTGAACCTGATGGAGGATTCCATCCAGGCGCGCGAGCGAGCGGAAAGGGTGCTCGAGGAGCTCCAGCACACCAAGAACAAGCTGGAGTTCGCGCTGCGCAGAAGCCGGGCCGCGGGCTGGGAACTCGACCTTGCCGACCTCAGTGTGGAAAGGTCACCGGAGCATGACCGTATTTTCGGCGCGCCCGCGCCGCGGGACACATGGCACTATCGGGATGTGCTCCAGTTCGTAACGCCGGAGGACCGGCCGGTGGTCGAGCGCACTCTGCTCGCCTCTATCGAGGCCGGCACCGACTGGGAGTGCGAATGCCGCATCCGGCGCACGGACGGCGAAACCCGCTGGGTCTGGCTGTCAGGCACACACCAGCTCGATGCCTCCGGCGCTGCAACCAAGCTCGCCGGAGTCGTGCAGGACATCACGGAACGCAAGGCCGACGAGGACCTGCTGCGCAAGTTGTCGCAGGCCGTCGAGCAAAGCGCCGAGAGCATCATCATTACCGACACACGGGGCAACATCGAGTACGTCAACGATGCATTCGTGCAATCGACCGGCTACCGTCTCGAGGAAGTCCGCGGCAAGAATCCCCGCATATTGCAGTCCGGCAAGACAGAGGCCGACACCTACCGTGACCTGTGGACCACGCTCACAAGCGGTGAGAGTTGGTCCGGCGAGTTCTGCAATCGCGCCAAGGATGGCCGCGAGTTCTATGAGTCCGCCATCATCACGCCCCTGCGAGGGTCCGACGGGGCTGTCACGCATTATGTGGCGGTCAAGTTCGATATCACGGAGAACAAGCAGCTGATCGCTCAGTTGCAGCACTATCGTAATCATCTCGAGGAACTGGTCGAGCAGCGCACCGCGGAGCTGGCGGAGGCTCGCCAGCATGCAGAGGCCGCCAACAAGGCCAAGAGCACGTTCCTGGCCAATATGAGCCACGAAATACGCACGCCCATGAACGCCATCATCGGGCTCACCTATCTCATCCGCCGCGCCGGCGTGGCGCCTGAGCAGGGGGAGCGTCTCGACAGGATCGATGATGCCGGGCGCCACCTGCTGACCATCATCAACGACATTCTCGATCTTTCCAAGATCGAGGCCGGCAAGCTGGACCTGGAGCTGGAAAACTTCGAGTTGAGCAGCGTGCTGGACAACGTCGCGTCCATCGTGCGCGAATCCGCCCAGCGGAAAGGCCTTACGGTGCATTCCGACCGTGATCATGTGCCGGCTTGGCTGCACGGCGACTCAACCCGGCTCCGCCAATGCCTGCTCAACTTTGCCGGCAACGCCGTGAAGTTCACCGATTCGGGCCGCATAGATATCCGCGCCACGCTGGTCGAGGACTCAGGCGAGCAACTGCTGGTGCGCTTCGAGGTGGAGGACACGGGCATCGGCATCAAGCCGGAGGACGCCGAGCGGCTGTTCAACGCTTTCGAGCAAGGCGAGGCCTCGACCTCCCGGCGGCATGGCGGGACCGGGCTCGGCCTGGCGATCACCCAGCGCCTGACCATGATTATGGGCGGTGAAATCGGCGTGGACAGCACGCCCGGCGTCGGCAGCCGTTTCTGGTTTACGGTCCGCCTGGGCCGCGGCCGCGGCGCGGCGCCGTCCGGTGAACTGGCCCACCTGGAGGCGAGCGCCGAATCCATGCTGCGCAAGCAGTACGCAGGGGTGCGAATCCTGCTCGCGGAAGACAACGACATCAACCGCCAGATTGCGGTTCACCTGCTTGAGGGTGCAGGCCTCGCAGTGGACACCGCAGTAGACGGGCGCGAGGCGGTCGAAAAGGCGATGCGGGAGTCCTACGACCTCATCCTGATGGACATGCAGATGCCGGACATGGACGGGCTGGAGGCTACCGAGATCATCCGCAAGTCGACTCCCTGCCGGGACAAGCCGATCCTTGCGCTTACGGCCAACGCCTTTGCCGAGGACCGGCGGGCGTGCCGCGAGGCAGGTATGAATGATTTCATTACCAAGCCGGTGCGGCCCGCCCTGCTATACGCAACCTTGCTGAAGTGGCTCGACGCACCGCCGGCGGAAGATGCCGACGGGCCCCGGGTCGACCCGCTCGATGCGGAGCAAGTGAGCGTCAGCGGCGGCACCACGACGCGCATGGGCGTTGCGTTCACCGTGCTCGACGAGCTTGAAAAGCTGCTCGAGCAGGGAGACCACGCCGCAGTGTCCCTCTACGCACGGCACGCCAGCCTGATAAGGGAGCTCCTCGGCCTGGCGTCAGTAGAGCTCGCGCGCCAGATCATGGAATCGGACTTCCCGGCAGCCTGCCGCACGCTCAGGGATCTGCGCGCCCACGCTTGAACTGCTCCAGCCGGGCGCATCCGGGACCCCGCGAAATCTCAGTTGCGACGTACCCGCACGATCTTGACGCCGCCGAGCCCGGCCGCGACGAACAGGTAGTCGCCGCGGTAGGACACGTGGTTGGCGGACTGCAGATCATCGAAGCGTAGCTTGCCGGCGACGGTGATGTCCTGCGGCGCGCAGCCCGAGGCCGCGAACGGCTGCGCGGCGCGCGCTACATAGACGCCCGCCTCGCCGTTCGAAATGAACATCAGGTCGCCGTCCACCGTGACCGCGTTGGTCACGACCACAGCGGGGTCGAGGCCCAGCTGCACCGGGTCCGGCCGCGGCACCTGGCCGATGATCGCGCCATCGTCGAGGCACATGACCTGCACGCCCTCTGGGCCGGCGGCAATGAAGGCCTTGTTGCCGGCGATCTCCACCGTCGACTTGGACTCCGGGACATCAGCGCCCGGGAACGGAAAACTGTTCAGAAGTGTCATGGCGCCGCCCGGAAATTCACCCTCGGCGAACACCGAGACCTGGCCCGGCGTTCCCTGTACGACTGCTACCCGGCCGCCGGCCGGGTCTGAGGCCACCCACCGGGCGTCGTGCAGCGGGAAATCGCCCAACGGGGAAAGATCCTGTTCGGCCAGGCCGAACACGCCGCCG
>CBDDRR010000209.1:0-5854 GCA_965233095.1 uncultured bacterium
CCCCGTTTTGCTTGCACTGCGGAAAAGCCCCCCGTAAACTATGCGGTCTGCGGATGCGGGGTGGAGCAGTCTGGCAGCTCGTCGGGCTCATAACCCGAAGGTCGCAGGTTCGAATCCTGCCCCCGCTACCAAGCTTTTCGCCGGAAAAGGCCCCGCTGGGCCTTTTTCTTTATCCGCCCCCCTTCGAGGGGTCGGGAATGGCCTCCAAGGGGGCCGACAGGTGGGCCGCATGGCCCATTTTTGTTTTTGGCAAGACAGTGATGCTGAAAGACAGATTGCTGGAGTTGCTGTCGCCCGAGGTTGAGGCCTTGGGCTACGAGTTGGTGGAGCTCGACGCGCCGGCCGCCGGAGGGTCGGGGACGCTGAGGATTTACATCGACCGTGAAGATGGCATCGGGCTCGAGGATTGCGAGCGAGTGAGCCACCGGGTGAGCGGGCTGCTGGACGTGGAGGACCCGATTCCGGGTCATTACGTCCTCGAGGTGTCTTCGCCCGGGCTGGATCGGCCGCTGCGGACGGAAGAGCACTTCAGCCGCCAGGCGGGCCACGTCGTGAAGGTCGTCCTGGCGGCAGGCCGCCCGGGACGGCGGCGGTACAAGGGAAAGATCGTCGGCGCGGCCGGCGGTGTGATTGAAATTGAGGTGGACGGCGAGCGGGTGAACCTGCCGCTGTCCGATATCGAATCCGCCCGGCTGGTGCCGGAGTTGTAGTCCTGGGGATCGGGTCAACTGAAATGAACAAGGAAATCCTGCAGGTTATCGAACAGGTGTCGGCCGAAAAAGAACTCGACAAGGAGATCATTTTCGACGCCCTGGAGATGGCACTGGCCACCGCTGCCCGCAAGCAGTTCGGTGAGGACATCGATACGCGCGTCTCCATGGACCGCAAGACCGGTGCGCTGAGCACGTTCCGCCGCTGGAAAGTGTTCGCCGACGACTCCACCGAGCTGGAGACGCCGAGCCGCGAGCTGCGCCTCGAGGACGCGCTCGACATCGACCCGAACGCCGAGGTGGATGGCTACGTGGAGGAACCGCTGGATGTCACGCCAACGGGCCGCATCGTCGCCCAGACCGCCAAGCAGGTGGTGGTGCAGAAGGTCCGCGAGGCCGAGCGGGCCCAGGTGGTCGAGGAGTTCCTCGACCGCGTCGGCACCCTCATCGGCGGGATCGTCAAGCGCGTGGATCGCAACGGCGTGTTCGTCGACCTGGGCGGCAACGCCGAGGGTTTCATCTCTCGCGAGGAAATGATTCCGCGCGAGGCCGTGCGTACCCAGGACCGCATCAAGGGCTACCTGCGGGAAGTGCGCTCCGAGCCGCGGGGGCCGCAGATTTTCCTGTCGCGAACCGCCCCGGAGTTCATCATTGAGCTGTTCAAGCTCGAGGTGCCGGAGGTCGGCCAGGGGCTGATCCAGATCCTCGGCGCCGCGCGCGATCCGGGCCACCGCGCCAAGATCGCGGTGAAGAGCCTCGACCAGCGCATCGATCCGATCGGCGCCTGCGTCGGCATGCGCGGCTCGCGCGTGCAGGCTGTGTCCAACGAGCTGGCCGGCGAGCGGGTCGACATCATCCCGTGGGACGACAATCCCGCGCAGTTCGTCATCAATGCCATGTCGCCCGCCGAGGTGGTCTCCATCGTCGTCGATGAAGAAGCGCACAGCATGGATGTGGCCGTCGAGGAGGATAAGCTCTCGCAGGCCATCGGCCGCGGCGGCCAGAACGTGCGGCTCGCAAGTGAGCTGGCCGGCTGGGAGCTGAATGTCATGACGGCGGGCGAGGCCGAGGAGAAGAGCGAGTCCGAGTCGCGCACGCTCATCGAGAACTTCAAGACCCAGCTCGACGTGGACGAGGAAGTCGCGGTGATCCTCGTGCAGGAAGGATTCTCGAGCATCGAGGAGATCGCCTACGTGCCGACCTCGGAACTGCTGTCGGTCGAGGAGTTCGATGAGGATATCGTCGAGGAGCTGCGCAGCCGCGCCCGCGACGTGCTGATCACCCAGGCGATCGTCAAGGAAGAGAAGCTCGACCAGGCCGAGCCGGCCGAGGACCTGTTGTCTCTCGAGGGCATGGACAAGGGGCTTGCCTATGCGCTGGCGAGCCGCGGAATCCAGACCCGGGAGGACCTGGCCGACCAGGCGACGGACGAGCTCGAGGATATCGAGGGACTCGATCCCGAGCGTGCCGCGAAGCTGATCATGGCCGCCCGCGCGCACTGGTTCGAGAGCGCCGAAGAGAACGGCTGAACACGAGGTTCGAATGCATATGGCCGACGTCACTGTTGCCCAGTTCGCTGATGTCCTGAAGGTCCCGGTGGACAAGCTGCTCACGCAGCTTGAGGAAGCTGGTATCCGCGTCAAGGGCGCGGAGGACACCATCAGCGACGAGGCCAAGCTTGAGTTGCTGACTTTCCTGCGGGAGAGCCACGGCCGCGAGGCGTCCGCCGGGACGCCGCGCAAGATCACGCTCAAGCGCAAGACACAGAGCGAGCTCCGCCAGCCGGTGGGCCAGGGCCGGGCGCGTACCGTCAACGTGGAGGTGCGCAAGAAGCGCACTTACATCAAGCGGGACGTGCTCGAGGAACAGGCTCGCCAGGAGCAGGAAGAGCTCGACCGCCAGCGGCAGGCCGAGGAAGAGGCCAAGCGGGCGGCCGAAGAAGCGGCGCGCCGCAGCGTGGAGCAGGAACAGCAGGCCCGCGACGACGAGGAAAAGCGTCGCCAGGCCGACGAGGAAGCCCGTCTCAAGGCTGAGGAAGACGCCCGCAAGAAGGCCGAGGACGAGGTGCGCCGCATCGCCGAGGAAGAGGCCCGCGTGCTGGCCGAGGCTCGCAAGCGGACTTCCGACGATGACCGCAAGCGCCGTGAGGCGGAGCGCGCCCCGCCGCGCCGCGGCGCCGGCGCCGAGGCGCCGGGCAGCACCAAGTATGGCCGCAAGGAACTGCACGTCGCGGGCGACAAGTCCGGCAAGCGGCGCAAGCGCCCCTCCGGCGGCCGCCGTGGCGCCGCAACCCAGATCGAGCGACAGGGCTTTGAGCGTCCCACCGCGCCGGTGGTGCGCGAGGTCGGGATTCCCGAGACCATCACCGTCGCCGAGTTGGCCCAGAAGATGGCCGTGAAGGCCACCGAGGTCATCAAGACCATGATGGGCATGGGGGCGATGGTCACGATCAACCAGGTCATCGACCGGGATACCGCCGTGATCGTGGTGGAGGAGATGGGCCACACGCCGAAGATCCTTCGCGAGAACCAGATCGAGGAAGTTGTCGAGGAGGCTACCCGCGGCACCGGCGAGGAACAGTCCCGCTGGCCGGTGGTTACCATCATGGGCCACGTGGACCACGGCAAGACCTCGTTGCTGGACTACATCCGCCGCAGCAAGGTCGCGGCCGGCGAGGCCGGCGGCATTACGCAGCACATCGGTGCCTACGTGGTCGAGTCCCCCAAGGGGCGCATCACGTTCCTCGATACCCCGGGCCATGCGGCCTTCACCGCGATGCGCGCCCGCGGCGCCCAGGCGACCGACGTCGTGATCCTGGTGGTGGCGGCCGATGACGGCGTCATGCCGCAGACCGTCGAGGCCGTGCAGCACGCGCGCGCCGCCGGGGTGCCGATCGTTGTGGCTGTCAACAAGATCGACAAGCACGGGGCCGACCCGGAGCGGGTCAAGAACGAGCTTGCCCAGCACCAGGTCATTCCCGAGGAATGGGGCGGCGATACCCAGTTCGTGAACGTCTCGGCGCACACCGGCGAAGGCATCGACGACCTGCTCGAGTCCGTGGCCCTGCAGGCCGAGGTGCTCGAACTGAAGGCGGCTGCCGGCGGCCCGGCGAAGGGCGTGGTGATCGAGTCCAGCCTGGAGAAGGGACGCGGCGCTGTGGCGACCGTGCTGGTCCAGCAGGGCACGCTGCGTCCGGGCGACGCCGTGCTGGCCGGGCGCGAGCATGGCCGCGTACGCGCGATGTTCAACGAGCTCGGCAAGCCTCTCAAGGAAGCCGGTCCTTCCACGCCTGTACAGGTGCTCGGTCTTTCCGGCACGCCGATGGCGGGCGACGACGTGGTCGTGCTGCCCGACGAGCGCAAGGCGCGCGAGGTGGCTTTGCATCGCCAGGGCAAGTTCCGCGACGTGAAGCTGGCCAAGCAGCAGGCCGCCAAGCTGGAGGATGTGTTCTCCCAGATGGAGGAGGGCGAGGCCAGTGCGGTGCAGCTGCTGATCAAGGCGGACGTGCAGGGCAGCGCCGAGGCGTTGCGCGATGCGATGACCAGGCTTTCCTCCGACGAGGTCAAGGTCAAGGTCATCAGCAGCAACGTCGGCGGTATCACGGAGTCGGACGTTAACCTCGCCGCTGCGTCCAGCGCCATCATCATCGGGTTCAACGTGCGTGCCGACGCCACGGCGCGCAGCACCATCAAGGAAACCGGCGTCGATGTGCGTTACTACAGCATCATTTACGAGGCGATCGACGATGTGAAGGCGGCCATTGTCGGCCTGCTGTCGCCGGAGATTCGCGAGCAGATCGTCGGCATTGCCGAGGTGCGCGAAGTATTCAGCTCGCCCAAGTTTGGCCAGGTTGCCGGCTGCCTGGTCACCGAGGGCACGGTCAAGCGCAACAACCCGATCCGCGTGCTGCGGGACAACGTGGTGATCTTCGAAGGCCAGCTCGAGTCGCTGCGGCGCTTCAAGGACGACGTCAACGAGGTGCGCTCCGGCACCGAGTGCGGCATCGGTGTGCGTAACTACAATGACGTGCGGGCGGGCGACCAGATCGAGTGCTTCGAGCGGGTCGAGATCGCCCGGACCTTCCAGCAAAGCTGATGCCGAGGGAGTTCACGCGCAGTCGCCGGGTCGGTGAGCAGATGCAACGGCTGCTGGGCGAGATCCTGTTGCGCGACGTGCATGACCCGGGCGCGCACGGCGTCAGCGTCACCGCCGTGGAGGTTTCACGCGACCTGTCGCACGCCACTGTCTGGTTCAGCCTGCTGGACCCCGATGCTGACCCGGCACCGGCGGCCGCAGCGCTCGGCCGGGCGTCCGGGATGATTCGCGGCAAGCTGGGCCGCGCGATGTACATCCGCCAGGTGCCCGAGCTCCATTTCCGCCACGATGAGAGCCTCGAGCGGGGCGCGCGCCTTTCCGACCTGATCAACCGGGCGGTGGCGTCCGACAAGGACAGGCCCGACCAGGATGAGTGAGCCGATTGCCGGGGACCGCCGGCCGATCGCCGGTGAGCTCGACGGCATCGTGCTGCTCGACAAGCCCGCGGGTCTCTCTTCGAACGTTGCGCTGCAGAAGGTCAAACGTCTCTTCGGGACCCGCAAGGCCGGGCACACCGGCAGCCTCGACCCGCTGGCGACCGGGTTGTTGCCGATCTGCCTCGGCCAGGCCACGCGCTTCTCTGGTTACCTGCTGGACGCGGCCAAGGGCTACCGGGTTACGGCCCGGCTTGGCGCGCGCACCGCGACCGGCGATGCGGAAGGCGAGATTGTCGAGACCTGTGATTGGCGGCAGCTCCAGCGTGACGATCTGTCGGCCGTGCTGGAAAGTTTCCGGGGCAAGATTGCACAGGTGCCGCCCATGTACTCGGCGCTCAAGCAGGGCGGTGAGCGGCTGTACCGCAAGGCTCGCAGGGGCGAGGAAGTGGATCGGGCGCCACGCGAAATCGAGATCTATGGGCTGGCGCTCGAGGGTTGGGCGCCACCCGATTTCTCGCTGGAAGTGCACTGCTCCAAGGGCACCTACGTCCGGACGCTGGTTGAGGACGTGGCGCGCGCCGCCGGCAGCTGTGCCTACGTGGCGGCGTTGCGCCGGTTCGCCGCCGGCCCGTTCGACGAGGCCGGCATGCGCACGCGCGAGGCGCTCGAGTC
>CBDDRR010000210.1:0-14762 GCA_965233095.1 uncultured bacterium
GCGGCTGCGCCGCGCGAGGAGCCGCTGCGCCCGGCGCCCGTTGCGCTGCCCGCCCGCCCGCCGCGCAGCGAGGTTCGGCCGCTGACCACCGAGGTGGGGGCAGGACCGACCGCGCCCGTCCAGCGCACCACGCCCCAAACGCCGGAGGGCACCGACCAGGCGGCGCCGGTTGCTGCCCAGCCTGCACCCGCGGTGCAACAGGCCACGGATGATGCCCGCCTGCCCCGCTTCGCCGACCTGGTGGTCCGCGGCGAGTTGAACGTGCCCCACATGCATGTCGATATCCACGTTTTCAGCCCCCTGCCCGCGGAGCGCTTCGTGTTCATCAACATGCGCAAGTACGGCGAGGGCGAGTCGACCCAGGAGGGGCCGCGCGTCGAGCGCATCACCACCGACGGCGTTGTGATGGACTACCAGGGTCAGCGCTTCTTTTTACCCCGGGACTGAGGCTTGGCCGCGGCGGTCCGGAGCATTGCGTATCTCGATGGTCAGCGCCTGTCCCGCGGGCTGCTGGCCGGCATCACCCGGGTGGTCGCCGACGCCGAACACCTGAATCGCATCAACGTGTTCCCGGTACCGGACGGCGACACCGGCACCAACCTGGCCGTGATGCTGGGCGCGGTGCGCAGCGCGCTGCTGCGCCAACGCGAGCGGCACGCCGGCAAGCTGCTGGAGATCGTCGCTGACGCAGCGCTGGACGGCGCACGCGGCAACTCCGGGGCCATCCTCGCCCAGTTCTTCCACGGCGTCTGCGACGCCAGCCTGGACCACCGGCTGCTCACCACCGCCAGCTTCGCGAGCGCCGTGGAGCGCGGCGCCGGCTACGCGCAGGAAGCACTTAGCGAGCCGCGCGAAGGCACGATCCTGACCGTGATCCGGGATTTCGGTGCCGAGGTCCGCGCCCAGCTGGCCGCGGGGGGGCAGGATTTTGCCGCGCTCCTGGAGAGTGGGCTGGCGCGCGCGCAGCGCTCGCTTGCCGCCACCACCGAGCAACTGGAGGCACTGCGGCGCGCCGGCGTGGTGGACGCCGGCGCGCAAGGATTCGTCGACCTGCTGCTGGGGATCACGGAATTCGTGCGCCACGGCTCTTTGCGCGCCGGCCCCGACGCCGGCAACCCGGCGGCACAACTCGCCGCCGCCGCGCCGGAGGGCCTGTTCGGCGCGGAGCGCCACGGGCCCGGCCATCGCTGGTGCACAGAGTGCCTGGTGAACGGCCAGGCGATCGATCATCGACGGCTGCGCGAGGCATTGGCGGGGCTGGGCGACAGCCTGGTGATCGCCGGCGGCAAGACGCGGGCACGCATCCATATGCACGTCGACGAGCCCGAGGCCGTGTTCCGCGTGGCTGCCGGCTTTGGCACGGTGGAGGCGCGTAAAGCCGACGACATGCGCTCCCAGCAGAGCGCGGTGCGCGCCGGCGCACGGCGGGTGGCGGTGGTGACCGACAGCGCGGCTGACCTGCCGGAAGCGCTGATGACGTCGATGGAGATTCACACCGTCCCGGTGCGAATTCATTTCGGCGAGCGCAGTTATCTCGACAAGGTCAGCCTCGACACGCAAGAGTTCTACCGGATGATGGCGGACAGCCCGGTGCATCCGACGACCTCGCAGCCGCCGCCCGGCGATTTCCGCCGCCTGTACCAGATTCTCGGCAGCCACCACGCGGGCGTCGTGTCGATCCACATCACCGGCTGGGGCAGCGGCACCTTCCAGGCCGCGGCATCCGCAGCGGATCGCGCGGGCGTGCGGGTGCCGGTGCTCGCCATCGATTCACGCAACGCGTCGATCGGCCAGGGGCTGATCGCGCTGCGCGCGGCGGAGCTGGCGGCGGAAGGCCGCAGCGTGGACGAGATCGCGCTGGCGCTCGACGCGGTGATCGCCGGCACGCGCACCTATGCGCTGCTCGGCAACCTCGATTACGCCGTGCGCGGGGGCCGCGTGGCCAGGTCGAAGCAACTGCTCGCCCGGCTGTTGCGACTGGAGCCGATCCTCGCCACCTTCCCGGACGGCCGCATCGGCGGCGCCGGCGCGCTCGTCGGCCGCCGCGACCGCGTCAGGCGCTTCGCGCGCTGGATCGCACGGCGCAGCGGCGACTCACGTGGCCGGCGGCTCGCCGTCGGCCATGCCGATGCTGCTGAGGACGCTGCCGCGTTGCTCGCCGCACTGCAGGCACGACTGCCCGGGCTCGACCAGGCCTTCGTGACTGAAATCGGCACTGCGCTCGGCGTGCACGGCGGCCCGGGCACGCTGGTCGTGTCGCTGCAGTAGAGAAACCGGTTTCTCTTAGGCCGGCTCGACCAGCGACGGATCCTCGTTGAAGGGGCTGTTGACGCGACGGCTCACCGGCCAGGCCTCGAGCGACTCCTCGGGCGCGGGCGCCAGCAAGCCCTGCAGCGCCTCCGGCGGGGACCCGGCGTCCAACCACGCGTCCCGCCCGGCGGCGTCCAGCACCACCGGCATGCGGTCGTGCAGCGGGCGCATGAACTCGTTCGCGCGCGTGGTGATGATGGTGCAGCTGGCGAGCGGCGCGCCGTCATCCGGCGGGTCCCACAGCTCCCACAGGCCGGCCAGCGCCAACGGTTCGCCGCTGGTTGCATGGATGTACCAGGGCTGCTTGCCGGAGTCCGTCTTCTGCCACTCGAAGAAGCCGTCGGCCGGGACCAGGCAGCGGCGCTTCCTGAATGCCGCGCGGAAGGCGGGCTTGGCGGCCACGGTCTCGCCGCGTGCGTTGATCATGCGGTTGCCGATGGACGGGTCCTTGGCCCAGAAGGGCACCAGGCCCCAGCGGGCCAGCGCCAGCTCGCGCACGGGCTCGCGCGCCGCGCCCTCCTCGAGGAAGGCCGAGTTGCGCACGATCGGCACGTCCTGGGTAGGTGCAATGTTGTAGCGCGGCGCCAGGTCATGGGCGTGCACCTCGCTCACCCCGAACAACCGCGTGACGGCCTCGATGGGGGTGTAGAAAGCGTAACGGCCGCACATGTTGAACCCTATTCCCGGATGCCGATGCCCTTGTTCAGCAGGTACAGCGAAACGCTGTAGAGCAGCCCGATGGCGACGAAAATGATCGCATAGGCCGTGCCAATGGGAATATCGGACGTACCCAGCACGCCGTAGCGGAAGGCATTGACCATGTAGAGGATCGGGTTGGCGCGCGACACGCCCTGCCAGAACTCCGGCAGCAGCGATATGGAGTAGAACACGCCGCCGAGGTAAGTCAGCGGGGTCAGCACGAAGGTCGGCACGATGCTGATGTCGTCGAACTTCCTGGCGAACACGGCGTTGATAAAGCCGCCGAGCGAGAACACCACGGCAGTCAGGATCACGGTCGACAGGACGATGAAGGGGTGCTGCATCTCCAGGCGCGTGAAGAACAACGCGACGAGGGTCACCACCGCGCCGACCATCAGTCCGCGGATCACCCCGCCCGCGACGTGCCCGATCAGGATCAGGTAATTGGGCATCGGCGAGACCAGCATCTCCTCGACGTGGCGCCCGAACTTGGCGCCGAAGAAGCTGCTGACCACGTTGCCGTAGGAGTTGGTGATCACCGACAGCATGATCAGCCCGGGCGCGATGAACTGCATGTAGCCGTAGCCGTCCATCTGGCCGATGCGGCTGCCGATCAGGTTGCCGAAGATGATGAAGTACAACGTCATGGTGATCGCGGGCGGCAGGATCGTCTGGATCCAGATGCGCACGATGCGGTTGTATTCCTTGATGACGAGCGTCGCGAGCGCGTGCCACTGGGAGCGCAGGTCCATGGTGCCGCGCCTCAGGCCGCCCGGCCGTCGGTCTTCTGGTCGACCAGCCGGATGAACAGTTCCTCCAGCCGGTTCGCCTTGTTGCGCATCGAGGCGACGCGGACGCCGGCGGTGCTGAGCGCCTGGAACAATTCGTTGATCCCTTGCCGGCTCGCCACGTCCACCTCGAGCGTCACCGGGTCGACCTGCCGGACCGTGTAGCCTTCCAGCGCAGGCGGCGTTTCGGTCTCCGCCTCCAGCGTCAGCACGAAGGTCTCCACCTGCAGCTTGCGCAGCACCCGGCTCATGCGGTCGTTCTCGATGATCCGGCCGTGGTCGATGATGGCAACGTTGCGGCAGAGGTTTTCCGCCTCCTCGAGGTAGTGCGTCGTCAGAATGATGGTCACACCCTCGGCGTTGACCTTGCGCAGGAACTCCCACATCGAGCGCCGGATCTCGATGTCCACGCCGGCCGTCGGCTCGTCGAGGATCAGCAGCCGCGGCTCGTGCACCAGCGCGCGGGCGATCATCAGCCGCCGCTTCATGCCGCCGGAGAGCGAGCGCGCAATGTGGTGGCGGCGGTCCCACAGCTGCAGCTCGCGCAGGTACTTCTCGGCGCGCTCCAGGGCGACCCTGCGCGGCAGCCCGTAGTAGCCGCCCTGGGTCGCCACGATGCTCTCGACCTTCTCGAACTGGTTGAGGTTGAGTTCCTGCGGCACCAGGCCGATGCACGCCTTGGCGGCGGAAAAATCCCGATCGATGTCGTGCCCGAACACGGTGGCCGTGCCGCCGGTCTTGGTGACCAGCGAAGTGACGATGCCGATGGTAGTGCTCTTGCCCGCGCCATTGGGTCCGAGCAGGGCAAAGAAATCGCCCTCCTCCACGGAGAGATCGATCCCCTTCAGGGCCTGCACGCCGTTCGGGTAGGTCTTGCTGAGCTGCTTGAGTTCGAGGGCCTTCATGCGACTGCCTGGGCCGGGCGGGCACACCGCGCGGCAGGCGCGGCCGAATCGTCCGGCGAAGTCGGCCATTCTAGCAATCTTCGCGGCTCCAGGCGGACCCACCCCTCATCGCCGCGCCCGAACCGCGCTAACATCGGCGCCTGGCAGACCCACGGAATCCCGATGAGCGGCGACAGCCTGAGCCACCGCATTTACCGCATCCTGCGCGCCCGGGCGAGCACCGGCGCGCTGCAGATTCCGCCGCCGTGCTCGGAGGAGATGCGCACCGAGTTCGTCGCCTTCGACGAGGTCGAACGGCGGCTGGCGGCGCGCTTCCCGGTCGAGGCCCGCTACCAGAACCCGCTCGGCTACATGCAGGGAGGGTTCGTCACGGCGGCGATCGACAACACGCTCGGCCCCCTGTCATACCTGGTCGCGCCGCCCAGCGTCACGCTGCAGCTCGCCACCCAGTTCCTCCGGCCGGTGGCGCCGGATACGAAGCAGATCATCGTGCACGGCCAGGTGGACGAAATGACCAAGCGCTACCTGTTCATGTCGGCGCGGGTGCTCGACTCGCAGGAACGCGTGCTGGCCATCGCCCAGGCGACCGCGCAGATCCTGCCGCCGCGCCACGGCTGAGCGCGCCGGCTCGCAACCCTCAGCGGCGGAATCCCCGCACCGGCGCGCTGGGCGCATGCAACCCCAGGCAGCGCCGGATGGTCCATTGCTTGCCAAGCGCAATCAGCAAGCGCAGGTCACGCTCGTCGGCGCGTGACGCGGCGTCGATGATCCTGCGCCACAGGTTGTGCCGATCCCGGAAGCCCCCGCGCAAGCGCGGAGTGCCCAAAGCCGCAACGGTGCCGAGCGCGCCGATCTCGATCTCCGCCAGCCGCGCGCGAGTTTCAGGCGGCAGCCCGATCCAGGCAGACACGCTGTGCGGCGCCACGCGCACCAGGCCCCGCAGCGCAGTCAGGGACAACAGGGTGAAGCGCTCCGCCAACGGATCCTGCGACACGTAGGCCGGCTCGAGATCTCGTACCCCGGGTGACAGCAACCTGGCCCAACCTTCCCCGTCCTCGAAGCCGAACCCGAACAGGGCAAAGGGCGCGGCCGCCAGCCGGCGCCGGGCTTCCGGTTCCATGCCACGCAAACGCTGCGCCACGTCATCCCGCAGACCGGCGTTGGCGCCATGGGCCACGAGCGCCAGGAATCCCTCGTTCAGCTCCGCCAGGTCGCGGGCCAATAGATCGCTCTTGGTGGTCATGCTTCTCCCCCGTCGATCTGGGAGCGTATTCGCGCAGCGGGCACTGTGGACGGGGGAATAATGCCGCGCTTCGGCGTGATAGTCTCACCAGATGCCATATATGGTATTTTTTGCCCAAATATAGCATCTTTGCCGCGCTAGAGAATAACGGAGACTGGTTCGCCCGGCACCGGAGGCGCCATGAGAATCACCGACGACCGCTACGCGAGCGAGAAGGCCCGCTTCGAACTGGCGATCCGCTTGATCGGCCACCAGGCGCGGACCCACATCATCACGCGCTGCACGGGCTTCAGCCAGGACCGCATCCGCAAGCTCTACGCCACCTACTTCAAGTATCGTAACGGCCGACGCGTGAAACGGCACCGCGGCAAATCGCCGTCCAGTGTGGAGTTTTTCGTCCGCAACCCGTGGGTGCAGGCCGAGGCGAGCCTGCTCACGCACCTGTTCGCCGCCTGGGGAGTGCTGCGCATCCTGCCCGACCTGGGCACTGCGCCTTCCACTACCGCGGACCGCGTCGAGTTCGGCCGCCGCTTCTGCGACGCCTACGAGGAGTTCTGCGCCACGCATCCGGCGACCATCATCAGCTTCGAGCACGCGTGGGGCCTGCTCAGCGCGCTGACCGATCGCGATGACCTGCTGCTGCTCGACTGCGGCGCCTGCGACGCCTTCTACGTGCAGGACGCGCTCGCGCTGGACGGCCGACGCTGCCCGGCCTGCCGGGTGACGCCGCGCCGGCGCGCCGGCTCACGCGAAGGGGCCTGAGCCGCCCGCCGTTGCCGCAGCGTAGAATAGGCCGCGAACCCGGCTGCCGGAGGGATCATGGCTTTCAACACCGCAGACCTTTGCGACGCTCACGAAGCGGACCTGCATGTCGTCGAGTCGATGTTCCATCGCTACGGCAGGCTGGTTTCGTTCGATGGCCCGATCGCCACGGTGAAGTGCCACGAGGACAATTCCAAGGTGCGCGAAGCGCTGTCCGAGCCGGGCGACGGCCGGATCCTGGTGGTGGACGGCGGCGGCTCGCAACGCCGCGCGCTGCTCGGCGACATGCTCGGCGAGCTGGCAGTCAAGAACGGCTGGAAGGGCATCGTCATCAACGGCGCAATCCGCGATTCGGCGGCCATCGACGAACTCGAGCTGGGGGTGCGCGCGCTGGGGACCATCCCGCTGAAGACCCACAAGCGCGGCGACGGCCAGCGCGACGTCTCGGTGAGCTTTGCCGGCGTTACGTTCCGGCCAGGCGCACACCTGTATGCCGACGCCGACGGCATCGTGGTCGCGGCGCGGCCGCTGGACATCGCCGCGGAATGAGCCGCGCCCGGAGCAATTTTCTCGCCGCGACTTCGCTGGACCGGCTGGGACACCTGCGCAAGGACACCGGCTGGCTCGACGAGGCGCGCCAGCGCGGCAGCTACGTCGCTATCTGGCGCCGCAAGGTGCTGGTCAGCCCCGGCGAGAACCCTGCGCCGCTGTTGCTCGCGGGTGACATGCTCGCCGCGCTGGGTGCGTCGCCTGACTGCGTGCTGCTCGGCCTACGCAACGGCGTGCCGTGCTTCGCGGTGGCCCTGGAGGACCAGGCGCAGCCGACCGCCGGCAGCTTCGAGGATATCCGCGGACTGGGCGATCGCCTCGAGCCCGATGATGCCGCGCTGCTGGCCTACGCCCGCGCGATGATCCTGTGGCACGAACGACACGGCCACTGCGGCGTCTGCGGTGCGCCTGCCCGCAGCATCGAGGCCGGCCACGCGCGCGAATGCACCGACTGCGGCGCGAAGCATTTTCCGCGCGTCGATCCGGCCATCATCGTGCTGGTCGCTGACGAGCGCCGCTGCCTGCTCGGGCGGCAGGCGGCCTGGCCCGCGGGCCGCTACTCGACCATCGCCGGCTTTGTCGAACCGGGCGAAAGCCTGGAGGACGCGGTGCGCCGGGAGGTGCTCGAGGAGACCGGCGTGCATGTGGACGAGGTGGACTACCACAGCTCGCAGCCATGGCCCTTTCCTTCCTCGCTGATGCTCGGCTTCCGTGCCCGTCCCGCCGCCGGCGAGATCGTGCTGCGCGACGGCGAGCTGGAAGATGCGCGCTGGTTCGACCGCGACGATATCGCGGCGCAGCGCGTGCTGCTGCCACCGCGCGTGTCGATCGCCTACCGGCTGATCGAGGCGTGGTTCGACCAGGCGCCCGGCCGCAGGCTGGCCGATGAAGCCGAGCCAGGGCCGTGGATCGCGAGGCCGGAAGCTTGACTGAAGCGGAGACCTGAGCGCATGTGCCTGCTGGTGTTCGCCTGGCGACCCGACGCCAAGGAGCGGCTGGTGTTTGCCGGCAACCGTGACGAGTTCCACGACCGCCCGGCGGCGGCGGCCGACTGGTGGGAGAACGGCACGCTCGGCGGCCGCGACCTGCGCGCCGGAGGCACGTGGCTGGCAACCCACCGCAACGGCCGCTTCGCGGTGGTGACCAACTACCGTGAAGCGCTCGAAGAAGGCCGGGGACCGCGTTCCCGCGGCGAGCTGGTCACATCGTTCCTCGACGACACCGCAACGCCCGGGGCCTTTGCGCGCGACGTCGCCGCACGCGGCCATGAGTATGCGGGCTTCAACCTGCTGCTGGGCGATCCCGACACCCTGGTTTACCTGTCCAACCGTGGACGCGGCCCCGAGAAGCTGGACGCAGGTGTTTACGGGCTCTCCAACCACCTGCTCGACACGCCGTGGCCGAAACTCGAGCGTACCCGCGCGCGCTTTCGCGAACTCCTGGAACACGGCGCCGACACCGAATCGCTGCTGGCCATGCTGGCCGACCGCACGCCGGCAGCGGCGGACGACCTGCCTGACACCGGCATCGGCCCCGAGTGGGAGCGGCTGCTGTCGTCGCCGTTCATACTGAGCCCACGTTACGGAACGCGCTGCTCAACCGTCATGAGAATGCTGGAGGACAAGGAAATGGAACTCATCGAACGCCGCTTCGAGCCGGACGGCACAGTCGCCGGCCAGTCGCGCTTCCGTTTCCCGATCGACGGGGTCGAAGAGTAATGCGGCGGCGCGCGCCCTACGGCAGCTGGGAATCGCCGCTCGACGCCGCGCAGGTGGCGCAGGCCGCCACCCGCATCTTCCAGCCGCGCCGCGCCGGCGACCAGGTAACGTGGCTCGAGCTGCGGCCGTCCGAAGCCGGCCGGATGGTGCTGGTGCAGGACCTGCAGGGGCGGCGGACCGAGCTCACGCCGCCGCCCTTCAGCGCGCGCAGCCAAGTGCACGAATACGGCGGCGGCAGCTACTGCGTGGCCGGGCGTGACTGCTGGTTCGTCAACGACGAGGACCAGGCCGTCTGGCACCGCGATGGCGACGGCGTCATTCGCCGGCTGACGCCCGCCGACGAGCGGCGTTACGCCGACCTGGTCCGCGATCCGGCGCGGCCGCGACTGCTGGCGGTCTGCGAAGACCATGCCGCCGGCGCAGAGCCCGAGAACTCAGTGGTGGCAATCGGCGACGACGGCCGCGTCACCACCTTGCTGTCGGGCAACGATTTTTACGCCTCGCTGCGGCTCGACCGCGAGGGGCGCCGCCTGGCCTGGCTAACCTGGGACCACCCCAACCTGCCGTGGGACGGCAACACGCTGTGGGTGGCGACGCTGGACGACGACGGCAAGCCGGGCGCGCCGGTGCAGGTGGCCGGAGGCGAGCGCGTCGCAGTGTTCCAGCCCGAGTGGCTGCGCGACGGGCGGCTCGGCTTCGTCGCCGACCCCGACGGCTGGTGGAACCACTACGCCTGGCGGGCGGGCCACGCGCCCCAGCGTCTCACCGAGATGGACTCGGAAGGCGGTCTGCCGCAATGGGTGTTCGGCCAGTCGACCTGGGGCGAGGTCGCCGGCGGCATGCTTGGCGCAATGATGCGCGACGGCGCCTGGGAGATCTGGCTGTTCGGCCAGGGGCTGGCGGCACGGCAGCCCTGGCGGCTCGAGGCGGTCGAGCACCTCGCGACCGACGGCAAGGAGGCGGTCGCGCTGGCCGGCGCCCCCGACCGCTCCACCGGCGTATACGTCATGAACGGTCCGAACTACCGACCGCACCTGCTCGTAGATTGCGGGCCGCTGCCCCTCGATGAGCACTGGATCTCGCTCCCGGAACCCGTCGCTTTCCCGACCGCCGACGGCAGCGAGGCCCACGCCAACTACTATCCGCCCGCCAACCCCCTGTTCACGGGCCCCGCCGACACCGCCCCGCCGGTGATCGTGAAGTGTCACGGCGGCCCGACCGGCGCCGCCTCGACGGCCTTCGACGCCAAGATCCAGTTCTGGACCACGCGCGGCTTCGCGGTGCTGGACCTCAACTATCGCGGCAGCACGGGCTTCGGCCGTGCTTACCGGGAGAGCCTGTACGGGCGCTGGGGCATCGCCGATGTCGAGGATTGCGTCGCCGGCATCAGGCATCTCGCGGCACGAGGGCTCGCCGATGCCGACGCCGCGTTCATCACCGGCGGCAGCGCCGGTGGCTACACCGTGCTGGCGGCGCTGGCCTTCACTGACGCCTTCCGCGCCGGCGCGAGCTACTACGGGGTGGCCGACCTGGAGGGATTGTTCGATACCACCCACAAGTTCGAATCCCGTTACGACCACCGGCTGCTGGGCGCCCACGGGGATCCCGCCACCCGGCAGGTCATCGAGCAGCGTTCACCGCTGCGTCATGTGGACCGCATTCGTTGCCCGGTGATTTTCTTCCAGGGCGGCGAGGACCGCATTGTGCCTCCGGAGCAGAGCCGGCGCATGCATGCCGCGCTGCGCGCGGCCGGCATTCCTACCGCCTACCTGGAGTTCCCTGACGAGCGCCACGGCTTCCGCCGTGCCGAAAACATCATCGCGGCACTCGAGGCGGAGCTGGCGTTCTTCTGCCGGGTGCTCGGCGTGACGCCCGCCGGCGAGGCCCCGGACCTGGCGTTCGACAACGACGCCGCGCTGCACTGACGATCGCGGGGGACCCGCGGCGGCGGCGCCCCCGCGGTTGCGGCCAAGCCCGCTAGGACAGCGGCGGCAGCGGACCCCGCAAGGTGCGGCCCATCCAGCGGCGGATGTCCTCCACTTCCTCCGGGCATACCGAGTGCGGCATGACGTAGCTCTTGAACTCCACCGTGTAGCCGGACTCCGCGAGGAAGCTGGCGCTCTCCTCACCAAGCGCCGCCGGCACCATGGGGTCGAGGGTGCCGTGCGCCATGAAGATCGGCGTCTCCCGGTTGGCCGCATCAAATTCGCCGGTCGCGGCGCGCAGCGGCAGGTAGGTGGACAGGCCGATGATCCCCGCGAGCTTCTCCGGATAACGCAGCCCGGCATGCAGCGCCACCGCACCGCCCTGCGAGAAGCCGGCCAGCACCACGCGGTGTGCCGGGATGCCACGCTCGGCCTCGCGTCGGATCAGTGCAGCGACCCCCGCTGCGCTCTCGCGAATGCCCGCTTCGTCCTCGTGAGCGCCGCGCTGCAGCGCGACGATGTCATACCAGGCCCGCATCTCGGCGCCACCGTTGATGGTCACGGGGCGGACCGGCGCATGCGGGAACACGTAGCGGACCTCGGGCCCGCCCGCCAGCCGCAACGCCGGCACGATCGGGTCGAAGTCGTACCCGTCGGCACCCAGCCCGTGCAGCCAGATCACGCTGGCGGCGGGCTCCGGCGCCGTCTCGCGTTCGACGGTCTCCAGTTTGAGGCTCATGCGGGCGGGGACTCCTTGGGGGCGGGTGGCGAGGAGTGTACAGGGCGCCCCGCAAAGCGACGAGACTTGACAGCTTATGCGCATGAATGCTTAATAATGCGCATCTTTACTCAAGCTTCCGGTTTCGAATCCCCATGCCCTCAGTCAACGCCCAGCAGAACGAGCGCCGGGAGGCAATCCTTGCGCTCCTGCGCCAGCACCGGGTCACTCGCCAGTCCGAAATCGTCGCACTGCTCGGCGGGCTGGGCCTTGCCGCGACCCAGTCGAGCGTCAGCCGCGACTTGCGCGATCTCGGCGTGGCCAAGGTCGGCGAGCGCTACCTGGCGCCGCAGAACCTTGGCGGGCCGGCCACCGACTTTCGCGCGCTGAGCGGCTTCCTGTCGGGCTGGTCCACGGCCGGTCCCCACCTGACCGTGATCCGCACCTCCGTCGGCGCTGCCCAGAGCGTCGCCGTGGCGGTCGACCGCGCCGGCTGGAACGAGGTGGTGGGCACGATCTCCGGAGACGATACAATTTTCGTCGCCACCGCCTCCGCCCGCGGCCAGCAGGCCCTGCTGGCCCGACTCAACAAGATCTTTCCGAGGTAAAGCTTCCGATGAACGCCTCTGCCAAGACGGGCGGCAATCCCGTCCTCCTCGCCTTCTCCGGCGGCCTCGACACGTCTTTCTGCGTGGCGTGGCTGAAAGAGACGCTCGGCCGGCCGGTCGTCACCGTCACGGTGGATACCGGCGGCGACGTCGACGCCGCCGCGCTCGAGGCCCGCGCACTGGCGCTCGGCGCCGAGCGCCACATCACCGTGGACGCGCGCCGCGCGTTCTTCGACACGGTGATCCGCTACCTGGTGTTCGGCAATGTGCGCCGCGGCCAGCTCTACCCGCTGTGCGTCGGCGCCGAGCGCGGCCTGCAGGCCAGGATGGTCGCCGAGCAGGCGGCCGAGCTCGGCAGCGACACCGTCGCGCACGGCAGCACCGCGGCCGGCAACGACCAGGTGCGCTTCGAGGTGTCGCTGCGCACCTTGCGGCCGGGGCTCCAGGTGCTGGCGCCGGTGCGCGACCACGACTGGCAGCGTGCCGCGCAAGTCGCGTGGCTGCAGGAGCGCGGCCTGCCCGTGCCGCCGGGCGGCGGCGCGTATTCCATCAACCGCGGCCTGTGGGGCACGACCATCGGCGGCAAGGAGACGCTGGACTCGCGCGAATCCATCCCGGAAAGCGCCTGGGTGGTCACCGCCGGCGCCTTCGACGCGCCGCGCGCGCCCGAGCGGCATCAGCTCCGCTTCGAGCGCGGCGTGCCGGTGTCGCTGGACGGCGAGCAGCTCGACCCGGTCGCGCTGATCGAGCGCCTTGAAACGCTGGCCGGGCCCTTCGGCATCGGTCGCGGCATCCATCTCGGCGAGACCATCCTCGGCTCCAAGGGCCGCGTCGCCTTCGAGGCGCCGGCGGCGGAGACCATCCTCACGGCGCATCGCGAACTCGAGAAGCTGACGCTGACCGGCACCCAGCAAAAGATCAAGGAGCCGCTGGCGCTGACCTACGGCGACCTGGTGCACGAGGGCCAGCACCTCGAGCCGGCGGCGCGCGACATCGAGGCGCTGCTCGCCTCCTCGCAAGCGCGCGTCACCGGCGAGGTCCACCTGCTGTTCCGGCCCGGCGCGCTTTTCGTCGAGGGCGTCACCTCGCCGCACTCGCTGCTCGCCGCGACCAAGGGCAAGTACGGCGAATCGGCCGGCGAATGGAGCGCGGCGGACGCGCTGGGGCTGGCGCGCATGAAGGCGCTGGCGGGCATGTTGCACACGCGGGCGGGAGAATGAGCATGCGGCCCCTGATCGTCGACAAGATCGCCTCGGTCGCGCAGAGCTGCCGGCTCGGGCGCGAGGTGCGCATCGCCCCCGAGATTCCCTGCGAGGAAGGCGTCGTCATCGCCGTGGAGGTGCTGTCCAACAAGTCCACCTACAACACGCTCGAGCTGGTGTCCGGCCGGATGGCGCAGGTCAAGCGTGGCGACATCGTGGTGGGCGCGCTTGGTCACCGCCATGCGCTGTTCGGCTACTCGGGCCACATCCCGGAGAAGCTCGCGCCCGGCGACAAGATCAACCTGCTGAACCTCGGCGGCGTGATGGGCATCTGCGACTCGGTGAACCGCGATCGCGGCCAGCCCTTCGAGTGCCGGGTGCTCGGCACCGTGCTGCATTTCCCCTACCTCGGCGAGCGCATCGGCACGCCGGCCCGCGTGGGCAGCCTGGCGCTGCCGGACGACCCGGCGGTCGACACGCGCGGCATCCCGGCGATCGCGCTGGCGGGCACCTGCATGGACGCCGGCAAGACCGCCGCCGCCGCCGCCATCATCAGCCGCTTCTCGCACTACGGCTACCGCGTCGCCGCCTTCAAGGCCACCGGCGTGTCACTGCGGCGCGACGTGCTGGCGATGGAGGACGCCGGCGCCAGCGCGACCTCGATTTTCACCGACTTCGGCATCGTGACCACCGGGCCGAAAAACGGCCCGCGGCTCGCCCGCACCATGCTGACGCGCATGGCCGACACCCGTCCCGACGTGATCGTCTTCGAGCTGGGCGACGGCATCATGGGCGCCTACGGTGTCGAGGCGATCCTGCAGGACGAACAGGTGCGCAAGGCGCTGTCGGCGGTGGTGCTGTGCGCCAACGACCCGGTGGGTGCCTTCGGCGGCGTGCACCTGCTCCGCGAGCGCTTCGGCATCGAGCCCGCGCTGGTCACGGGCCGCTCCACCGACAACGAGGTCGGCGTGTCGATCATCCGCGAGCAGATGGGCGTGCCGGCCTTCAACGCGCTCACCCAGGAGGCCGAGCTGGGCGAGCACCTGCGCGGCGTGCTGTTCGGCCCCGAGGCCGGCGCATGAGCGAGCGCGACGCCGTCGCCGTGCTCGGCGGCACCGGCTACGTGGCCGGGGAATTCCTGCGCCTGCTGGCCGGGCATCCGTCGCTGGCGCTGGCCGCGGTGTCCTCGGAGAGCCGTGCCGGACAACCCGTCGCCGCGACGTTCCCGAACCTCGCCCAGGCGTGGCCGGACATGCGCTTTTGCGACGAGTCCGGGCTCGAGGCCGCGGTGCGCGACGGCCGCGTGCGCGCGCTGTTCTGCGCCGCGCCGCATGG
>CBDDRR010000211.1:0-5520 GCA_965233095.1 uncultured bacterium
GTGAACTCGTAGTTGTTGCCGGGCACGCCGGCGGCCAGGCGCTCCAGGTCTCTGACCACATCAGCCTTGGGCTTGCCCGGATCTGGCCAGTGCTGGCGGTCCTTGAGCATGACGAAGGTGTCGGCGACGCTGGGCGGCATGGGGTCGGTGGCAATGTCACCGGTGCCGATCTTGGTAAAGGCACGTTCGACTTCCGGCGCGGTTTTCAGCGTGGCTTCGAGCTGTTCTTGCATCTGCACCGCCTGCGTCAGGCTGGTGCCCGGGATGCGCAGCGCGTGCAGGGCGATGTCGCCCTCGCCGAGGACGCGCTGGGCATCAAGGCCGCCGACCGGCACCAGACCCGGTACCGCCGCCCGCGCGGTTGAGCGATGGTCGCTGCGCGCCAGAGTCCCCGGCATGGCCCGCTCTACAGAGGATCCTCCGACGTCAGGGCCCGCGAATCGCCACGCAGCAGGCGCAGGCCATTGCTGACCACCAGCAGGGAAGCGCCCATGTCGGCGAACACCGCCATCCACATAGTCGCGTTGCCGAAGATCGCCAGCCACAGAAACACGGCCTTGATGCCAAGGGCCAGACTGATGTTCTGCCACAGTACCGAGTGCGTCCGGCGCGACAGGCGGATCAGTTCCGGGATGCGGCGCAGGTCGTCGTTCATGATCACGACGTCGGCGGCTTCCAGGGCCGTGTCGGTGCCGGCGGCGCCCATGGCGATGCCGATGTCGGCCTGGGCCAGGGCCGGCGCGTCGTTGATGCCGTCACCGGTCATGGCAGTCGCGCCGTAGTGCCGGCGCAGGGTGTCGATGGCGTCCAGCTTGTCCTGCGGCAGCAGATCGCCGCGCGCATCCTGGATGCCGGCATGCTGCGCGATGGTGCGCGTCGTGGCCGCGTTGTCGCCGCTGAGCAGCACCGGCGTGACGCCGAGGGCCTTCAGCTCGGCCACGGCGGCGCGCGAGCTGTCCTTGATCGTGTCGGCGACCGCGAACAGCGCCAACACGGCTGACTGCGAGGCCAGCAAGGTCACCGTGCGGCCCTGGTTTTCGTGTACCGCCAGCCGCGCTTCCAGCGCCCGGCTGCACAGCCCGCGATCCTCGATCAGGCGGTGATTGCCGAGCAGGAAAGTCGCCCCGTCCACCGTGCCCTGCACGCCGCGACCGGGCAGGGCCTGAAAGTCACCGACCGCAACGCCGCCCAATCGCAGACCTTCGGCAATTGCGCGCGATACGGGGTGATCGGAGCGGCCGGCAAGGCTGGCAGCCAGGGCCAGGTGCGCCGCGCCATCGCCGCCGTCGATTGCCACGGATTCGACCAGCCTCGGCTTGCCCTCGGTGATGGTGCCGGTCTTGTCCAGCGCGATGGCCTTCAGTTTGCGTGCGTCTTCCAGGTACACGCCGCCCTTGATCAGGATGCCGCGGCGCGCGGCGCTGGCCAGCGCACTGACCACCGTCACCGGCGTCGAGATCACCAGCGCGCACGGGCAGGCGATCACCAGCAGCACCAGCGCCTTGTACGCCGCCTGCGCCCAAGTCCAGTCCATCAGCCAGGGCGACAGCAGCGTCACCGCAACCGCCAACGCGAACACGTCGGCCGTGTAGACCGCTGCGAAGCGGTCCACGAAACGCTGTGTCGGGGCGCGCGAGCCCTGCGCCTGCTCGACCGCGTGAATGATGCGCGCCAGCGTGGAGTCGTCAGCGGCCGCGGTGGTGCGAATTTCCAGCTCCGCGGCCTGGTTGATGGTGCCCGCGAACACGCCGTCGCCGATGGTCTTGTCCACCGGAATGCTCTCGCCGGTCACGGGTGCCTGATCGATGGCGCCGGCGCCGGCGGTGACTACGCCGTCCAGCGGTACGCGCTCGCCGGGGCGGATGCGCACGATGGCATCGACCGGTACGTCGGCCGCCGCCACGGTTTGCCACGTTCCGTCCGCCTGGCGCAGCTGCGCCTGCTGCGGCGCCAGCGCCAGCAGACTCTGGATGGCGTTTCGAGCACGGTCCAGCGAGCGTGCCTCGATCAACTCGGCGATGGCGTACAGCGCCATCACCATCGCCGCTTCCGGCCACTGGCCGATCAGGAAGGCACCTGTCACCGCAACGCTCATCAGCGCGGTGATGTTCAGGCGCCCATGGCGCAACGCGCTGAAGCCCTTGCGGTAGGTCTCGAAGCCGGCGAGCCAGATTGCCGCCGCCGCCAGCGCCATTTCGATGCCGGTGACGGCAAGGCCCGCGCCGCCGAAGTACGCTAGGCCCTCCGCGCCCGCCGCCAGCAGCAGGGCGATGACTGGTCGGCGCAGGCCGCCGAGCATGCCCTCAATGTCGTGCGAATCGGCAGTTCGATTGCCGTCTTGCGCGGATGGAGCCAGCGGCTGCGGGTCGAAACCGGCACGGCGGATGGCGGCCAGCGCCTCGGCGATCACCGGCTGCGGAGCGCAGATGGAGACTGTGCGGGCGCCGAGCTGAAAGCTCAGGGACACGATGCCCGCCACCGGTTCCAGCGCGCGGCGAATTTCGGATTCCTCGGCTGCGCAGTCCATGGCCTGAATGCGAAAGCGCGCCGCGGTACCGCTGCTGCGTTCCGCCTCAGGCCCGGAAGAGATCGAACGGTCCATGCAAGGGTTCCTCAATGCGCATCTGCCCGAACTCGGTCATCGGCTCGGGGCCGACCGTTGTTTGGGGCATTCCGACATCAGACATTCCGGGGCCCGAGCACGATGACGGCCATGCCGAGCAAGGCAAGGCCCACGCCCAGCCAGTCGGTCATGGACGGCCGCACCGAATCCACGGCCCACAGCCACAGCAGCGCCATGCTGACGTACACGCCCCCATACGCCGCATACACGCGCCCGGCTGCCTGCGGGTGTAGCGTCGCCACACGAATGCCGCCAGGCTCGCCGCCACGGGTAGCAGCAGCCATAAGGAGTGGCCCTGCTTGAGCCACAGCCAGGGCAGGTAGCAGCCCAGGATTTCCGCCAGCGCGGTCAGCGCAAATAGCCCGAAAGGTCTTTAGCAACTCCATCCCGGCCCCTGCTCAGGCTTCCAGAATCCAGACCACGAGGCCGAGCACGCACAGCAGTGCGCCCACGGCGCCATGTTCGTAGCGCTCCAGGCGTTCCAATCGCAGGTGTGCAAGGCCCAGCAGCGTCAGCCACGTGAACAGCAGCATCCCGGCCAACGTGGCGCCCGCCAGCAGCAGCGACAGCAGCACAAAGCCCGCCCAGCCGTAAGGCACGCCGGCCACGAACACCGGCAGGAAGCCTTCACAGGGCGAAAAAGTCAGCGCCGCCAGCAGCCCCCATATCACGGCACGGTCGCTGCGTGTGGCGTTGCTGGCTGGGGGCGCCGGGCGCGGGTACGGATGGTCGTGGTCGTGGTGTTCATGCGCCGGGTCATGGCCGGGCGCGTCGTTCGCCACAAAGTGGCTGTGACCATGCCCCTGCCCGCGCCACTGCCGCCACAGGTACCACAGGCCAAAGGCGATCAGCACTGCGCCCGCAAGCCAGGGAAAGACGCCTTCGGTCCAGCGGTTCACCGCGAAGCCCAGCCACGCGACGACGGCGCCCAGCGCCACCGTGAACAGCACGTGTCCGCCCCCCGCCAGGGTGGTGACGAGCAGCGTCCTGGCGCGGCTCCAGCGCTGCGCCCGGCCAGTCAGCACGAAGGGCAACCAGTGCGTCGGCAGCGCGGCGTGCATGAAAGCCACGCCGAAGCCGGTGCCGGCGATGGACCACGCCAGGCCCTCGGTCAAGGCGGGCCGCCGATGGGCAGCGCCTGCTCGACGGGGCTCACGTACACCCAGCCGGACACGTTCGGGCCGATGGGCGCCACGCGGCGGATGATGCCGGTTACCGTGTCTACCTGCGCGTCCTCGACCACCAGCGACAGCCGCACTTCGGAGATCACCAGACCCGGCATGTCGATCGAGTAGTCCCGCTCCTCCAGCGGCAACGGCTTGAGCGTGCCGCGCACGTCCTGCAGCGTGAGGTTGCGAAAGCCGGCATCGGTCAGCGCCTGGATCACGTCCGGCGTACGCACGTGGTGAATGAAAGCCTTGATCAGTTTCATGCGGGAGACTCCTCGGTTGCGGCGGCGGTCTGGTTGGCGGGGCGCCAGGCCATGCGGTACAGGCCGGGCAGCACGAGCAGGGTCAGCAGGGTCGCCGAGACGATGCCGCCGATGACGACGGTCGCCAGCGGTCGCTGCACTTCCGCGCCGGTACCGGTGTTGAGCGCCATCGGCAAAAAGCCGAGCGCGGCCACCAGGGCGACCATCAGGATCGGCCGCAGGCGCAGCAGCGCGCCTTCGCGGATCGCGGCGTCGACCTCCAGACCCTGAGCGAGCCGGTCGCGGATCGCCGCGACCATGACCACACCGGTCAGTACGGCCACGCCGGACAAGGTGATGAAGCCGACGCCGGCGGTGATCGACAACGGAATGCCGCGCAGCCACAGACCGATGACGCCGCCGGTCAGCGCCAGCGGCACGCCGGAAAACACCAGGGCCGCGTCGCGCGCCGAGCCGAAGGTCAGCATCAGCAGGCCGAAGATCATCGCCAGCGTCACCGGCACCAGCAGCGTCAGCCGCTGCGTTGCCGACTGCAGTTGCTCGAAGGTGCCGCCGTAGTCGAGCCAGTAGCCGGGCGGCAGCTTGACCTGTTGTTCAATCTTCCCGCGCGCCTCGGCGACGAAGCTCGCCAGATCGCGGCCGCGCACGTTCGACGACACGACCAGGCGCCGCTTTCCATTCTCGCGCGAGATCTGGTTGGGCCCCGGTGCGAGCTTGAGTGCCGCCAACTCGCCCAACGGCACGTAGCCGCGGTCGACGGATGGCAGCGGCACCGGCAGGCGCTCGAGTGCGGCGAGGTCACCGCGCAGATGCTCAGGCAGCCGCACGACCAGTGGGAAGCGTGCGTCACCCTCGTACACCAGCCCGGCTTCCTCGCCGCCGGTGGCCGCGGCCAACACGTCCTGCACGTCGGCGACGTTGAGGCCGTAGCGATAGACCGCGGCGCGGTCGGGTTCGACCGTCAGCACCGGCAGCCCGGCGACCTGCTCGACCTTGACGCACTCGGCGCCGTCGATCGTGTGCAGCACCTCGGCGATGGCGTTGCCGGTCTTCAGCAGCTGACCGAGATCGTCGCCGTAGACCTTGATGCCCAGATCCGAGCGCACGCCGGAGATCAGCTCGTTGAAGCGCAGCTCGATCGGCTGGCTGATCTCGTAGGCGTTGCCGGGGAGCCGATCCAACTTCTCCTGGATTTCCGCCAGCAGTTGCGCTTTGGGCTTGTGCGGATCGGGCCAGTCCTTGCGATCCTTGATCATCACGTAGCCGTCGGAGATGTTCGGCGGCATCGGGTCGGTCGCCACCTCGGCGGTACCGACACGCGAAAAGTAGGTCTTCACTTCCGGCACGTCAGCCAGCGCCCGCTCCATCTGGAACTCCATCTCCAGCGACTGCGCCAGGCTGGTGCCGGGAATGCGCAGCGCCTGCACGGCGATGTCGCCCTCGTCGAGGCTGGGAATGAACTCGG
>CBDDRR010000212.1:0-15192 GCA_965233095.1 uncultured bacterium
GGACACGGGGCCGCGTCGATCTCGACCGTGCGGCCGTCAAACGTCACGCCGCCCGGCCGCGAGACTTCGTCCAGGCAGATTCCCGTGGCCGCGGCCGGCTCGAGCTGCAAGCGCAGCCACCTGGCGGGCCTGGCGCCGGACTCCATCGCGACCTCGAAATAGGGCACCCGGTCCAGCACCACCAGGCGACGCACCACGGGCATGCCGCCGACGTCGAAACGGCCGCGGCGGTACAGCGCCAGGCGGCCGCCACTGGCGTCCAGCTCGACGACGAAGCGCCTGAACAGGTCGTAGCCGAGCACGCCGGCTGCGCCACCACGCGGCATGCTGTGCGGCCACTCGGCCGGGGACACCAGCAACAGGCTCTGGTCGCCCAGCACCAGCGCGCCCAGCGCCAGCCGACGCTGCTTGATCAGCAGACCGCCGCGAATGCCGGGCAAAAGCTCATCACGCAAGGTCAATGAGCCGGCGCCTACCGGGCCGAAACCGGAGGCACGGGCTCCGGTGAGCGCAATTGCGCCGGCAGACGCCTGCAGCAGGAACGGCACCGGCGGATTGCCGTCCACCGATACCGGCAGCCAGGGCCGGCCGTCCGCCCCGACTCCCAGGTCCAGCTCGACCGCCGGCAGGCCCGCCGGCCACTCCACCGGCGTGCCGCCGTTGGCATGCGCGAGCCGCAGGGTGTCGATCCTGTCGCAACCTGCCGCGAGCAGGACGATCAGCAGCAGGACGAGGCGCGCGCTCAGAACGGAATCCGCTCGTCGTGAATCGGGAACACCACCCGCACGCTGTCCTGCTCACGACTGCGCTTCAGCTCGTAGCCGGAATGATCGAAGACCTCGATCATCTTGGTGTTCGAGGGCAACATCTCGGCCTCGAACTGCTGGATACCGTTGTCGCGCGCAATGCGGATGAGGTGCTTGAGCAGCTGCGTGGCCACGCCGCGCCCCTGGAAGTCGTCGCGAACAAGGAAAGCCACCTCGGCACGGCGCGGCTGCACCTCAGGCTGCACCTCGATGTAACGCCCCACAGCGATGATGCCGTCTTCGTCCGGCGCCTCGGCGGCCAGCGCCACGTGCCGGTAGAAATCGAGCCGCGTGTAGTAGTCGAGCTCGGCATCGGACAGGGAGTTCTTGGTCTCGAAGTAGCGGAAATAGCGCGACTGCTGGCTGGAGCGCGTGAACAGGTTCAGCACTGCGTTGCGGTCCCACTCGCGTAGCGCACGCACGAAGAACGGCGTGCCGTCGATCAGGTAGCCGAGGGCGCGATACTCGCGAGGATCGGGGATGCTCATCGGTCCACCTCTCAGGGTTTCGGCTCGCCAACCGGCACCCGGCCGGTCGGTACGCGCGATGCGGCGCGCTCGCAATGCGCCGCCTGGTCGTCGAAGAAGATGTGCGGCCGGAAGGCCTCGAGGATTTCGGTCTTGGGCACTCCGCCCAGGAAAAAAGCCTCGTCCACCACGATACCCCATGCCAGCAGGGTGCGTATGACCCGTTCGTGCGCCGGGCCGCCGCGCGCGGTCACCAGCGCGGTGCGGATCGGCGTGATGCCGTCGCGCGCGGCCGCCTGCTGCAGCACCGAGAGCTTGTGGAGCAGGCGCGCGAACGGCCCCTCGGCCAATGGCTCGCGGGCCCGCGATTGCTCGTGGCGCGCAAAGGCCTCCAGCCCGTCGGCCTGGAAGATACGCTCGGATTCGTCGGAGAACAGGATGGCGTCGCCGTCGAACGCGATGCGGATCTCGTCGGCAGCCTCCAGCGGATTCTCCGGCCGGTCGTAGAGCAACGCGGCGGCCACGCCTGCGTCCAGCGCGCGGCGGACGTCGTCCTCGTAGCAGGACAGGAACAGGTCCACCCTGAAGGCCCGCAGGTAAGGCGCCAGAGGCGCGCCGCCGGACAGCGCGGCGCGGGTGATGTCCAGGCCGTAGTGGCGGATGGAGTTGAAGATGCGCAGGCTGGTTTCGGTGGAGTTGCGTGACATCACCACCACCTCGGCGCGCCGCGGCGCCTCCGGGCTGTTCAGTGCCAGCACCGCCCGGGCGAGCGGGAATCCCGTGCCGGGCGGCAGGATTTCATCCTCGCGCCTGAGCTGCTCGGCGCGATAGGCGTCCAGGCCGGCAGTCACGAACAGGGCGTCCTCGCGACGCAGGTCGAACAGCGCGCGGGACGAAATTCCGACAACCAGGCATTCCTGCAAGTCCACGGTCACGGGTTCGCCTCCATGGCGGCCATTATCGCACCCGCAACGAAAACCGGGGTCAGAGACACATTTTCGTATCGAAAATGTGTCTCTGACCCCGGTTTTCCTGACCCCGGTTTTCGACCGAGATTCTTTTACCCGTTTACTCGGCGGGCTTCTCCGGCTGGTCGACCAGCTGCACCAGCGCCATGGGCGCGGAATCGCCCGGACGATTGCCGATCTTGAGGATCCGCAGGTAGCCACCCGGCCGCGCGCGGTAGCGCGGACCGAGTTCGTTGAACAGCTTGCCGACCACTTCCTTGTCACGCAGCCGGTCGAAGGCGCGCCGACGCTGGGCCACGCCGTCCTGCTTGGCGAGCGTGATCAGCGGCTCGACGACCCTGCGCAGCTCCTTGGCCTTCGGCAGCGTGGTGCGGATGGTCTCGTGGAGCACCAGCGACGAGGCCATGTTGCGGTACATGGCTGTGCGGTGGGGGCTCTTGCGGCCTAGTTGCCGCCCTGCTTTGCGATGACGCATGGCTCGTTATCCTGTTGCTGCGGGCGCGCTCAGGCGACCCGCTCGTCGTCGTGCCTGAGGCTGGCCGGCGGCCAGCCCTCGAGGCGCATGCCGAGCTGCAGGCCGTGGTTCTCCAGCACCGCCTTGATCTCGGTCAGCGATTTCTTGCCCAGGTTCGGCGTGCGCAGCAGCTCCACTTCCGTCTTCTGGACCAGGTCCCCGATGTAGTTGATGTTCTCCGCCTTCAGGCAGTTGGCCGAGCGCACCGTGAGCTCCAGCTCGTCCACCGGCTTCAGCAGGATCGGGTCGATGGCCTTGTCGCCCGGCTCCGGGCCCAGGCCCTCGCCCTGCAGGTCGACGAACACCGCCAGCTGGTCCTTGAGGATCGCGCCAGCGCGGCGGATCGCCTCCTCGGAGTCGATCGTCCCGTTGGTCTCGATGTCGATGATCAGCTTGTCCAGGTCGGTGCGCTGCTCGACGCGCGCGGCATCCACCGTGTAGGCGACGCGGCGCACCGGGCTGAAGGACGCATCCAGCTGCAGCCGGCCGATCGGTCCACTCTGCTCTTCGAAGGTCGGGCGCTGGGTGACCGGCTGGTAGCCCCGGCCGCGACGCACCTTGAGGCGCATCGACAGGTTGCCCGCCTTGGTCAACGTGGCGATGACCAGGTCCGGGTTGATGACTTCAACGTCATGGCCGGCCTCGATGTCAGCCGCCGTGACCACGCCCGGACCCTTCTTGGACAGGTTGAGCTCGATCTCGTCGCGGGTGTGCATCTTGACCGCCAGCTGCTTGAGGTTCAGCAGGATGTCGACGACATCCTCCTGCACACCCTCGATGCTGGTGTACTCGTGCAACACCCCGTCGATCTCGGCCTCGACCACGGCGCAGCCGGGCATGGAGGACAGCAGGATGCGCCGCAGCGCATTGCCCAGCGTGTGCCCGAAACCGCGCTCGAGCGGCTCAATGGTTACCTTCGCGCGGGTCCGGCTCTCCGGCTGGACCTTGACGACGCGGGGACGCAAAAATTCGTTGACCGATGCCTGCATGGGCTTCAGTGCCTCGCAATTACTTGGAATAAAGCTCGACGACCAGGTTCTCGTTGATGTCGGGCAGGATGTCGTCGCGATCGGGCAGCTGCTTCAGCACGCCGCTCATCTTGGTCTGATCTACTTCGACCCACTCGGGGAAACCCGCTTCCCCCGCCAGCTGCAGCGCGTTCTGCACGCGCAGCTGCTTCTTGGCCTTCTCGCGGATCGAAATCTCGTCGCCCGGGCTCACCTGGTATGACGGGATGTTCACCACCTGGCCGTTGATCGTGACGCCCTTGTGGCCGACCAGCTGGCGGGCCTCGGCCCGGGTGGACGCGAAGCCCATCCGGTACGCAACGTTGTCGAGGCGGCCCTCGAGCAGCTTCAGCAGGTTCTCGCCGGTGGAGCCCTTCTGCTGGGCGGCCCGCTTGTAGTAGTTGCGGAACTGCCGCTCGAGCACGCCGTACATGCGGCGCAGCTTCTGCTTCTCGCGCAGCTGCAGGCCGTAGTCGGACACGCGCGGGCGCCGCTGCGGGGCGCCGCCGGGCGGCACCTCGAGCTTGCACTTGGACTCAAGCGGCCGAACGCTGCTCTTGAGGAACAGGTCCGTACCCTCCCGCCGGGAGAGCTTGCACTTCGGTCCGAGGTATCTAGCCATATTAATCGAGCCTCTGGGAACTAGACGCGGCGCTTCTTGGGCGGCCGGCAGCCATTGTGGGGGATCGGAGTCACGTCCTCGATGTTCGTGACGCGGAAGCCCACGGCATTGAGCGAGCGGACCGCCGACTCGCGGCCCGGACCGGGGCCCTTGACGCGCACTTCCACGTTCTTGACGCCGTATTCCGCAGCGGCGTTGCCGGCCTTCTCGGCGGCAACCTGGGCGGCGAACGGCGTGCTCTTGCGCGAGCCGCGGAAACCGCAGCCACCGGAGGTCGCCCATGACAACGTGTTGCCCTGGCGATCCGTGATGGTCACGATCGTGTTGTTGAAGGAGGCGTGGATATGCGCAATCGCGTCCACGACCTGCTTCTTGATCTTCTTGCGCACCTTGGGGGCTTGCTTGGCCATTCGTTCGAAACCTTCAGCGTTGGCGATGTAGCCGCTTCAGCGGCGCCTTACTTCCTGACCGGGCGGCGCGGACCCTTCCGCGTCCGGGCGTTGGTGCGGGTGCGCTGCCCGCGCAGCGGCAGGCCGCGACGATGGCGAATACCCCGGTAGCAGCCGAGGTCCATCAATCGCTTGATGTTCATCGACGTTTCACGGCGCAGGTCACCCTCGACCTCAATCTTCGCCACCTCGCTGCGCAACTTCTCCACGTCCGGCTCGGTGAGATCCCGGACCTTGGTGTCAGGCGGAACGCCTGCCGCGTCGCAAATTTTCTTCGCGCGCGAGTTGCCGACCCCGAAAATATGGGTCAGCGCGATGACTATGTGCTTGTTGGCTGGGATGTTGATCCCGGCAATACGGGCCATTAACGCCGTCTCCTGTCGCTCACGCGAAGCCGATCATTGTGCCTGATCCGGCGTTCGCCTTCAATGTCTGTTAACCCTGCCGCTGCTTGTGGCGCGGATCCGAGCAAATCACCCGGATGACGCCCCCGCGGCGGATGATCTTGCAGTTCCTGCAGATCTTCTTGACCGATGCACGCACTTTCATTGCTCTCTCCTGGTTCCACGCCGGTCAGCGGACTTGCCCGGCGCGGCCGTAGCCCTTTAGGTTGGCCTTCTTCAGCAGGCCGTCGTACTGGTGGCTCATCATGTGGGCCTGCAGCTGGGACATGAAGTCCATGCTGACGACCACGATGATCAGCAGGGACGTGCCGCCGAAGTAGAACGGCACGTTCCAGTACATGATCATGAACTCCGGCAGCAGGCAGATGGCGGTGATGTACATCGCCCCCCAGAACGTCAGCCGGGTCAGCACGCTGTCAATGTATTCGGCGGTCTGCTGCCCCGGGCGGATGCCGGGAATGAACGCGCCGGAACGCTTCAGGTTGTCGGCCGTCTCGCGCGAGTTGAACACGAGCGCCGTGTAGAAGAAGCAGAAGAAAATGATCAGGCCGGCGTAAATGAGGGTGTAGACCGGCTGGCCGGGCGCCAGGCTCGAGGCCAGCACCTGCAGCCAGGCCATGCTGTCGGCCGTGCCGAACCACTGCGCCACCGTCGCCGGGAACAGGATCAGGCTCGAGGCAAAGATCGGCGGGATGACACCGGCCATGTTCAGCTTGAACGGCAGGTGGGTGGTCTGGCCCTGGTACATGCGCCGGCCCTGCTGGCGCTTGGCGTAGTTCACCGCGATGCGGCGTTGGCCGCGCTCCACGAATGCCACGAAGGCAGTCACGGCCAGCACCAGGAAGAACAGGATCAGCGCGAGCGCGGCCGGCATTTCGCCATTGCGCACCAGTTCCAGCGTGCCGCCAAGAGCCGACGGCAGGCCGGCCACGATGCCGGCGAGGATGATCATGGAAATGCCGTTGCCGATGCCGCGCTCGGTGACCTGCTCGCCGAGCCACATCAGGAACATCGTCCCGGTGACCAGGGTAACGCAGGCAATGAACACGAACTGCGGACCGGGGTTGATGACCACTCCCTGGTTCTGGAAGGCCACCGCGGCGCCGATCGACTGGAAGGTCGCCAGGCCCAGCGTGCCGTAACGGGTGTACTGGGTGATCTTCCGGCGGCCGGCCTCGCCTTCCTTCTTCATGGCGGCGAGCGACGGCACCACCACCGACATCATCTGCATGATGATGGAGGCGGAGATGTAGGGCATGATGCCGAGCGCCAGGATCGACAGGCGCTCGAGCGCGCCGCCCGAGAACATGTTGAACACGCTCAGGATGGTGCCCTGCTGCTCCTGGAAGAAGCGCGCCAGGGCTACGGGGTCGATGCCGGGCACGGGAATAAAGGTACCGATCCGGTACACCACGAGGGCGCCCAGCAGGAAAAACAGCCGCTTGCGGAGGTCGCCCACGCGGGCGGCCTCGCCAAGGGCCGTAGCCGGATTCATGCTCGTCGGTGACTTCGCCACTTCAACTCCGCGTACCGTTCCGGGCGCCAGCGGCGCCCGGGCAGGATTCCGTTATTCCTCGATCTTCCCGCCGGCTGCCTCGATGGCCGCGCGTGCGCCCGGGGTCACCGGGAGACCCTTGATGGTCAGCGCCTGCTCGACCTTGCCGGAGGCAATGATCTTGACGCGCTTGACCCGCTGCCCGACCAGGCCGGCAGCCTTCAGCGCCAGCAGGTCGACCTCGCCCTCGAGGCCGTTGAGCTCGCTGAGCCGCAGCTCGCCGGAGAAGCGGCTCATGCGCGATGCAAAGCCGACCTTCGGCAGGCGGCGCTGCAGCGGCATCTGGCCGCCTTCGAAGCCCACCTTGTGGTAACCGCCGGAACGGGCATGCTGGCCCTTCACACCACGGCCGCTGGTCTTGCCCTGGCCGGCGGAATGGCCGCGCCCCAGGCGCTTGCCTTCCTTGCGGCTGCCCTCGGCGGGCTTGATATCGTTGAGACGCATCTCAGACTTCCTCTACCTGCAACAGGTACGAGACCTTGTTGATCATGCCCCGGTTCTCCGGGGTATCGGACACCACCACGCTGTGGTGCATGCGCCGCAGCCCAAGACCAGTGACACAGGCCTTGTGGCGGGGCAGCCGCCCGTGGAGGCTCTTGACCAGCTTGACGCGCAGCTGGCGGGGGGTTGCGTTCGTCTTTGCCATCGTCCTAACCCAGAATCTCTTCGACGGTCTTGCCGCGCTTGGCCGCGATCTGCGCCGGTGAGTTGATGCCCGACAGACCCTTGATGGTGGCCTGCACGACGTTGATCGGGTTGCGTGAGCCGTAGCTCTTCGCCAGCACGTTACGAACGCCGGCACACTCGAATACCGCGCGCATTGCGCCGCCGGCGATGACGCCGGTACCGTCGGACGCAGGCTGCATGTAGACCTTGGTCGCACCGTGGCGCCCCTCGGTCGCGTACTGCAGCGTGTCGTCCTTGAGCTCGATGCGCCGCATGTTCTTGCGCGCCGACTGCATGGCCTTCTGGATGGCGACCGGGACTTCCCGGGCCTTGCCGTAGCCGTAGCCGACCCGCCCGGAGCCGTCACCGACCACGGTCAGGGCGGTGAAGCCGAACTGGCGTCCGCCCTTCACGACCTTCGCGACACGATTGACCGTGACGAGCTTCTCGATGAGATCGTCGCCGGCGCTATTTCTTTCTGGTGCTGCCATTTTTCAACTGTCCCCGGGCGTATGCCTAGAACTCGAGACCGCCCTCGCGGGCCGCGTCGGCGAGGGCCTTGACCCTGCCGTGATAGCGGAACCCCGAGCGGTCGAATGCCACCTTGCTCACGCCGGCGGCCTTGGCCGCCTCGGCGATTGCCCGGCCAACGGCCTGGGCGGCTGCGATATTGCCGGTCTTCTCGATACCCTCACGCACCGTCGGCTGCACCGTCGATGCAACCGCCAGCACCTTCCCGCCATCCGGCGAAATGATCTGCGCGTAGATATGACGCGGCGTGCGATGGATGCTGAGACGGTTATATCCCAGCTCCCGGATCTTGGACCGGGCGCGGCGCGCGCGCCGAATGCGTGCAACTTTCTTTTCCATGCCTCGCCTCGCCCTACTTCTTCTTCGCTTCCTTCATGACCACGCGCTCACCCGAGTACCGCACGCCCTTGCCCTTGTAGGGCTCCGGCGGGCGATAGCCGCGGATATCCGCGGCCACCTGGCCTACTTTCTGGCGATCGATGCCGCTGACCACGACTTCCGTCTGGCTCGGCGTCTCGATCGTGATGCCCTCGGGGACCGGATAGGCCACCGGGTGTGAGAAGCCGAGCGTCAGGTTCAGGACCTTGCCCTGCGCCTGCGCGCGGTAACCGACGCCGACCAGTTCCAGCTTCTTCTGGAAACCCTGCGAAACGCCCTGCACCATGTTGGACAGCAGCGCTCGGGTCGTGCCGGACATCGCGCCGAACGGCTTCGCGGTGCCCGGGGTGCGGATCTGCAATTCCGCGCCTTCCTGGACGACCTCGACCGACGGGTCCAGCCGCAGGGACAGCGTCCCCTTCGGACCCTTCACCACGGCCTGCCCGCCGTCGAGCTTGAACTCGACGCCCTTGGGCAATGACACCGGCACCTTGGCGACTCTGGACATCGTTCTATCTCGCTCTCGTCGGTTGCGTCACTTAGGACACAACACAGATAACTTCACCGCCGCGCCCCTTGGCACGGGCTTCGCGGTCACTCATCAGGCCCTCGGAGGTGGACACGATGGCCACCCCGAGCCCGTTGAACACCGTCGGCAGCTCGTCCTTGCCGCGGTACACCCGGCGGCCCGGACGGCTGACGCGCTTCAAGTCGTCGATCACCGGCCGGCCGTCGTGGTAGCGCAGCTCCACGACCAGTTCTTCCTTGCCCTTGGCCACCGTCTCGGCGCTGAAGCCGTCGATGTAACCCTCGTCCTGAAGCACCTTGAGGATCGACTTCTTGACGCCCGACGAGGGCATCCGCACCTGCGCCTTGCCGGCCTTCTGGCCGTTGCGAATCCGCGTCAGCAGGTCCGCGATGGGATCGGTCATGCTCATTTCTGAATCCTTGCGCCTGTCTCTTGCCGACTCACCAGCTGGCCTTGCGCAGGCCGGGAATCTCGCCGTTCATGGTGGCCTCGCGCAGCTTGTTCCGGCCGAGGCCGAACTTCCGGTAGAAGCCCCGCGGCCGCCCCGTGATCGCGCAGCGGTTGCGCAGCCGCGTCGGGCTGGCATCGCGCGGCAGCGCGGCCAGCTTCGCCACGGCGTCGAGGCGCTCCTCGTCGGTCGACTTCGGGTCGACGACGATTGCCTTGAGCTTGGCGCGCTTCACCGCGTATTTCGCCACCAGCTTCTCGCGGCGACGCTCGCGCATGATCATGGATGTCTTTGCCATCGGCTTGCGGTCCTCTACTTCCTGAACGGGAATTCAAACGCCTCGAGCAGAGCCCTGCCCGCCGCGTCGTCCTTCGCCGTCGTCGTAATCGTGATGTCCATGCCCCGGACGGCGTCTACCTGGTCGTAGTCGATTTCCGGGAAAATGATCTGCTCCTTCACGCCCAGGCTGTAATTGCCCTGGCCGTCGAAGGACTTGACCGACAGGCCGCGGAAATCCCGCACGCGCGGAATCGCGACGTTGATCAGCCGGTCGAGAAACTCGTACATCCGCTCGCGGCGCAGCGTCACCTTGCAGCCGATCGGCATGCCGTCGCGCAGCTTGAAGGCGGCGACCGACTTGCGGGCCTTGGTGATGATGGGCTGCTGGCCGGTGATTGCGGCCATGTCCTTGACGGCGTTGTCGACGATCTTCTTGTCGGCAACCGCCTCCCCGACGCCCATGTTGACCGTGATCTTGCTGATCCGCGGCGCTTCCATGGGATTCTTCAGCCCGAGACGCTGAATCAGCGCCGGCATCAGGTTCTGCTCGTAATGTTCTTTAAGCCTGGCCATAGTTCACCCGGACGCCGTCAGACGTCCACGACCTCGTTGTTCGACTTGAAGTAGCGCACCTTCTTGCCGTCCTGCAGCGTGCGGACGCCCACCCGGTCGCCCTTCTTGGCGATCGGGTTCCAGAGCATCACGTTGGAGGCCTGCAGCGGCATTTCCTTTTCGACGATGCCGCCGGCCACACCGCGCTGCGGGTTCGGGCGCGTGTGCTTCTTGACGACATTGATGTTCTCGACGAGTACGCGATCGTCCTCGAAGACACGCAGCACAGTGCCGCGCCGGCCCTTGTCGCGCCCGGTGATGACGATAACTTCGTCGCCTTTCTTGATCCTGTTCATTCCTGGCTCCCCGGCGCCCTAGATAACTTCGGGCGCGAGCGAGATGATCTTCATGAAATTCCCGGTCCGCAGCTCGCGCGTCACGGGCCCGAAAATACGCGTGCCGATCGGCTCGAGCTTGTTGTTCAGCAGCACGGCGGCGTTGCCATCGAAGCGGATCAGCGAACCGTCCTGGCGACGCACGCCCTTGCGGGTACGCACGACGACGGCGTTGTAAACCTCGCCCTTCTTCACCTTGCCGCGCGGGATGGCGTCCTTGACGCTCACCTTGATGACGTCGCCGACACCCGCATAGCGGCGCTTGGACCCGCCCAGCACCTTGATGCACTGGACGCGACGCGCTCCGCTGTTGTCTGCCACCGTCAGGACGGTCTGCATCTGGATCATGACTGCACTCTCTTAAATCGTCCCGCTATCACTCAGCGCTCGACGGCCCGCTCGACGATCTCCACCACCTTCCATGCCTTGCGCTTGGATAGCGGGCGGGTCTCGGCGATATTGACCGTGTCGCCGATGCGGCACTCGTTGTTTTCATCATGTGCCAGCACCTTGGTCGTACGGCGAATGTACTTGCCGTACAGCGGGTGCTTCACCAGGCGCTGCACCGAAATGGCCGCCGTCTTGTCCATGCGGTCGCTGACGACCCGGCCCGTCAGGGTGCGGACGGCACTTTCTGCCGCCTGTTCGATGGTCTCGCTCATCACGCCTTATCCTTTGCTGCGGCCCGGGATTTCTCGCCGAGCACGGTCTTGACCCGCGCGACGTCCTTGCGCACCTTGCCGAACTGGTCCGGCCGCGCCATCTGGCCGGTGGCGCGCTGCATGCGCAGGTTGAACTGCTCGCGCCGGAGCTTCAGCAGCTCCTCCTCAAGTTCGATCGCGGTCTTGCCGCGCAGATCCTTGGCTTCCATCACATCACCTGCCTGGAGACGAACTGCGTACCGAAGGGCAGCTTCGAAGCGGCCAGGCGGAACGCCTCGCGGGCGACCTCCTCGGTCACGCCTTCCATCTCGTAAAGCACCTTGCCCGGCTTGACCTGGGCAACCCAGTACTCGACCGCGCCCTTGCCCTTGCCCATGCGGACCTCGAGCGGCTTCTTGGTGATCGGCTTGTCCGGGAACACCCGGATCCAGATCTTGCCGCCGCGCTTCACGTAGCGGGTCATGGCGCGCCGCGCCGCCTCGATCTGGCGCGCCGTCAGGCGACCGCGGTCGGTGGCCTTCAGGCCGAACTCGCCGAAGGACACGTCCGCGCCGCGCGTCGCGAGGCCGCGATTGCGTCCCTTGAACTGTTTCCTGTACTTGGTGCGCTTCGGTTGCAGCATCCCGATAACTCCTAGCTGGCCGCAGCTTCGGCCGGTGCAGCTGCCGGCCTGTCGAGCACTTCGCCCTTGAAGATCCAGACCTTGACGCCGATGACGCCGTAGGTGGTCCGGGCTTCGGCGAAGCCGTAGTCAATGTCCGCCCGGAAGGTATGCAGGGGCACGCGGCCTTCCCGGTACCATTCCGAGCGCGCGATCTCGGCGCCGTTCAGGCGGCCGCCGACCTTGATCTTCACGCCCTGTGCGCCCAGGCGCATGGTGTTCGTCACCGCCCGCTTCATGGCGCGGCGGAACATCACGCGGCGCTCCAGCTGCTGGGCGATGCCCTCGGCCACCAGCTGCGCATCGAGCTCCGGCTTGCGGATCTCGGCAATGTTGATGCGCACGTCACCGATCGGCAGCTCGAGCATCTGGGCGACGTCGGCGCGCAGCTTCTCGATGTCCTCGCCCTTCTTGCCGATCACGATGCCCGGCCGCGCCGTGTGCACTGTAATGTGCGCCTTGCGGGCCGGCCGCTCGATCTGGATCCTGCTGACGGAGGCCTGCGCGAGGCGCTTGCGCAGCATCTCGCGAATCCTGAAATCCGTGTGCACGTATTCCGGGAAGTTCTTCGTGTCGGCGAACCAACGGGAGTCCCACTCCCGGGTGATGCCGAGCCGAATGCCAATAGGATGTACTTTCTGACCCATGGATAACTTTCCCGTGCTACTCGTCCGCCACCTGGACGGTGATGTGACTGTTGCGCTTGATGATGCGATTGCCACGCCCCTTGGCGCGCGCCCGGAAGCGCTTCAATGTCGGCGCCTCGTCGACCATGATCGCGGCGACCTTCAGCTCGTCGATGTCCGCACCGTGGTTGTGCTCGGCGTTGGCAATGGCCGACTCCAGCACCTTCTTGACGATCCGCGCGGCCTTCTTGGGCGTGTACTCGAGGGTCTGCAGCGCAGCGCCGACCTGCTTGCCCCGGACCATGTCCGCGACGAGTCGGCACTTCTGCGGCGAGATCCTGGCATAGCGAAGCCTGGCTGCTACCTGCATCTCGATGACTCCTACTTCGACTTCCGGTCGCCCGAGTGACTCTTGAACGTCCGGGTCTGGGCGAATTCGCCCAGCTTGTGCCCGACCATGTTTTCAGAGATGAGTACGGGCACATGCTGACGACCGTTGTGCACGGCAATCGTCAGGCCCACCATGTTGGGGGCGACCATCGAGCGGCGCGACCAGGTCTTGATCGGACGCCGATCATTCCTGTCTTGCGCCTCGCGCGACTTCTTCAGCAGCGCGGCATCGATGAAAGGTCCCTTCTTGACCGAACGTGGCACGGCTAATACCTCTCCGTTCCCTTACTTGCGACCACGGCGACGAACGATCATCGCGTCGGTGCGCTTGTTCTTGCGGGTCTTGTAACCCTTGGTCGGCACGCCCCACGGGGTCGTAGGATGCTTGCCGAAGTTGCGTCCCTCGCCACCGCCATGCGGATGGTCGACGGGGTTCATCACCGTGCCGCGGACCGTCGGGCGGATTCCGCGCCAGCGGGTGGCACCGGCCTTGCCGAGCTTCCTCAGGGAATGCTCGCCATTGCCGACTTCGCCGACTGTCGCGCGACAGTCGACGTGCACCTTGCGGGTCTCACCGGAGCGCAACCGCAGGGTGGTGTAGATGCCCTCGCGGGCGGCGATCATCACCGAGGCACCAGCGCTGCGCGCGATCTGCGCGCCCTTGCCGGGCTTCATCTCGATGCAATGCACCGTCGAGCCCACCGGGATGTTCTTCAGCGGCAGGCAGTTGCCGGCCTTGATCGGCGCTTCCGGGCCCGAAATAACTGTATCACCGTCCGCCAGGCCCTTCGGGGCGATCATGTAGCGGCGCTCGCCATCGGCATACAGCAGCAGGGCCAGGTGCGCGCTGCGGTTCGGGTCGTACTCGAGGCGCTCGACGCGGGCGGGAATGCCGTCCTTGTCACGCTTGAAGTCCACCAGCCGGTAGCGCTGCTTGTGGCCGCCGCCCTGGTGGCGCACGGTGATGCGGCCGGCGTTGTTGCGCGCGCCGGTGCGGTTCTTGCTGGCCAGCAGCGGACCATAAGGCTCACCCTTGTGAAGCCCCGGGGTCTTGACCTGGACGACGAAGCGGCGCCCGGCCGAAGTTGGTTTTGCTTTCTGTACTGCCATGAGTCTCAGTCCTGTCCTTGCGCGGCGGGCTTATTCGCCGCCCAGGAAATCGATGGTCTGGCCCGGCGCAAGCCGGACATAGGCCTTCTTCCAGTCAGAGCGCCGCCCGAGGGTCGCGCCGAAGCGCTTCGCCTTGCCCTTGGTCAGGGCGACCTGGACCGCCTCGACCTTGACCTCGAACATCATCTCGACGGCCTTGCCGATTTCGGCCTTGGTGGCGTCGCGGCGGACCTTGAACACCACCTGGTTGCCCTGCTCGGCCGCCAGGGTGGCTTTTTCCGACACGTGCGGCTCGAGCAGCACGGTCATCAGGCGCTCCTGATTCATCCCAGGTTCTCCTCGATACGACGCAGCGCGGCGACGGTCATGACGACGTGCTCGTGCCGCAGCAGGCTGACCGGATCAAGCGCCGAAGCCTCGAGGACCTCGACGTTCGGCAAATTGCGCGCCGCCAGCCAGACCTTCTCCTCGAAAGCCTCGATGACGAACAGGCCGCCGTCGACTCCGAGCTCCTTCATGCGGCCGACGAACAGCTTGGTCTTCGCCTCGGCCAGCTCCAGCGACTCGACCACCAGCAGCCGCTCCTGGCGGATCAGCTCGGAGAGCAGCGAGCGCATGGCGCCGCGGTACATTTTCCGGTTGACCTTCTGCTCGAAGCTGCGGGGCTTCGCCGCAAATGCCCGGCCGCCGCCGACCCACACGGGGCTGCGGATGCTGCCGGCGCGGGCACGCCCGGTGCCCTTCTGGCGCCAGGGCTTGATGCCGCCGCCGGATACTTCCGCGCGGGTCTTCTGCCCCTTGGTCCCGGCCCGGCCGCCCGCCATGAACGCCGTCACGACCTGGTGGATCAGCGACTCGTTGAATTCCTTGCCGAAGGCCAGCTCGGAAACCTGCAGGTCCTTGTCGGCCGCGCCGTGCAGCTGCAATTTCATCGACATGTTCTTAACCCCGCGCCTTCGCAGCCGGTCGAACGATCACGCGACCACCGCGTGCGCCGGGCACCGCGCCCTTGACCAGGAGGAGATTGCGCTCCGCGTCAACGCGGACCACGGTGAGATTCTGGGCAGTCGCCTTGACCGCGCCCATGTGCCCGGACATCTTCTTGCCCTTGAACACGCGCCCGGGGGACTGGTTCTGGCCGATGGAGCCCGGCACGCGGTGCGACACCGAGTT
>CBDDRR010000213.1:0-6039 GCA_965233095.1 uncultured bacterium
CTGGCCTGCATCGCCGACCCCGACGGCCGGCTGATGCGCACGCGCGAGGACGAGCCGTTCCTGGTGATCAACGGCATCCAGACCCAGTCGGCGCTCACCCAGGACCTCGCGCCGCACTTCGGCGAGCTGCGCGCCGCCGGCGTGCAGGTGCTGCGAATCAGTCCGCAGTCGACGGGCATGGCGGAAATCGTGGCGCGCTTTGATGCCCTGCGCCGGGGCGCAGCCGGCCCCGGCACGCTGTCAGCACTGGTCGCGCTGGCGCAGATCGGCACCTGCGACGGCTACTGGCGCGGCGAAGCCGGAAAGGGGACATTCCCCGTTTAAGTACTCTCCATTAAACGGGGAGTGTCCCCATTCCCAGCTTAACACGGGGGCTGCCAGCCCGCTTCGATCGCGCGCACCAGGATCTGGGCGCACGCCGCGGCGTCGGACGCAGCATCGTGGTGCCTGAGCGGAATTCCGAGTGCCCGGCAGACCAGCGGCAGCTTGGTGGGATAGATGCCCCAGACCTGCCGGGCGACCTGCACGGTACAGAGGAACGGCAGGTCCACGGCGGCAAGACGATAGGTCCGGCAACAGGCGTTCAACACACCGCGGTCGAAGGGCGCGTTGTGCGCGGCCAGCCAGTCGACGCCGTCCAGCCACGGCTCGAGCCGCGCCCAGGCCGCGTCGAAGGGCGGCTGGTCGGCGACGTCGTCCCAGCGCAGGCCGTGTACCCAGGTGAATACGAACTCCGGCTCCGGCGGCCGGATCAGGAAGGCGTCCTCCGCCACCAGCCGGCCATCCTCGACCAGCGCGAGGCCGAGCGCGCAGGCGCTGTCGGGCGCATGACTGGCGGTCTCGAAATCCAGCGCGAGGATGCGGGCCATTTCAGTGCCGCCGCCCGCCGGGGCGGGGCTCACCGGCCGGGTTCAGGGCTTGCGCTTCCGCAAGATCATTCGAAACGGCACTTCCTCTTCCTCGGGCGGCAGCAGCTCGAGCGTGTCGCCGTCGACCCGTGCGGACACGGCCTCCGACTGCCCGTCCTGCTCCATCTCGATGACCAGCATGTCGCCCTGGGCGGACCACTTGCCGCGCACGGTCTCGCTTTCGCCGTGCATGGCGCTGGTACTGGACGCGGTGCCGTCAGGATTGAGCGTCAGGGTCATGTTCATCTGCTCGAACATGGCCGAACCCATCATGGCCATGCCCCTCTCCATGGCGCGGCGCTCGTCCGGGTCTTCGATCGCGGCGATCTCCGCCACCATCGCGTCCTTCATGACTGCGGTGTCGAGTTCCCAGGTGCCGGCGTGGTCCGGCGCGGATGCCTTGCCGCATCCATGCAGCGCCAACACGCCCGGCAGGAGGATGGCCGTAGCGGCCAGCGTGACAAGAATGTGTTTCATGGCCAGGCGCCCCCGTAGCTGGCGGAAATTCCCTTCCAGCATAGACCGCTGCCCGCCGGACGGGAAATCCCGCCCGGCGTTCCTGTCTATTCCAGGCATGGTCCCTGCCGACCGGACAAGACGGGCTGGCGCAGGTAGCGGCGGTCCAGCCACCAGCCGGCCGCCAGCGCCACGGCGAGCGGCCCGAACCATGCGAGGTAGGTCAATGTTGTGCCGTCCATGCCCGGCAGCAGGGCGCGCAGGCCGATGGACATGAAGGCCACGTGAGTGGCGACCCCGTTGCCGATCATGGCGCCGTAGTGCTCCTTGAGCCACCAGCGGGGGTTGTCGCCCAGGCGATGCCGGACGCGCAGGGCACCACCGCCGGCCAGCACGCCGATGAGGCCGAATACGATCAGAATGACCGCGCCGCGAGCGGCCCCAAGGGCAACGACCGCCAGCCCGGCGGCAAGCACGAGGGCGCTGAGTGCCAGGTACACCGGCCCGGCGTAGCGCTCCGGGTGCCGCCGGTCGCGCACCGCCCGCCACGCACACCAGCAGGTCCACGACACCAGCAACAGCAGGTACCCGAAGAACGATGCCATGACCGGCTTGCCGTCGAGCGCGAAGCGTGCCACCAGCGGAATGCCGGAGATGACGATCCCCAGCATCGCCAGCAGATAAACCCGGCCAGCGAATACATGCGGCCGGCTGCCCTTGCGGGCCAGGGCGGCTGTCCAGAAGCTCAAGAGCGCGAGCGCGCCGGCAAGCAAGTGCAGATTCAGCGATGCGGAGTGCAGAGTCATGTCGAACCTCCCTCTCAACCAGCCTTCATGTTCCGTATCGTCACGGCGCGCCGCAGGTGCCGTTGGTCACGGAATCGGGGTGCCGAAAGTCACTTTCTGCGGCTCAGGACTTGTGCCCGGCAAACCGCCCCGCCAATCTGGCGCGCATGCTGCAACGTCTAGCCGCCAATATCTCGCGCTCATGGCATTCGGAACCGCTCGGTTCGCCGCTGGTGATCGCCGCAGTGGTCACCTGGCTTGCCGCGTGGGTGCAGACCGTGGGCGCGCTGGCCGCACGCGATCCGTCGCTCGCCTGGCCGGCACGTGCCGCGCTGCTGACCTTCATGGCTGCCTTTCTCACCACGATATACAGCGATCGCCCGGCGCGCCGGCGGCTGCACGATGTCGCGCTGGCCGTACAGCTTGCTGCCGTGTTCGGCCTGCTGGCGCTTGGGCCGGGCGGCAGCAGCGGCATCCTGTTGGTGCTGTTTGCCGCCACCTTCACGCTGCGATTGCCGCCGTGGCTGGAGCTGCTCGTGCTGGCGACGGTGAACGCGGCGCTGTTCGCCCTGATGACATTGCATTGGGGAATACGGCCGACTGCGGCCCTGACCGCGACGGTCGCACTGGCCGGCTTCCAGGCATTTGCAGTGCTCACCGTGCGTTACGCAATACGCGCCGAACGCATGGCGGCGGATCTCAGCGCGGTGAATGCCGGCCTGCTCGCGACGCGGTCGCTGCTGGACGAAACCGCGCGGGACCAGGAGCGGCTGCGCCTGTCGCGCGAGCTGCATGACGTCGCCGGCCACAAGCTGACGGCGCTGAAGCTGAACCTGCGGGCGCTGGCGCGCGAGCCCGGCCTGGCGGATCGGGACGAGCTGCGGACCAGCGCCAGGCTCGCCGACGAGCTGCTGGACGAGTTGCGCGCGCTGGTGCGGCAGTTGCGCATCAGCGACGGCCTCGACCTGCAAAATGCGCTGCTGCGCCTGGCGGAGCCGCTGCCGAGGCCGAGTGTCGAATTCAGCATCGCGCCCGACGCGCGCGTACCGCGCGCCGAGCAGGCCGAGACCCTGGTGCGCGTCTCCCAGGAGGCGCTCACCAACGCAGCGCGCCACGGCGGAGCACGCCGCGCCTGGCTCAGCCTGCGACACGCGGGCGATGACATCGAACTGGTGGTCGAAGACGACGGCCAAGTGCACTGGCCGCTGCAGCCGGGCAACGGGCTCACCGGCATGCGGGAGCGGATCGAGGCGCTGGGCGGGTCGGTCGAGACGACGCCGTCGCCGCGCGGCGGCCTGAGGCTGGTGGCGCGAATGCCCCTGGCCACGCCGCCATGACCATCCGTGTGGCGCTGGCCGACGACCAGGCGCTGGTCCGGCAGGGGCTGCGGGCGGTGCTCGACACGCTCGAGGGCATCGAGGTCACGATCGAGGCCGCCGATGGGGCGGCGCTGCTCGAAGCCCTGGCCGGCACAACGGTCGACGTCGTGGTCTCCGACATCCGCATGCCAGGCATGGACGGGCTGGATCTCTGCCGGCAGCTGGGCAAGGAACGCGGCATCCCCGTGGTGTTGCTCACGACCTTCGATGAAGAAGGCCTGGTCGTCGCGGCCGCCAAGGCCGGGGCAAGCGGCTTTCTGCTCAAGGACGCCTCGCCCGAAGACCTGGCCAAGGCCATTCACATGGCGTCCCGGGGCGAGGACTGGCTGCAGCCGGTGGCCACCGGGCCGGTTCGCGAGCGCTTCGCCTACCACGACAGCTCGCCGCCCAGCGGGGCTTTCTCGGAGCGCGAGCTGGCGATCCTGCGCTTGATGGCCGGCGGCTATTCCAACCGGGAGATAGCGGGGTCGCTGTTTCTTGCCGAGGGCACGGTCAAGAACTATGTGTCGGAAATCCTCGCCAAGCTGGAGGCACGCGATCGCACGCGCGCAGTGCTGAAGGCCATCACGCTGCGCATCATCTGATGCCGGCCACCGGGCCGCGCCTTCGGCCATGCGATAATCCGGCGGCATGAAACGCATTGCATGGGTCGCCCTGGCGCTCGTCGCGGCGGCCGCGGCCTCGCTGGCCTGGTGGATTGCGGACCATGCGCGCCCGCGCCATGAGGCGTTCCTCGACCGCCGCGGCACCGAGATCCGCGCGAATCTGGAGCCACCGGTGGCGGAGCCCGGTGGCTTCGTTAGCCAGGGCGTGCGCATCAGCGCCGATTCGGGCCTGCGCGTCGACGCCCGTGTCCTGCGCCCGGCGGCGCAGGACCGGCCGCTGCCCGTGCTGGTGCTGCTCGGCGGGCACCGCACCGGGCGCGACGCCGTGGCGCTGGTCGGCCATCCCGGCGACACCGTGATGGTCGCACTGGATTATCCCTACCACGGCAAACTCAAGGTGCGCTCCGCGGCGAGCTTCTTTCGCGCCATCCGTGACGTCCAGCAGGCTCTGCTCGACACGCCACCGGCGGCCTCCACAGTGCTCGACTGGCTGGCCACGCAAGAGTGGGCCGACACCCGTCGCGCCGAGCTGGTGGGCGTCAGTTTCGGCGTGCCGTTCGTCGCCGTGGCCGGCGCGCTGGACCCGCGCTTCCGGCGCGTCTGGTTCATCCACGGGGGCGCCGGCAACCGCGGCTGGATCGAGCACAACCTGCGCGACCGCGTGCCACAGCGGTGGCTGCGCCCGCTGCTGGCCTCCCTGGTGCACCTGCTCGTGTACGGCAATTCCTTCGACACCGAGGCCTGGGTGGCGCAGATCGCGCCGCGCCCGGTGGTCATCATCGGCGGCCGTGACGACGAGCGCCTGCCGCCGCACAAGGTCAGGAATCTTTACGCCGCCGCGGGACAGCCGAAGGAGCTGCTGTGGACGGAGGGCGGCCACATCGACCCGGACCGGCCCGACCTTGTCCAGGCCCTGCTGGCCATTGTCCGCGAACGCGTGGACGACGACGGTGGCACCTCCCACGCACATTGACTTCCGTATAGTGGAAAACCCGTAGGGACACCCGCATCCGCCCGTCCTATTTTCAGTTTGTACGCGAACGGATTCCAAGGCAGCGTGCAGCCCGGTGCGATGCCGGTAGCAGGGCTCCGAGTCGAGTCCCGCGCGCGCCTAAGACCTGCGGCGCCCGGCGCCCATCCGCTCGCGTCACCGGTGCACGACCATGCACCCGGGTATGGCGCCGAGCAAAGCCGCAACGCGGCCTCTGGCGCACCGCGGAAACACGCCGCGACAGGAAACCCGGCCGAGCGCGTGAGTCACTTGCACCGCGAGCGAAAGGGGTCGGTCTGCCGGCCCCTTTCTTTTTACGCGGAAAATCGGGACATTCCGCATTTCTGTTTGGAAATGGGGGAATGTCCCCGTTTTTTCCTGGAGCGAAGTGGCTTTGCAGAACGACCGATTCGAGCAGCTGGAACTGAAGCTGGCCTACCTGGAGCGCGCCAACCAGGAGCTGGGCGACGTCGTCTACCGCCAGCAACAGGCGCTCGACGCGCTCGGGGCCCGCCTGGAACGGCTTGCCGACCAGGTGCGCGCCAACGCAGACTCGCCCGGGCAGCACACCGAGGAAGACGAAAAGCCGCCGCACTACTGAGCGGCGCGGTCAGTCCCCCGCCGCCAGCGCGGCACGGCGATCCTCCAGCTCCACCCAGCGTTCCGCCAGCCGGTCGTGCTCGGCCTGGCGCTCCGCGAGGCTCGCGAGCACCGGCTGGGTCCGCTCCCACGGCAACGCGTAAAACTCCGGCGCTGCAATCTCCTCTTCCAGCGCCGCGATCTCCGCCTCGACAGCCTCGATCCGCGCCGGCAGCATGTCGAGCTCGCGCTGCTCCAGGTAGCCCAGCTTCGCCGCCTTGCGGGGCACGCGCGCTACCGGCGGCGATGCGGCCGGGGCGGGCGGCGACGGCGGGC
>CBDDRR010000214.1:0-13239 GCA_965233095.1 uncultured bacterium
AGATCGAGCCAGCGCTGCGCGCCCTTGCCGAAATCGCCCGCGACCAGCACGGCCACCAGCAGCATCAAGCCGCCAAGAAAGATCCATGGCGACCACAGGCGCAGCAGCTTGGGCGGCACCTGCGCGATAGCCAGCAGCACCCCGAAGGCCACGCCCAGGCGCACTACCTGGCGCAGCAGCAAGCGGGAGTCCTGGCCGCCGGCGCTCCACAGGACCGCGAGGCCGAATCCCGAAATCAGCAACAACGCGACAAGCAGCGGCGCGTCCAGCCGCAGTCGGGCCATGATCTGGCGCCCGAGGCTCAATGAATGGCGTTCGCCGAACACCGAGGGCGACACGGCCATTTCAGTCCTCCTCCCGCTGCAGCCAGTGGTCGATTATGGCGCGCGCCACCGGCGCCGCTGCCGCGCTGCCGCTGGCGCCATTCTCCACCAGCACGCTCACCGCGATGCGCGGATTCTCGGCCGGCGCGAAGGCGATGAACAGGGCATGCGGGCGGTGACGTTCATCCACCTGCTCCTCGTCGTACTCTTCGCCCTGCGCGATGCCGATGACCTGGGCCGTGCCGGTCTTGCCGGCAATCGTCCAGCGTGAATCCAGGCCCGCCGCCCTGGCGGTGCCTCGCGCGCCGTGAACCACGGCCACCATCGAGTCTACAGCCTCCTCGAACTGGCCGGGCGCAATTTTCAGCGGTGGCAGGGGATGCCGCTCGGCGGGCAGGCGTTCACCGGTGATGGGATCCTCCACGGCCGCCAGCAGGCTGGGGCGAAATCCGTGGCCACGCCCGCCCATGATGGCCGCCGCCTGGGCCAGCTGCAGCGGCGTCGCCAGCATGTAGCCCTGGCCGATGCCGGTGATCACGGTTTCACCCGGAAACCAGACCTGGTCCGGCGGCCTGCGGAATGCGGCGCGCTTCCAGTCGCGCGACGGCACCAGGCCGGGCTGCTCGCCGGGAATGTCGATGCCGGTGGCGTGGCCCAGGCCGAAGAGATTGAGGAACTCGTGCATGCGCTCGATCCCGAGTGCCACCGCCAGGCGGTAGTAATACACATCGCAGGACTGCGCCACCGAGTCTTCCAGGTCGACCGTGCCATGACCGGTGCGTTTCCAGTCGCGATAGCGGTGCGAATGGTTGGGCAGGCTGAACCAGCCGGGACAAAACACCGTGTCCTCGCCGTGGATCACGCCGTAATGCAGCCCGGCCAGTGCCAGGATCGGCTTGATGGTCGAGCCGGGCGGGTACTGGCCGCGCAGCGCGCGGTTGAACAGCGGCTGGTCGATGTCTTCCTGGAGTCCGCGGTACTGCGTCGCCGAGATGCCGGTGCTGAAAAGGTTCGGGTCGTAGCCGGGCAGGCTGACCAGCGCGAGCACCTCGCCATTGCGCGGGTCCACCGCCACTACCGAGCCCCGGCGCTCCTGCATCGCTTGCTCTGCTGCCGCCTGCAGGTCGAGGTCAATGGTGAGGTAGACGTTGCGGCCCGGCACGGCGTCGGTACGTTCCAGCTCCTGCAGCGTGCGACCCTGCGCGTTGACGAGAATCTGCCGGTAGCCGGTCGTGCCGTGCAGCAGGTGCTCCCAGGCGCGTTCGGCGCCGATCCTGCCGGTCTGCGCCGTGCCGGCATAATTTGCGGTGTCGAGGCGTTGCAGGTCATTTTCGCTGATGGCGCCGACATAGCCGATAGCATGCGAACCGACGGCGCCCAGAGGATACTGGCGGGCGAGGCGCGCCTGGATGTCCACGCCGGTGAAGCGCGGCCGCTTGACCGCAAAGCGCGCCGCCTCTTCTTCGCTCAGCCGGGGACGCAATATGGTGGGTTCGAAGCGGCGCTGGCTCCTGATCTGGTTGCGTATGCGCGGCAGGTCTTCTTCGCGCACCAGGTCCAGCTCGATCAGCTCGGCGAGTGTGCCCTCGATGTCGCGCACCTGCTCCGGGATCAGCTCCAGCTGGTAGACCGGGCGGTTCTCCGCCAGCAGCCGCCCACGGCGGTCGAACAGCAGGCCGCGCACTGGGGGGACCGGCTCGATGCGCACGCGGTTGCCCTGGGATAGCCTGCTGAAGTGCTCGAAATGCACCACCTGCAGGTCCACCAGCCGGTACACCACCAGGCCCGCGAGCACGACGACGATGACGGCTGCGGCGATAAGCCGACTGAGGAACATGCGCTGCTCACGCCAATGATCCTTGAGACGATCGATGCTCATGCCAGCATGCGCAGCCGGATTCGCACGCCGTCGAGCACAGCGACGAGGATCGGCCACGCGATGATCGCGGCGACAGTCGGAGTTGCCCGCTGCCAGCTCAGCTCGGCACCGCCGGTAACGCCATCCACCCAGAACACGAAGAACTGGTGCGTCGCGACCACCGCGGCGACCGCCACGGTCTGCTGCCAGATGGGGAACACGCGCAACCGCAGGTGGAAGCGCAAGGTCAGCCAGGTGGCCACGGTCATGGCCAGCGCATGCTGGCCGAGCACGCCGCCCTTGAGGACATCCAGCACCAGGCCGGCGAACCAGGCGAGCGCCAGGCCGTAGCGACGCGGGTAGGCCAGGGCCCAGTAGATCGCGGTGAGCGCCAGCCACGGCGGGCGCCAGGCCGCCAGGTGCGCGGGCAGCGGCGTGACCTCAAGCGAAAGCGCCACCAGCAGCGAAAGGAACACAGGCCAGTTGCGCGGGCCCACCGCGGCGCTCACAGGGCTTCCTCGTCGGCCGGCGGGGCGCTGTCGGCCTCCGGTGGCAGGAACGGTGAGGCCTCGGCCTCGCCGCCTTCCCAGACCAGCAACACCTGGCGAGTGCGGTTGAGCGCCGCGGTCGGCTCCGCTTCCACCCGGGCAAAGGACTCCCCGGGCCGCCGCTCGACCCGCGTGACGCGTGCGACGGGGTAGCCGGCCGGAAAAGCGTCGCCGAGCCCGGAGGAGGTCAGCAGGTCGCCGACCCGAATGTCAGCGCTGTTGGGCAGGAACGGCAGGTCCATGCGCGTGACGTCGCCCATGCCCAGCGCCACGGTGCGCAAGCCGTTGCGATTGAGCTCGACCGGTGTCGCGTGGCTCGGGTCGCTGATCAGGATCGCCTCCGCCCCCAGCGGGTTGACGCGCACCACCTGGCCGACGATGCCATCCGCGTCCAGCAGCGCCTGGCCGATGTAGACGCCGGCCTGCTCGCCGCGGTTGAGCGCGATGCGATGACGGTAGGGATCGAGGTCCACGGCGAGAATTTCGGCGACCTGCACGCGATTGGCCAGGCGCGCGGGCGATTCCATCAGCGCGCGGAGCCGCCCGTTCTCGGCCTCCAGCGCCGCCATCTGCTGCAGGCGGGCGCGCTGGCGCAGGCTTTCGATGCGCAGCTCCCGATTCTCCACGACCAGGCGGTTGCGCTCGGTGAACTTCTCTCGCGTCCAGCCGAAGGTGGTGGACGGCATATCGACCAGCACGCGGATGGGGTAGACCGCCACGGAAAGCGCGCGTCGCACGGTCTCCAGGTGGCCCTGCTGGTGGTCGAGGAACATCAATGCGACGGACAGCGCCGCCAGCAGCACCATGCGGGTGCCGAGCGAGGGTCCGCGTTCGAACAGCGGCTTGTTCTCGGTCTGGCTGAGTGGGCTCACGGCTAGGTCACGGCCAACCGGCGCCTATTGTGGACTGCAGGCGGGTGGCGAGGCCAGCGCCTCACTCGATGCCGAACAGGCCCGGCCCGTGCTCGTCCAGCAGCTCGAGCACCTTGCCCCCCCCGAGTGCTACGCAAGTCAGCGGTTCGTCCGCGATGATGACCGGCAGGCCGGTCTCCTCCATCAGCAGCTTGTCGAGGTCGCGCAGCAGCGCGCCACCGCCGGTGAGCACGATGCCGCGGTCCGCGACGTCGGCGCCGAGCTCGGGCGGGGTCTGCTCGAGCGCCGCCTTGACGGCTCCCACTATGCCTTGCAGCGGTTCCTGCAGGGCCTCGAGGATCTCGTTGGAGTTCAGGGTGAAGCTGCGCGGCACGCCCTCGGAGAGGTTGCGGCCCCGCACGGAAATCTCGCGCACTTCCTGGCCGGGGTAGGCGGCGCCGATCTCGTGCTTGATGCGCTCCGCCGTGGCCTCCCCGATGAGGATGCCGTAGTTACGGCGCACGTAGCTCATGATCGCCTCGTCGAAGCGATCGCCGCCGATGCGTACCGAGGCCGCATAGACGATGCCGTTGAGCGAGATGACCGCGACTCCGGACGTGCCGCCGCCGATGTCCAGCACCATTGAGCCGCGCGCTTCCTGTACCGGCATGCCGGCGCCGATGGCGGCCGCCATCGGTTCTTCCACGAGATAGACCTTGCGCGCCCCGGCGCCCTCGGCCGACTCGCGGATGGCGCGGCGCTCGACCTGGGTGGAGCCATAGGGCACACACACCAGCACGCGGGGGCTCGGCCGGAAATAACGGCTGCCGTGCGCCTTCTTGATGAAGTGCTGGAGCATCTTCTCGGTGACGGTGAAGTCCGCGATGACGCCGTCCTTGAGCGGGCGGATTGCGGTGATGTTGCCGGGCGTGCGGCCCAGCATGCTCTTCGCCTCGGCGCCGACGGCCTGCACGGTCCGTCCGCCCCGCGAGGACTCCTCGCGAATGGCCACCACGGACGGCTCATTGAGCACGATGCCGCGGCCTCGGACGTAGATAAGGGTATTGGCCGTGCCCAGGTCGATGGACAGGTCGTTGGAGAAATAACCCCGGATATTCTTGAACATACGTTGTCTTGGCAGGGATCAGGCGGCAGCTGGGGGGCGGCGCTTCTGGCGCCGGGCGGGTTGGGCGAACAAGCCTGTAAATCTAGCAACGGGGGCGACTTCGGGCAAGCACGAGGGTATCATTGTTGGCTTGTCCAAAGTGCTTTTTCTTCGCGTTCCAGGAGGCCTGCATGAAGCTTAGCCGACACGAGGTCGAGTCCATCGCGCACCTCGCGAGGCTGGAGATCTCGGCCGACGAGATCCCCGTGTACGTCGACAACCTCTCCCGGATCATCGATTTCGTCCAGCAGCTGGAGCGGGCGGATACCGAGGGCGTGACGCCGATGGCTCATCCGCTCAACATGACCCAGCCGCTGCGCAAGGACGAGGTGATCGAGACGGACCAGCACACACTCTACCAGCAGAACGCCCAGGCGGTGGAATCCGGGTTGTACCTGGTCCCCCGCGTCATCGAGTAACCAGGGAGCACGGACGCATGCACGGCATGACACTGGCCGGGATCGCCCGCGCCCTGCGCGCCCGCGAATTCAGCAGCGAGGAAATCGTCAGCCACCTGCTGGAGCGGATCGGCCGGCTCGACGGGCAGCTGAACGCTTTCATCACGGTGACCGGTGAGGCTGCGCTGGACGCCGCCCGCGCTGCCGACCGGGCGCTTGCCGCCGGGGGCACCGCGCCGCTGGCCGGGGTGCCAATCGCCCACAAGGATATTTTCTGCACCGCCGGCGTGAAGACCAGCTGCGGCTCGCGGATGCTGGACAATTTCGTGTCGCCGTACGACGCCACGGTGGTCGAGCGGCTGCGTGCCGCCGGCACCGTGATGCTCGGCAAGACCAACATGGACGAGTTCGCCATGGGCTCGTCCAACGAGACCAGCTACTACGGTCCGGTACGCAATCCCTGGGATCTCGACCGGGTGCCGGGCGGTTCCTCCGGCGGGTCGGCGGCGGCGGTAGCCGCGCGGCTCGCGCCGGCGGCGACCGGCACCGACACCGGCGGTTCGATCCGCCAGCCGGCCGCGCTTGCCGGCATCACCGGCATCAAGCCCACCTACGGGCGCGTGTCGCGCTACGGCATGATTGCGTTTGCCTCCAGCCTCGACCAGGCGGGTGTGCTCACGCAGACTGCCGAGGACGCAGCGCTGCTGCTCACTGCGATGTCCGGTCACGATCCGCGCGATTCGACTTCGGTGGACGCGCCGGTGCCGGACTACGCAGCCGGCCTCGGCGAATCCCTCGAGGGCCTGAAGATCGGCCTGGTCGAGGAATTTCTCGACGAGGGCCTGGACCCGGCCAACGCGGCGGCGATCGAGGCCGCTCTCAAGGTGCTCGAGGGACTTGGCGCCGAGGTGCGCCGCGTCAGCCTCCCCAACATCGGCCTGTCGGTACCGACCTATTACGTGGTCGCGCCGGCCGAGTGCTCCTCCAACCTGTCGCGCTTCGACGGCGTGCGCTTCGGTTACCGGGCGGAGGCGCCGCGCGACCTCGAGGATCTATACAAGCGCAGCCGGGGCGAGGGCTTCGGCGCCGAGGTGAAGCGCCGCATCATGACGGGCACCTACGTGTTGTCGGCCGGCTACTACGACGCCTACTACCTCAAGGCGCAGCGCTCGCGGCAGCTCATTGCGGCGGATTTCCGCCGCGCCTTCGAGGCCGTGGACGTGATCGTGGGCCCGACCTCGCCGACGCCGGCTTTCGAGCTCGGCGCCAAGGTGGACGACCCGGTCACGATGTACCTGAACGACATTTACACCATCGGCGTCAACCTGGCGGGGCTGCCGGGACTGTCCGCACCCTGCGGTTTCGTCGACGGGCTGCCGGTGGGCCTGCAAATCGTCGGTCGCGCCTTTGAAGAGGGACGAATCCTCAACGTCGCTCACCGCTTCCAGCAGGAAACAGATTGGCACGCGAGGGCGCCGGGCGGCGCCTTCGCCTGAGGAACGCGCATGGAATGGGAAACCGTCATCGGGCTCGAGATACACGCCCAGCTCGCCACCCGGAGCAAGATATTCTCCGGCGCACCGACCGCCTACGGCGCCGCGCCCAACACGCAGGCTTGCCTGGTGGACCTGGGTTACCCGGGCGTGCTGCCGGTGCTCAACGAGGGCGTCGTGCGGATGGCGGTGGCCTTCGGTCTCGCCACCGGGTCGACGATCGCGGCGCGCTCGGTGTTTGCACGCAAGAACTACTTCTACCCGGACCTGCCGAAGGGCTACCAGATCAGCCAGTACGAGCTGCCGATCGTGCATGACGGGCGCATCGAGCTGCAGCTCGACGACGGCACCCGCAAGACGATCGGAATCACCCGCGCGCATCTCGAGGAGGACGCGGGCAAATCGCTGCACGAGGACTTCCAGGGCCAGTCGGGCATCGACCTGAACCGGGCCGGCACGCCGCTGCTGGAAATCGTTTCTGAGCCTGACATGCGCTCGACCAGGGAAGCGGTCGCCTACATGAAGGCTATCCACCAGCTGGTGCGCTACCTCGGCATCTGCGACGGGAATATGCAGGAAGGATCCTTCCGTTGCGACGCGAACGTGTCGGTGCGGCCGAAGGGCCGGCACAAGTTCGGCACCCGCGCCGAGATCAAGAACCTGAACTCTTTCCGCTACGTCGAACGCGCCATCCTGTTCGAGGTGGAGCGCCAGGTCGATATTCTCGAGTCCGGCGGCAGCGTGGTGCAGGAGACGCGGCTCTACGACCCGGATCGCGACGAGACCCGGCCAATGCGCAGCAAGGAAGAGGCCAACGACTACCGCTACTTCCCCGACCCCGATCTGCTGCCGCTGGAGGTTGGCGCGGAGCTGGTCGAGCGCGTGCGCGCCGACTTGCCGGAGCTGCCATGGTGCAAGCGTGACCGCTTCATGGAAGATTACGGATTGTCGGAGTACGACGCCGGCGTGCTGAGCACGAGCCGCGCGGTCGCGGACTACTTCGAAACGGTGGCGGGCGGAGTCGCGGACAAGAAACTCGCCGCCAACTGGGTCATGGGGGACCTGGCCGGCGCCCTCAACAAGTCGGGGCTGGACATCCCGGCCAGCCCGGTGGCCGCAGACGCCTTGCTCGGCCTGCTGAGGCGCATCGAGGACGATACGATTTCCGGCAAGATCGCCAAGGAAGTCTTCGAGGCGATGTGGGCCGGGGAGGGCGACGCGGATGCCGTCATCGAGGCGCGCGGCCTCAAGCAGATCACCGACTCCGGTTCGGTGGAGACCGTCATCCGCGAAGTGATGGCCGCCAATCCGCAACAGCTCGAGCAATATCGCTCGGGCAAAGACAAGCTGTTCGGCTTTTTCGTCGGCCAGGTGATGAAGGCCACCGGCGGCAAGGCCAACCCGTCACTGGTCAACGAGCTGCTGAAGAAGCTGCTGGCGGGCTGATGAGCGGCGGCGACGCGCTGCGGCGCTTCATGTTCGAAGACTTTCCCGTGCGTGGCGAAATCGTGCGCATGGAGGAGAGCTGGCGCGCGGTGCTCGAGCGACAGGACTATCCGCCCGCCGTGCGGGCGGTGCTCGGCGAGGCGATGGCTGCCACTGCGCTGCTCGCCTCGACGCTGAAATTCGACGGCTCGCTCACGCTGCAGATCCAGGGCGAGGGCGACCTGCACCTGCTGGTCGCGCAGTGCGGCAGCGACCTCGCGGTGCGCGGTCTCGCGAAATGGAAGAGCGACGACCCGCGGGGCACCCTGGCCGAGCTGACGGGTGGCGGGCGGCTGGCCATCACCATCGAGCGGCGCAAGGATCGCGAACGCTACCAGGGCATTGTGCTGGCCGACAACGACACGCTGGCCGGGTGCCTTGAAACCTATTTCGCACAGTCGGAGCAGCTGCCGACCCGCATATGGCTGGCAGCCGATGGCGAAAGGGCCGCCGGGATGCTGTTGCAGCAGATGCCGTCCGGCGAGGGGGAGCAAGACCCCGACGGCTGGAACCGCGTCGGGTTGCTGGCCGGGACGCTGTCACCGGACGAGTTGCTCACGCTGGAGGCGCGCGAAGTCCTGAGGCGCCTTTTCCACGAGGAGGACCTGCGGCTCGCCGACCGCCGTGCGGTGGCGTTCCGCTGCAGCTGCACGCGGCAGCGGGTGGAGTCGGCCATGCGCCTGCTCGGCCGCGACGAGCTCGCGGAACTGCTGCTGGCTGACGGCCGGATCGAGGTTCGCTGCGAATTCTGTAACAAGGCCTACGGGCTGGATGCTGTTGACGTCGAGCAGATACTGGCCGACGCCGGCACGCTGCGCCCGCCGAGCTCCGACAGCATTCACTGATCACGCCGGGACGTGTGGTCCGTCCAGGTCGAGCGCCTGCAGGCGGACCGTATCCGCCCAGTCCAGCTCGTGATGATTGAAGCCGTGTGCAAGCTTGGGCTTGACGACTTCGAAGTAGGGCGACACGTCGAAATCCCGCGGTGCGTAGAGGCTGTGGTGTCGTATGTGCAGCCACTCCCGGTACTGCGCTGAGTCCGTCGGCAAGTCCTCGAGGTACAACTCGGGCAGGATCGGATATTCGATGTATTCGAAGGCTTGCGCGATCAACGAGGAACAGATCGCGCGCGTCGGGTCGCCGCTGCCCAGTGCAAGCAGCTTGCGACGCCAGCGCCGCGGCACGGGGGGCGTCGGCATCAGGTACCGGGCCAGGTCCCAGATGTTCTTGAGGTCGTACTGGTGGCCGATTCGCGCAACGACGAATGCCACGAGCTCATCGAGCTCTCGCGACGACAGTCCGACAGGGCGGCAGATCCGGGTGTGCAGGTCCCAGAATTCAGACAACGGCACCGCGCGCACGCCGGCGGTGATATCGGCTTCGACGAACTGCAAGGACTCGCCATCCCGCGACTGGCCGCCCAGCGCATCACCCACGTAGAGGGCGGCATGGGACCAGGTCGACTGGGTCAGGTACTTCACCGCTGACGAGAACAGGCTGGTGCCTTCCACCAGCAGCACATCCCCTTTGCGCAGCGCGGCGGCCAGATTTTCATGGCTGCTGGTCGCCACGCGCCCCCCGGAGTCACGGGGCCGCGAGAGGTAAGCGGCGATCTGCCGCCCAAGGGCATTGAGCAGGCGCATGACGCGGACGCTAGCCGCCCGTGCGGCACGGCGCCGAGAACTGGTTCAGGTTTTGTCGTTGTCGCGGCGCGTCAGGCCGGCTCAGGATTCGCGGGCGAATGCGACAAATTCGCCGACGAAACGCGCGGCGGGGGATTCGCCCGGCCCGCGGATGGCCACCGGCACTGTCAGCCGGGCGCGACCGCGTTCCTGGAGTCCCATGCGAAAGGTCGCCACCGAGGCAGCCTGGGGCATGCCGGCCTCGGCGATCAGTTCACCGCTGACCGGGACAAGAAAACGCATCTGCGCCTCCCGCACCACGACGTGGCAGGACTCCGGCGGGCCGGCCGACACCAGGGTGACACCCCAGCCCGCCAGCGTGGCGAGTCCCTGCAGGCTGCCGCCGAAAGCCGACCCCATGTGGTTGCGGTTCGGCCGAAGGGGCGCCGCCAGCTGCAGCATGTCGTTGTCCAGGCGACGAATTTCAACACCCATCTCGGCCGCCAGCGGAATGCTGTCCGTCCATAGCCGGGCCAGTTCCTGCCGCCATGCCGCCAATTCCGATGCGGAGTACATGTTGTCACCTATATAAAGATATGTTTATATGTCGTGTCAGTTATTTAGTCCCGAGGTCCGGGTGAAGTCAGCGCTCGAAGCATTCAAGGCCGTCGCCGAGCCCAGCCGCCTCCGGTTGCTGGCGCTGTGCGCCCGAGGAGAGCTTACCGTCACCGAGGTCACCGAGGTGGTCGGTCAGAGCCAGCCACGGGTTTCCCGGCATCTCAAGGTGCTGTGTGCGGCCGGCTTGCTGGACCGCTTTCGCGAGCAGAACTGGGTTTACTACCGCGTGCCGCTGGGCGGGCGCGGGGCGGAGTTGGCGCGCGGACTGCTGCGACTGCTTCCGCCGGACGACCCGGTGCTGCGGCTCGACCGCGAGCGGCTGGAGCGCGTGCTGGCACGCCGGGCCGAGCAGCTGCGCGGCCGCGCACTCGGCGACGCGGTGCCGACGCCCGCCGGCGTGGACGCGCGCATCGTCGACCTGATGGCGGGCGAAGCACTTGGCGACCTGCTCGACATCGGCACCGGTACCGGGCGCATGTTGCGGCTGCTCGGGGTTGCCGCCGACACGGCGGTCGGCGTCGACATCTCGCGCGAGATGCTGGTGCTGGCGCGCAGCAACCTGCACGCGGCCGGCCTCGATCACCTCTCGGTGCGCCAGGGCAACATGTACCAGCTGCGCTTCGCAGACGGCAGCTTCGACACAGTCACCATTGACCAGGTGCTGTACCAGGCGGAGCAGCCGGCCGAAGTGTTGCACGAGGCGGCGCGCGTGCTGCGCCCCGGCGGACGCCTGCTGCTGGTCGAATTCCTGACGGGCGAGGCGCCGGGCGATCCGGCTGCTGCCGGCTTCGATGCTGATGCGCGCCCGGACGCGCAGCTCACGCCCGGCGGGCTCGCGCACTGGTGCGAGCGGGCCGGGCTCCTCCCCGAGGCCGCCGAGCAACTCTCGGCGCAGCCCTGGCCATTGTTCGTTTCCATCGCCCGGCGCGCCGATGACCGGCGCGCTGTCGCAGCCTGATCAGAGGACCCACACTTGAACCGCCGTCCCATCCGTTTTTCCTTCGAGTTTTTTCCGCCGCGCGACGCCGAAATGGAGGCTCGCCTGTGGCAAACCGTCGAGCGGCTCGTACCGCTGCAGCCCGAGTTCGTTTCGGTGACCTACGGTGCCGATGGCTCGACGCGCGAGCGCACCCACGAGATCGTCACGCGCATCCACGCCGAGACCGGCCTGGTCAGTGCGCCGCACCTTACCTGCGTTGGCGCCAGCCGCGGCGAAGTGCTCGACGTTGCGCGGCGTTACCGGGACGCCGGCATCAGGCACGTCGTGGCGTTGCGCGGCGACCCGCCTAAGGGCAGTGATCGCTACGTGCCGCATCCCGATGGCTTTCCCTACGCGGCAGACCTGGTGGCGGGACTGAGGACGGTGGGCGACTTCGATATCTCGGTGGCGGCCTATCCCGAAGTGCATCCCGAGGCGTCCAGCGCCGCGGCGGACCTGGACAACCTGAAGCGCAAGATCGACGCGGGCGCGACGCGTGCCATCACGCAGTTCTTCTTCGACCCCGCCGTGTTCCTGCGCTTCCGCGGTGCGGCCGCCGCCGCCGGGATCAACGTGCCGCTCGTGCCGGGCATCCTGCCGATCACCCGCTTTCCGCAGATCACCAGGTTCGCGGCCGCCTGCGGCGCCAGCATTCCCGACTGGTTGCGGGAGCGCTTCGCGGGCCTCGAGGATGACGCCGACACGCGTGCCATGATCGCGGCAAGCGTCGCCATCGACATGGTCGAAACACTGCGTCGCCATGGTGTGGCGGACTTCCATTTCTACACCCTGAACCGCGCCGAGCTGGTGTACGCCATCTGCCACTGCCTGCTGCACAGCCCGGCGCCCGGAGTGGCTTATGCCTGAGCAATTGAAGCCGTGCCGCCAGCCGGACCGCAGCCGGCAGCTCGCCGAGCTGCTGTCACGCCGCATACTGCTGCTCGACGGCGCCACCGGCACGCTGATGCAGGAAAAAAAGCTGGTCGAAGCGGATTTTCGCGGCGAGCGCTTTTTGGAGCACGCCGACCTCAAGGGTAACTATGACGTGCTGAGCCTGACCCGGCCGGAGGTCGTGGCCAGCGTGCATCGTGCCTATCTCGAGGCCGGCGCCGACATCATCGAGACCAACACCTTCAGCGCCACCTCGATCGCGCAGGGCGACTACGGCCTGCAGGATTGTGTCGTCGAGATGAACTTCGCCGCGGCGCGGATCGCGCGCGAGTGCGCCGACGCCGCGGCCGCCTTGGATGGCAGGCCGCGCTTCGTTGCCGGCGTGCTGGGACCCACCAACCGCACCGCCTCCATCTCGCCTGACGTCAGCGACCCCGGCAAGCGCAACGTGCGCTTCGACGAACTGGTCGCGGCCTACCGCGAGGCGGCCCTGGCACTGGCCGACGGCGGTGCCGACATCATCATGGTCGAGACAGTGTTCGACACGCTCAATGCGCGTGCGGCGCTGTACGCGCTGGAGGCGATGTTCGACGACGAGGGGTTCCGCCTGCCGGTGATGGTCTCCGGAACCATCACCGACGCTTCAGGCCGCACGCTCTCCGGCCAGACGGTCGAGGCGTTCTGGAACTCGGTGCGTCATGCGCGGCCGCTGGTGGTGGGCTTCAACTGCGCGCTCGGGGCGGAGCAACTGCGCCCACACGTCGAGGAATTGTCGCGCCTCGCGGACACCTTCGTCAGCGTGCACCCGAATGCCGGCCTGCCGAACGCCTTCGGCGGCTACGACCAGGACGCGGCGACCATGGCGGGGCTGATCGGCGAGTTCGGCGTCAGCGGCTTAGTTAACCTGGTGAGTGGCTGTTGCGGCACGCGCCCTGCGCACATTGCGGCCCTGGCCGAAGCGGTTCGGGGCAAGGCACCGCGGGTCCTGCTCCTACCAGAGCGCGCTTG
>CBDDRR010000215.1:0-8095 GCA_965233095.1 uncultured bacterium
CATCGACTCCAGCCCCATGCTGGAGACCAGCGTCACGCGCCGCCTGACTGCCCATTTCGTGGCGCGGTGGCAGCTGCGTGTACCGGACGGGAGGGTGATCCGGCGCGACCTCGCCGTCGCCCCGCCGCCGCATCCCGACGCTCTTACGCTCGAATCTGCGTTGCTTCCCGAGGCGGCGCGGTCACCGCAGCAGCGGGTGACGGCGGCGCTGGCGGATGTCCTGCTCGAGGAGCTGGAGGCGGCTGACGTCGTGCTGATCGGCGCGCCCATGTACAACTTCTCGGTGCCGTCGACCCTGAAGGCCTGGTTCGACCTGGTTAGCCGCCCCGGCCGGACGTTTCGCTACGGGCGTAAGGGGCACGAGGGCCTGCTGGCGAACAAGACCATCATTGCAGTGACCGGCCGCGGGGGGTTCTACCAGGGCCCAGCAGCGCCCGCGGAGGCGGTGGACCTGCAGGAGGACCTGTTCAGGCAATTTTTCGCTTTCATGGGGCTGACCGACGTACGCTTCGTCCATGCCGAGGGACAGGGTATCAACCCGGCCACGGCAGCCGAGCACGAGGCGCGTGCACGCGCGGCCATCAATCGGATGATCGAAGACGGCCTGGGCACCGGGGCGGGCCCGGCTTTCGCCGCGATCTGAGTCCGGCCGACTACCAGTAGCGGACGCGGCCGGTGTCGACGTGGATGAAATCCGAGCTCTGGTAGTAGCCCACGCCGCCGGCCTTGAGGTCCAGCGCCGCACGGCGCAGCTGCCGCGTGTCCACACCCCTGAGGCGGATGTCCATGGCGCGCCCTTCCATGTGCAGGCTGCGCTGCGCCACGCCGTTGCTGCTGGAGCGAAGCATCTCGTTGGTCTGCGGCGAGCGATAGGCTGAGATGATCTCGAACGGGCCCTTGCCGCCCGTTGACTGCTGCAGGTGGTGGAGAATATCCAGCAACTGCGGGTCCATCTCGTGTGCTTCGCCGCTGCGGAAGTCCCGCAGGAAACGGCTGACCTCGTCGAGCGCCTCGGGGATATGGTGGTCGCCCTCTGCGTAGGTCACGCGAAGCTTTTCGCCGGTGTGCGTATGATAGAAGCTCAGGATTCGCGCTGGGGACCGGGCTGCGGACCGGTTGGCGAACGCGCTGACGGGGACCATCGCAAGCGCGCCGGCGCCCAATCCCGCGAAGACCAGCCGCCGCCTTGCGCGGCCATGATCGGACAAGGATTCCTCGCAAAGGTCACACATGCGCATTTCTCCGGCGCCGGCCCGCCCGGCCGGCAATCTGGTAATCCTGCATTGCATCACCGCGGTGATGCTGTCGCTGTGGCTCGCTCCCCCGGCTCACCCGGAGGCGTTGTCGTCGGTCGCATCGGCCGAGCAGCTGCAGCTGCGTATCGGCGCCCTGGCCGAGGATTCCCGCGTCGCCGGCCGGGAGGTAGCCGACCCCTGGTTCCTGGCACGCTTCTACGAGCGCCGGCAGTTTACCCCGGCCTGGGGCGATTGGGCAAAAATTGACCAGCTCCTTGGGGCTGTTATCGGCAGCGAACGCCACGGACTTGAGCCCGAAGACTACCACCTCGCGATTCTCCAGGAGCTGACGGCGGCCATGCGTTCCGTGCCCCGCCCCTGGCTGGCCACCGAGCTCGAGATCCTTGCCACGGACGCCCTGGTCAGGCTGGCGTTCCACCTCCGCTTCGGCAAGGTGAACCCGGAGCGCATCGAGTCCACCTGGAACTTCAGCCCCGACATGGGCAGCGTCAGCCCGATCACTGCGATCCAGTCGCTGCTCCATGCGGACGACCTGGCCGCGGCTGTGGCAGGGAATGCCCCGGACAGTGCTCATTACCAGGCGCTGATGGACCACCTGGCTGCTTACCGTGAGATCGCCGCGCAAGGCGGCTGGCCGGCCATCGAGGGCGGCGAGTCGCTGCGCCTGGGAATGCAGTCGCCCCGGGTGCCGGCGCTGCGCGCCCTGCTGTCCATCACCGGCGACCTGGAGGCGGCGGTGTACGCGGAGGCCCCTGATGTCTTCGACCCAGTCGTGGAGGCCGCGGTAAAGCGCTTCCAGGAACGCCACGGCCTCGACCCCGACGGCGCGGTCGGCCGCCAGACGCTGGCCGAGCTCAATGTCCCGGTCGAGGCACGCATCGACCAGCTACGCATCAACATGGAGCGGTTTCGCTGGGTATTCCGGGACCTGGAGCCGCGCTTCCTGCTGGTCAACATCGCCCGCTACCGTGTGCTGCTGGTGGAGAACCAGCAGGTCGTATGGAGCACGCGCGCCGTGGTCGGCCGCCCGTACCGCCAGACGCCGGTGTTCAAGGCGCGCATGACCTACCTGGAGCTGAATCCCACCTGGACGGTGCCTCCGACCATCCTGCGCGAGGACCTGCTGCCTGACATCCGCCGCGATCCGACAGTCCTTCAGCAGCGCAATATGACGGTGCTGGATCACCAGGGCCGGCCCGTGGACCCTGCCACCATCGACTGGTCGACCGTCACCGGGCGGACATTCCGCCACATGATCCGCCAGGAACCGGGTCCCGACAATTCGCTCGGTCGGGTGAAGTTCATGTTTCCCAACCCGTACCACGTGTACATGCATGACACGCCCGCGCGCGGCTTGTTCGCGCGGGCAGCGCGTGGCTTCAGCTCGGGGTGCATCCGCCTCGAGCGCCCCTTCGAGCTGGTGGAAATCCTGTTGGCCGGCACGCAGTGGGACCGGGCGGCTATCGACCGAGTCCTTGCGAGCGGCCGCACGCGGGTCGTCAACCTGCCGCAGCCGGTGACCGTGCTGACGCTGTACGGCACGGCGGTGCCGGAGGCCGGCCGGATTCACTTCGCCCCGGATGTCTACCAGCGCGATGCCCGGCTGCTGCAGGCGCTGGATGTGCCTTTTGAGTTCAGCCCGCCGGCAGGCTACCAGGAAGCCCTGGATTCGGCCGACTGATTCGCCGCATTGGTCTATAGTTTCTCGCCAGGAGCGGACCCGGGCGTTCAGGCCATGCCGACAGTCACTTTCCCCCCTAATCTGCGCCGCCACCTGGATGCCGCCGGCGCCCGGGTGGAGGGCGAGAGCGTGCGAGCGGTGCTGGAGGCGGTTTTTCGCGACCGGCCCGAGCTGCGGGGGTACCTGCTGGACGACCAGGGAGGGCTGCGGCACCACGTTGCGGTGTTCGTGGACGGCTGCCGCGTGCGCGACACCCGGGGACTGAGCGACGCGGTGGGGCCCACCAGCGAGGTGTGCGTGGTCCAGGCCCTGTCGGGTGGCTGATGTGGCGGGCCTGTTTGTCGGGGAGAAACATCCAATGAGCGAACGACTGCTGGTGGCGACCCGCAAGGGACTGTTCACGCTGGAGCGCCAGGCGTCCTGGCGCATCACGGGCACGGCCTTTCTCGGTGACCCGGTGTCGATGGTGCTGCACGACCCGCGCGACGAAGCCCTGTACGCGGCGCTCAACCTGGGCCACTTCGGCGTCAAGCTGCATCGCTCGCGCGACGGCGGCGCCAGCTGGCAGGAAGTTGCGGTGCCCGCCTACCCGCCGCAGCCGGAGGGCGCGGCGGGGCCTGACTGGTCGCTGGTGCAGATCTGGTGCCTGGAGACCGGCGGTGCCGACCAACCGGGGCTGCTGTGGGCCGGCACCATGCCGGGCGGGTTGTTCCGCTCTTACGATCACGGCGACTCGTGGACGCTGGTGCGGTCGCTGTGGGACCGGCCGGAGCGGCTGGAGTGGTTCGGTGGGGGGGCGGATTCGCCGGGCATCCATTCCATCTGCGTGGACCCACGCGACTCTCGGCGGGTCGCGCTTGCGGTGTCCTGCGGCGGCGTGTGGCAGACCGTGGACGGCGGTGAAAGCTGGGAGGTCACCACGGAGGGCATGCATGCCGCCTACATGCCACCGGAGCGGGCCACGGACCCGAACGTGCAGGATCCGCATCGCATGGTCGCCTGTCCCGCCGCGCCAGACGTGTTCTGGCTGCAGCACCACAACGGCGTGTTCCGCAGCACGGACCATGCCCGCAGCTGGCAGGAGCTGGCGCCCACCAGTCCACCTCGCTATGGCTTCCCCGTGGTCGTGCATCCGCGCGAGCCGGACACGGCCTGGCTGGTGCCTGCGGCAGCCGACGAGTCGCGCTTCGCGCCGGACGGCGCCGTCTGCGTGCAGCGCACCCGCGACGGCGGCAAGAGCTTCGAGACCCTCCGCAACGGCCTCCCGCAGGAGCACGCCTACCACCTGGTGTACCGCCATGCGCTGGAGGTGGATGCCTCCGGCGAGGTGCTGGCGATGGGCAGCACCACCGGCGGGCTGTGGCTGTCGGACAACGGCGGCGAAGACTGGGAGACGCTGGCGCTGCACCTGCCGCCGGTCTACGCGGTGCGCTTCGCCTGACACGGGCGCGCGTCCCGCCGGCCCGTTAGATTGCGGCCGCCCGCCCCGCTAGAATCCCGTCGATGCAGCCGATCATCAACATCCGCGGCCTGGCCAAGACCTATGCGTCCGGGCTGATGGCACTGCAGAGCGTGGACCTCGAGATCCGGCGCGGCGAGATCTTCGCGCTGCTCGGCCCGAATGGCGCCGGCAAGACCACGCTGATCAGCATCCTGTGCGGGCTGGTCACGCCGAGCGGCGGCACGGCGTCGGTGGCCGGCCACGACATCATCCGCGACTACCGTGCCGCCCGCGCGGCCATCGGGCTGGTGCCGCAGGAGCTGCACACCGACATGTTCGAGACGGTGTGGGACACCACCTCCTTCAGCCGCGGCCTGTTCGGCCTGGCGCAGGACAAGGCGCACATCGAGCGCGTGCTGCGGGACCTGTCGCTGTGGGACAAGCGCCACGAGAAGATCATGACCCTGTCGGGCGGCATGAAGCGCCGGGTGCTGATCGCCAAGGCGCTGGCGCACGAGCCGCGGGTGCTGTTCCTCGACGAGCCGACTGCCGGCGTGGACGTGGAGCTGCGGCGCGAGATGTGGGACCTGATGCGGCGCCTGCGGGACGACGGCGTCACCATTATTCTCACTACCCATTACATCGCGGAGGCCGAGGAGATGGCCGACCGCGTCGGCGTCATCCACAAGGGAGCGCTGGTGGTGGTGGACGAGACCCGCGCGCTGATGAGCAAGCTCGGCAAAAAACAGCTCACCCTCCACCTGCAATCCCCGCTGGAGAGCATCCCGGCGGGGCTCGAGCCGTGGAGTCTGGAGCTGGACAACGACGGCAGCGAGCTGCGGCTGGTGTTCCAGGCTGGCGAGGAGCAGTCCTGCATCCCGGGCTTGCTCAGGCGCGTCGGCGAGCTCGGCATCGAGTTTCGCGACCTCAACACGCGGCAGAGTTCGCTGGAGGAAATCTTCGTGGACCTGGTGAACGAGCGATGAGTGCGGCGAAGGGCGTCAACCTGCGCGGCATGCGCGCCATCTACCTTTTCGAGATGGCGCGCTTCCGGCGCACGCTGTGGCAGAGCCTGGCGACGCCGGTGATCACCACGGCGCTGTACTTCGTCGTGTTCGGCTCGGCGATCGGCGGGCGCATCGGCACTATCGACGGCGTGAGCTATGCAGCCTTCATCGTGCCCGGTCTGATCATGCTCACGGTGTTCACAGAGAGCCTGAGCAACGCAGCTTTCGGCATTTACATGCCCAAGTTCACCGGCACCAGCTACGAGCTGTTGTCCGCGCCGATCTCGCCGCTGGAGACCGTGCTCGCCTTCGTCGGCGCGGCGGCGACCAAGTCAGTGATCCTCGGCCTGGTGATCCTCGCTACCGCTGCGTCGTTTGTGCCGATCGAGGTGCAGCACCCCGCGTGGATGGTGGGCTACCTGGTGCTGGTGGCGCTGGCCTTCAGCCTCGCCGGCTTCATCATCGGGCTCCTGGCGCAGGGCTTCGAGGCGCTGCAGTTCGTGCCGATGCTGATCATCACGCCGCTGAGCTTCCTGGGCGGCGCGTTCTACTCTATCCGCATGCTGCCGGAGACCTTCCAGGCGATCAGCCTGTTCAACCCGATCGTGTACGTGATCAGCGGTTTCCGCTGGAGCTTTTACGGTACCGGCGACGTCGCCATCGGTATCAGTGTCGTGGTGCTGGCAGTGTTCCTCGCGGCCAGCTTCGCTTTCGTGTGGTGGATCTTCCGCAGCGGTTACCGGCTGAAGAGCTGAGCCGGCAACGGCGTTAGAATCCCGCCAAGGCCGCAACAGGAGAGACGCCATGAAACTTTACTGGTGCCCGCGCACGCGGGCCTCGCGCGCTGTCTGGGCACTCGAAGAGGCCGGCGTGCCTTACGAGCGCGTACACATCGACATTGCTGATCCGGCCGCACGCAGCAACCCGGAGTTCCTGCGTGCCAGCCCGATGGGCAAGGTGCCGGCGCTCGAGGATGGCGCAACCCGCGTCGCGGATTCCGCTGCGATCGCCCTGTATGTCGCCGATCGGTACGCCGCCGGGCGGCTGGCGCCGGTGCTCGATGCGCCGGAGCGCGGGCGGTTCCTCTACTGGATGTTCTACGGGCCGGGCGTCATGGAGCCGGCCATGTCAGAGAAGGCCGGTGGCTGGACCCCCAATCGCAGCCGCAACGGCTGGGGCGACTTCGACAGCATGATCCGCACCCTGGAGCAGGGGCTCGGTGAAGGCCCTTGGCTGCTCGGCGAAGCCTTCAGCGCGGCCGACGTCGTGGTGGGCTCGACGGTGGCCTTCATGCGCATGTTCGGCATGCTGCCGGACTCCGCGCCGCTGAATGCCTACGCGGATCGCTGCGTGGCGCGGCCAGCCTACCAGGAGGCGATGGCGCTCGACGCCTGACGGCACTGGGTAGCGCGGCGCTACGCAGCACTAATGTTCTGCGGCCTTGCTGGGATCGAAGTCGGCCACGTGCGTTGCGAAGGTCCAGTGGTAGCCGTCCGGGCACTTGAAAATGGCGATGCGGTCGCCCCAGAACTGGTCCGCCGGCGGCTGCAGCACCTTCGCGCCGGCGGTCCTGGCCTGCTCCGCCAGGGCATCCACGTCGGGCACGTAGATATAGAACGTGTGGCTGTCGGGTGCGCCGCTCGCAGCAGGGGGCTGCATGCTGCCGTCCGGTGGCGCCGGCGCGAACATGATGGCGACGTCGCCGAGCCGCATGCCCGCATGCTGGATGTTGCCCGCCTCGTCCGTCATGGTCTCTCCGGTTGACTGGAAACCGAAGGCTTCGCCATAAAACCCTATGCTGGCGGCGGGATCGCGAACTGTCAGGTAGAGGGACAATTGCGGCCAGTTCACCGGACCGCCGAAGCTGCTGATTTCAGGTCGGTTTGCCATGGTGGTATCTCACGTGCAGGCGTCCTGGAGAGAATAGTCGCCGCTTGCCGCAATCACCAGCCGCCTTGACCATGCCCGGCGGCGCCCGGATACTGCCGGTCGCTGAAACGGGATGCCTTGTCATGACTGCTGCACTGCTGCAGGTCGATCCCGGGCTCCGGATTTTCCACCGCAACGGAATGCTGTTCGCCGGCCGCCTGAGCGGCACCATGCGCCTGCAACGCATCGGCCCGCCCGACCTGGTCCTGTTGTCGATGTTCCTGCTGCCGGGCGCGCCGGAGGCCCAGGCGCGCGGCTTCGTCGAGGGCCCCGGCAGGCGGCTGTTTGCCGCGCCACCGCCGTTGCCCAATGTGCTGGCGCGCATCGTCCAGCTGCGCGACTCGGGCGTGTTGATGGCGGGCGTGCAGCAAGGAGGCAACGACGGCAACGCAAGCTCGCTGCAGGATTGCGCGGCCAGCGCGCCGGTCGCAACTGGCTCGGCCTGGCGCCTGTCGAGCAATTTCCTGCTGCAAGCGACGCCGGCGGGCTTCGCGGTGAATTCCCCGGTGCTGCAGCATCCGGTGGTGCTGGATATCGAACTGGTGCTGCTGCTGACGGAGTTCGCAGCCGGGCGCCCGGCGGGCGAAGTGGTGACGGCGCATCCGGCAATCGGCTCACCGGAACAACGGCTGAGAGCCATCTCCTGGCTGGTGGAACGGCGCGTGCTGCTGCCGCACGACGCCGCTGCGGGGACGCTCGACACGCAGCAGCAGCCGGGCGCCTTCGCCGTCAACCGGTCCGCCGGCGACCAGCCCGCCTGGCAGTTGCTGGAGCCGGACGG
>CBDDRR010000216.1:0-9563 GCA_965233095.1 uncultured bacterium
CTGCGCCAGATCATCGAGGCGGTCAGCGCGATCACCGGGCGCAACTTCATCGTCGATCCGCGCGTCAGGGCGCAGGTGACCATGTTGTCGGCCGAGCCGATGAGCCCCGACGCCTTCTATGCCGCCTTCCTCTCGATCCTCGAGGTGCACGGCTACATCGCCGTGCCGTCCGGCGACCTGATCAAGATCCTGCCGGACGCCAACGCCCGCCAGGTGCCAGGCATCGACATGCCGCGGGCCGCCGCCGGCAGCCCCGACGAGATCGTGACGCAGGTGGTCACCGTGCGGAACGTGGGCGCGGCACAGCTGGTGCCGATCCTGCGACCCCTCATACCGCAGTACGGCCACCTGGCAGCCCACCAGGCCTCCAACATGCTGATCATTTCGGACCGGGCCGCCAACGTGAACCGCCTGATGCGGATCATCCAGCGGATCGACACCGGCGCGGACGCTGACATCGAGGTCATCCCACTGCAGCACGCCTCTTCCAGCGACGTGGTGCGGGTGGTATCCGCGCTGCAACAGGCCGCCGCCGGCGGCGAAACAGCCAAGCCGATCGGGCTGGTGGCCGACGATCGCACCAACAGTGTGCTCATCAGCGGCGACCAGTCGACGCGCCTGCGGATGCGGGCGCTGATCTCGCACCTCGATACGCCACTGGAGGAAGGTGGCAACACCCAGGTGATCTACCTGCGCTACGCCGACGCGGAGGACCTGGCGACGCGGCTGCGCGACCAGGTGCAGGCCGTCGTCACTTCGGGCGGCGGCGGCGGGCAGACGGGCCAGGCGGCCTCCCCCGCAGCCCGCCAGGATGACGTGGTGATCTGGGCTGACCCGGGCACCAATGCGCTGGTGATCACCGCGCCGACCGAGGCCATGCGCAGCCTGCGCATGGTGATCGACAAGCTGGATATCCGGCGGGCACAGGTGCTGGTCGAAGTCATCGTGGCCGAGGTCGCCTACAACCGCGCCGCGGAACTCGGCGTCACCTGGGCCGTGGATGGCAGCCAGGACAACAACATCATCGGCCTGACCAAGCTGGGTTCCGGCGCCAACATTTCCGACCTCGCCGGCGCCGCGCTTTCGGGCGAGTCCGCCATCGGCCAGGCGCTCGCCGGACTGCCACAGGGCATCCTGCTCGGCGCAGGCCGCATCAACAGCAGTTCCGGCACCAACTGGGGCGTGGTGTTGCGCGCCCTGCTGAGCGACTCCGACACCAACGTCCTGTCCACGCCTTCGATCATCACCATGGACAACGAGGAGGCGGAGATCAAGGTCGGCCAGGAGGTCCCGTTCCTCACCGGGCAGTTCACCAACACGGGCGCTGCGCAGGGCGTGGTAAACCCGTTCCAGACCATCGACCGCAAGGACGTCGGCCTGACCCTCAAGGTCACGCCGCAGATCAACGAGGGCAACGCGGTGATCATGACGGTCGCGCTGGAAAGCTCGAACCTGAGCCGCGCCGGCAGCGGCGGCGCCGTCGACCTGATCACCAACCAGCGCAGCATCACGCAGAAGGTGATGATCGAGAATGGCGAGGTGCTGGTCCTCGGGGGACTCGTATCGGACGACCTGATCCAGACCGAGCAGCGCGTCCCGATCCTCGGCAGCATTCCGATCCTCGGCCACCTGTTCCGCTCGCAAAGCGCCACCACCGAGAAGCGCACGCTGATGATGTTCCTGCGGCCGGTGATCCTGCGTGACGGCGTCCAGGCGTCCATGGAGACCAACGCCAAGTACCTGCAGATGCAGGGCGCCCAGGAAGGCGCCGCCGGGCGAGGCGGCCAGTTCCTGAACAGGAACATACCGCGGCCCCGCATTCCCTCCTTCGAAGAGCTGGAGCCGGCCTCGGCGGGCTATGTCCCGCCTCCTGTGGAGCCCGAGGAGGACGATCGCGACCAGCCGCCTGGAGGGGCGCGTGGCGACTGAGCCGACCGACCTGCAGAAGTCGCTCGGGACGGGTTCCGAGCCACCGGCGCCGCGTACCCGCGGCGGTCGCGGCCGACTGTTGCCGTTTGCCTTTGCCAAGCGTCACGGCATCCTGATCACCGAGCTCGACGACGATCGCGGCCAGGCGGTCTGCCGGCCGGATATCAAGCCGCTGAGCCTCGCCGAAGCGCGGCGCTTCGCCCGTGTCCCGATCGACGTGCGCGAGGTTCCCGAGGAAGATTTCGATCAGCTGCTGCAGCGCGCCTACGAGAGCGGCTCCAATGCCGCCATGCAGATGGCCGAGGGCCTCGAGAGCGACCAGGACCTGTCGCGCGTCGCACAGGACCTGCCCGAACCCTCGGACCTGCTGGAAAGCGAGGACGACGCGCCGATCATCCGGCTGATCAACGCGATTCTCACCCAGGCGGTCAAGGAGAACGCTTCCGATATCCACATCGAGCCCTTCGAGAACCGCCTGGTGGTGCGCTTCCGCATCGACGGCGTGCTGCGCGAGGTAGTGCAGTCGCGGCGCGCGGTGGCGCCCCTGGTCGTATCGCGCATCAAGGTCATGTCGCGACTGGACATCGCCGAGAAGCGTGTGCCGCAGGACGGCCGCATCTCGCTCAAGGTCGCCGGGCGCGCCGTCGATGTGCGCGTCTCGACCATCCCGTCGGGACATGGCGAGCGGGTGGTGATGCGCCTGCTCGACAAGCACGCCGGCAAGCTTGATCTCTCCAGCCTCGGCATGGATCCGCAGACCGAGGCCATGATGGACCGGCTGATCCATCGCCCGCACGGCATCATTCTCGTCACCGGCCCGACTGGCTCCGGCAAGACGACTTCGCTGTACGCCGGCCTGGAGCGCATCAACCAGGCCAGCCGCAACATCATGACGGTCGAGGACCCGATCGAGTACTACATCGACGGCATCGGCCAGACCCAGGTGAACACCAAGGTCGGCATGACCTTTGCCCGCGGGTTGCGCGCGATACTTCGGCAAGACCCGGACGTGGTCATGGTCGGCGAGATCCGCGACCTGGAGACCGCTGAAATCGCGGTCCAGGCCAGCCTCACCGGCCACCTCGTGCTGTCCACCTTGCATACCAACACGGCGGTCGGCGCAGTGGCGCGCCTGCGCGACATGGGGGTCGAGCCCTTCCTGCTGGCGTCCAGCCTGCTGGGGGTGATGGCCCAGCGCCTGGTGCGAACGCTGTGCAAGGAATGCCGCAAGGCCGCGCCGCCCAACGAGAGCGAGTCGCGGATCCTCGGCGTGGCCGAGAACAGCGGCACGCGCATCTACCACGCCGTCGGCTGCCCGGCCTGCAACGGCAGCGGCTACCGCGGCCGCAGCGGCATCTACGAGCTGATTCCGGTGGACGATCACCTCCAGGCGATGATCCACCAGGGTGAAAGCGAACAGGCGCTGGAGAAGTATGCCCGTACCCTGAGCCCGGGCATCCGCGACGACGGCATCCGCAAGGTCCTCGACGGCACGACCACGCTCGAGGAAGTCATCCGCGTCACGCGCGATGATTGAGACCCGGCGACGCCGCAGCACCTGACCCATGGGCGCATTCGAATACACCGCGGTCGACCGGGGCGGACGCCAGCAGAAGGGTGTTCTCGAGGGCGATACCGCACGCCAGGTGCGCCAGTTGCTGCGCGAGCGCGGCATGCTGCCGATGGCCATCACGGAGGTTGTGGAGCGCGAGCGCGTCGGCCGGCGCCGGAGCTTCAGCGTGCGCCGCGGCATCAGCGCGGCGGACCTCGCGCTGGTCACACGACAGCTCGCCACCCTGCTGCGGTCCGGCATGCCACTCGAGGAGACTCTGCTCGCCGTGGGCCAGCAGGCCGAGAAACCGCGGCTCAAGAGCATCCTGCTGGGCGTGCGCTCGCGGGTCATGGAGGGCCACACGCTGGCCGCCGGCCTGTCGGAATTCCCGCAGGCTTTCCCCGAGATCTATCGCGCCACCGTCGCCGCCGGCGAGCAGTCCGGCCATCTCGACCCGGTCCTGGAACGCCTCGCCGACTACACCGAAAGCCGCCAGCAGCTCCGCCAGCGAGTCTCCCATGCGCTTATCTATCCCGTGATCCTCACTGTGATGGCCGTCGGCATCGTCAGCGGCCTGCTCGGCTTCGTGGTGCCCAAGGTCGTAGGCGTATTCGAGAACACCGGCCAGGCGCTGCCGCTGTTCACCCGGATCCTCATCGCCAGCAGCGATTTCCTGCGCGAGTACGGCCTGCTGGTGCTCGTGTTGCTGGCCGTGGGCGTGTTCATTTTCACGCGCATGCTCCGGCAGTTGCCGTTCCGGCGTCGCTGGCACCGCTTCCTGTTGCGCTTGCCACTGGTGGGCAAGCTGACACGGGGAATCAACACCGCGCGCTTCACCCGCACCCTGAGCATCCTTGCCGGCAGCGGCGTGCCGGTGCTCGAGGCGCTGCGCATCTCCGGCGACGTGGTCACCAATGTGCCCATGCGGGAAGCCATCCTCGAGACCGCGGTGCGGGTGCGCGAGGGCGCCCCGCTGGGCCGCTCGCTGGGCGCCAGCCGCCTGTTTCCACCGATGACCATGCACCTGATTTCCAGCGGCGAGGCCAGCGGCGAACTCGAGAGCATGCTGGAGCGCGCCGCCGACAACCAGGAGCGCGAGGTCGACAGCCTGGTCGGCGCGCTGTTGTCGATCCTCGAACCGGCGCTGATCGTGCTGATGGGCATCCTGGTGTTCGCCATCGTGATGGCGATACTGCTGCCGATTTTCCAGCTGAACCAGCTGGTCTCCTGAGCGCAACGCCGGCCTTGCCGGCCCGGAAATGCCGTCGCCCGGGCGTTGCAGTTGCGTGAAATTTCCGCCCGGCTATTGCCACTGCGCGCGGCGCGCGGTATATGTCGCGCCCCGGGACCCCCGGGGGCGTTGTTTTTCGTGCTAGATCCAATGTCATGAGCGATCCGGACACCAACGACAGCAGCGATGACGACATCGAAGACTCCTTCGGTGATAGCGAGGATGAGATGGAAGAAGAGGAGCTTGACGGTCTCCTTGAGGATCTCCCCGCCGGCCCCGCCGCGCGCAAGCCGAGCGACAGTGCCCGCCGGCGCGTGGAGGAGTTCATGGAGATGAAGCGTGCCGCCAAGGAACTGGCCGACCTCGACAGTTTCGACTTCGAGTGACGCCCCACGGGCGCCGTACCGTGGAATTGACCTTAAGACCGGGCCGTAAGGCCCGGTTTTCGTTCATGTTGCGGGCCATCCACACGAAACCGGGGGCCGAAACCGGGGTCAGAGACGCATTTCCGATCGACCGCGGGCGCGCGGCGCCTCAGGTTGCCAGTCGACCGCGGGCGCGCGGCGCCATAGGCCGGCCTGCGCTCGGACAAGGAAAAACTCGCTCGGCCGGCCTATGACACCCCACGCCCGCTGCCGGGATCACCAGCGAGACGGCGACGGTTGCCGTGCCCGGCCGCGTGGCCGAGGGTCATGGCCATCAGCTGGTTTGGCGAATCGTGCCGATCGACAGCGATGACGACCGATCAGTCCGCCCAGGCAACGCCAGCTGCCAGCGTGGCAATCGTCAGCGGCGCCGTGAAGGCAAGGTGCTGCCGCAATTGGCGCAGCAGCGGGAGCGGGACGTCACAGGCGCGCTGAGCGAGCTAAAGATTTCGCCGAGCTCAGCGCGCCTGTGGCGGCGCGGTCCCGCGGACAACCGACACAGCGGACAACCGACAACAAAAGCGCGCCCATGGCGGCACGACCCCGCCGCCAGCCGGAAACTCTGCTCTGACCCCGGTTAGTGACCCCGGTTAGTGGAAGTCGCGCGAGCGGACGTCGAGCGCGCCGAGCAGCGCGCTGCGGTCGGCCATCCGCTCCGCCACCAGGTGCACCACCTCGCCCTCGCGCTGGACCCGGCCCGTCACCTCCAGCAGCCGCGAGCCGAGCAGCGGCCGCCGCCAGGCCTCGGCCACGGCTTTCCAGACGATGACGTTGACCTGCCCGGTCTCGTCCTCGAGAGTCGCGAAGATCACACCCTTGGCGCTGCCCGGCCGCTGGCGATTGATGACGATGCCGGCACAGGCGGTCCAGGCGCCGTGCGGTGCAGCGTTGAGCTCGGCCGCGCTGACCAGGCCGTCGTCGGCCAGCCGCTCCCGCAGCAGCGCCAGCGGATGGCGGCCGAGCGTCAGGCCGGTGCTGCGGTAATCCGCCACGATGTCCCGGCCCTCGGTCGGCGCACGCAGCAGCGGCACGCCCTCGCGGATGCGCGCCTCCTGCAGCAGCGGCAGGGGCGCCTCGACCCCCGCCACGCTCCAGGCGGCGCGATGCCGGTGTCCCGCCAGGGCCGCGAGATCGCCGCGATCCAGCCGGGCGCGCCCCGCCAGGTCGTCGACGTTCTCGAAGGGACGCGCCTCCCGCGCGGCGACCAGGCGCTCGCCGCCGGCCGCGGACAGCCCACCGATCAGGCGCAGGCCGAGCCGCACCGCCGGGGCGCCCGCTTCGTCCGCCTCCAGCGTGCAGTCCCAGTCGCTTGCCAGGGCGTCCACGGCGCGCACCTCGACGCCATGGCGCTGCGCATCCTGCACCAGCTGCGAGGGCGCATAGAAGCCCATCGGCTGGCTGTTGACCAGCGCGCACAGGAAGGCGGCCGGCTCGTGGCACTTCAGCCAGGCCGAGACGTAGACCAGCAAGGCGAAGCTGGCGGAATGCGACTCGGGGAAGCCGTACTCGCCGAAGCCCATGATCTGGTGAAAGATGCGCCGCGCGAATTCCTCGGCATAGCCGCGCTGCTGCATGCCTTCGATGAGGCGCTGCTCGAACGGCCCGAGCCCGCCCTTGCGCCGCCAGGCTGCCATCGCGCGGCGCAGCTGGTCGGCCTCGCCCGCGCTGAAGCCGGCCGCGACGATCGCCAGCTGCATGACCTGTTCCTGGAAGATCGGCACGCCGAGCGTGCGCTCGAGCACCACGCGCACCTCCTCGCTCGGGTAGCTGACCGGCTCCTGGCCGTTCCGGCGCCTGAGGTAGGGGTGCACCATGTCGCCCTGGATCGGCCCGGGGCGGATGATCGCCACCTCGATGACCAGGTCGTAGAAGCAGCGCGGTCGCAGCCTCGGCAGCATCGCCATCTGGGCACGCGACTCGATCTGGAACACGCCCATGGTGTCGGCCGCCGAGATCATGTCGTACACCGCCGGATCCTCGGCCGGCACGCTCGCCAGCGTCCAGCGCCGCCCGCGGAAGCGCTCGACCAGCTCGAAACCGCGCCGGATGGCGCTCAGCATGCCGAGGCCGAGCACGTCCACCTTGATCATGCCGACCGCGTCGAGATCGTCCTTGTCCCACTGGATCACGGTGCGCTCCGGCATGGCGGCGTTCTCCACCGGCACCAGGTCCTCGAGGCAGTCGTCGGCGATCACGAAGCCGCCGACATGCTGCGACAGGTGGCGCGGGAAGCCGAGCAGCTCGCGGGCCAGCTCGATCAGCAGCGCGATGCGCGGGTTACCCGGATCGAAGCCGGCATCGCGAATGCGCTCGGGCGCGATGTCCTTGCCGTCCCACCACTGCATGGACTTCGCCAGCGTGTCCACCTGCAGCGGCGCCAGCCCGAGCGCCTTGCCGGCATCGCGCATGGCGCTGCGCGGCCGATAGCGGATGACGGTTGCGGCCAGCGCGGCGCGGCGGCGGCCGTACTTCGCGTAGATGTACTGGATGACCTCCTCGCGGCGCTCGTGCTCGAAGTCCACGTCGATGTCCGGCGGCTCGTTGCGCTCCTTCGAGATGAAGCGCTCGAACAGCACCGACATGCGTGCGGGATCCACCTCGGTGATCCCGAGACAGAAGCACACCGCCGAGTTGGCCGCCGAGCCGCGCCCCTGGCAAAGAATTCCGAGACTGCGCGCGTGGCTGACGATGTCGTGGACGGTTAGAAAATAAGCCTCGTAGCCGAGCTCGCCGATCAACGCCAGTTCGCGGCGCACCGTCTGCTCGACCGCCGCGGGCGCGCCCTCGGGCCAGCGCCGCGCCATGCCCTCCGCGGTCAACCGTGCCAGCCAGGACGCCGGCGTCTCGCCGGCCGGCACCAGCTCCGCCGGGTAGCGCCAGTCCAGTTCGTCGAGGGTGAAACTGCAGCGCCGCGCGATCCCGGCCGCGGCCTCGAGCAGCGCGGCGGGATACAGCTCGGCGAGCCGGCAGCGGCTGCGCAGATGGCGCTCACCGTTCGGGAACAGCCGGCGCCCGAGTTCGTGCAGCGGCGTGACCAGGCGGATTGCAGTGACGAGATCCTGCAGGCGGCGGCGCGCCGGATCGTGCATGTGCACGTCCCCCGCCGCGACCCGCGGCAGGCCGAGGGTGCTGCCAAGCGCCTCGAGCTCCGCGAGGCGCGCAGCGTCGTCGCCGCCGGCGAACAGCTCCACGGCCAGCCAGGCGCGACCTGGAAAGCGCTCGGCCAGCCAGCGGCCTGCCTCGGCAGATGGTGTCTCGCCCGGCAGCCACAGCGCGAGGCAGCCCGGCAGGCCGTCCGCCAGGTCCTCGCGCGACAGCCGGTAATCGCCCTTCGGCGCCGCGCGGCGTCCCTGCGTGATGAGCCGGCAAAGCCGCCCGTAGCCGGACCGGTCGGCCGCCAGCAGCACCAGCCGCAAGCCGTCTTCCAGCCGGAACTCGCTGCCGACGATGAGCTTCAGGCCGCATTCCCGGGCCGCCTCCCAGGCCCTGACGATGCCGGCCACTGAGCACTCGTCCGTGAGTGCGAGCGCCTCGTAGCCGAGCTCTGCGGCCCGTTGCACGAGCTCCGCGGGATGGGAAGCACCCCGCAGGAAGCTGAAGTTGGAGCAGCAATGCAGCTCCGCGTACGCCGGGCCGCTCATCCGAAGATGCCGTGCAGGAACCAGCGCCCCTCGCCCATCCGTCCCTGCGCCACCGACAAGTCGCGAAAAATCCATAGCCGCGCGCCCGCGGGAGTGCGGGCGATCCAGTACTCCCGCGAAATCTCCTGCCCGTCCCACCAGCCGCCCTCGAGCCGCTCGGGACCGCTCTCGATATGCAGGTCGCCGTCGCAGCGGGGGCGGCCGTCACGGCTCGGCAGCGGCCGCGGCGCTTCCAGCAGCCAGCCCGGCCGCACGCTGTCCGGGCTCGTCACAGAGGAGTCCGGCGTGGCGAGGTAGCCGTCCGCACCGGGCTCCGCGACCCGCCAGGCCCGCTCCGGCCGGTGCTCGTCGAGCAGGCACAGGCCGTGCACGGCCTCGCGGCCGAGCCTTGCCCGCAGCCGCTCGACCAGCCGCAACCCGGCCACAGCGCCCGGACCGTCACCGAACAGGCCGGCTGCCGCGGGCTCGAAGGGCTCGCCCGGCTCCGCCTCGAGCGCCACGCTGATGACCGGCGCCGACAGGCTCAGGCGCTCCAGGCGCGCCGCGAACAGCGCATCGAAATGCGCGGCCTCGATGGCGGGGCCGGCCAGGCCGAGCATCATCTCGGTGGCGGGACGACGCAGGTGAAAGAAATAGATGGCGAGCCGGCTGACGGCGCGCTGGCGGGCGCGCAAGAACCCCTCCAGCTCCGCAAACAGGCTGCCCAGCGCACGCGCAAGGCGCGCCGTGTCCGCCGTCTCGGCGGCCAGCTCGAGCGTACCGCGATAGTGCGGCGGTGGACGGAA
>CBDDRR010000217.1:0-2758 GCA_965233095.1 uncultured bacterium
GAGGACGGCAACCACGGTGGCAAGGGCTCCGAGGCGCACAAGGCTGCGGTCACCGGTGATACCGTCGGCGATCCCTACAAGGACACTGCGGGCCCGGCGATCAACCCGCTGATCAAGATCATCAACATTGTCGCATTGCTGCTGGTGCCGCTGCTCTGAGGGCGGCGTTCCTTCGCGCGGCCACACGGGGCGCGTGAAGGAAGCCAGGGCGAGACAAGCGGGCCAGGGAAATCCCTGGCCCGCTTGTTTTCAGCCTGCCCACTCCGGCAGCTTCTTCTTCGCCAGCTTGTTCTTCAGCTTGACGTAGACCGGCAGGCCGTCGCGGTATGGCGGGTAGTCCTCGCCCTTGATCAGCGGCTCGAGGTAGCGACGGCAGGCCTTGGTGATGTGGAAGCCGTCGGCGGTTATGTACTTCTTCGGCAGCTTCTTCTCGACGTTGGCCACCGCGGACAGCTCGGCCTCGCCGATCTTCCAGCGGTAGGGCTTCTCCGAGCTGCGGACGATGACGGGCAGCTTGCCGTGCACTCCGGCCAGCGCCATCTTCACCGCCGCCTTGCCGACCGCATAGGCCTGCTCCACGTCGACCTTCGACGCGATGTGCCGTGCGGAGCGCTGCAGGTAGTCGGCCACGGCCCAGTGAAACTTGTAGCCCAGCTTGCCGCGGACGACCTCGGCGAGGTGCGGCGCCACGCCGCCGAGCTGGGCATGGCCAAAGGCATCCTTGGTGCCGGACTCGGCAACGAAGCTGCCGTCCGGCCGGCGGATACCTTCCGATGCCACGATCACGCAGCTGTCGTACTGTTCGACGCTCTCGCGCACCTTCTCCACGAAGCGATCCTCGTCGAACGGCACCTCGGGGAGCAGGATGATGTGCGGCGGCTCGCTGCGGTCCTTGCCGGCCAGGCCGCCGGCCGCGGCGATCCAGCCCGCGTGGCGCCCCATCACCTCGAGGATGAACACCTTGGTCTGCGGCATGGAGCCGACGTCGATGCCGGCCTCGAGAGTGGACACGGCGACATACTTGGCAACCGACCCGAAGCCGGGACAGTTGTCGGTAACCGGCAGATCGTTGTCCACGGTCTTGGGGACGCCGACGCAGGTGATCTCGTAGTCCATCGACCTGGCAACCTGGGCGATCTTGTTGGCGGTATCCATCGAGTCGCCGCCGCCGTTGTAGATGAAGTAGCCAATGTCGTGGGCGCGAAATACCTCGATGAGGCGCTGGTACTCCGCCGCGCTCTCCTCGATGCTCTTGAGCTTGTAGCGCACCGAGCCGAAGGCGCCGCCGGGCGTGTGGCGCAGGGCAGCTATGGCCTTGGCCGATTCCTTGCCCGTGTCGATCAGCTCTTCGCGCAGCGCGCCGACGATGCCCATGCGGCCGGCGTAGACCTTGCCGATGCGGTCGCGCTTGGCGCGGGCGGTCTCGATGACGCCGCAGGCGGTGGCGTTGATCACCGCGGTCACGCCGCCCGACTGGGCGTAAAACAGGTTGCGCTTGTTCTTCATTCTGCCTCCGTGATGGGAGCCTGGTTGCAGGCCGGGGCGGTGCCCGGCGCGGCGCTCCGTGACCGCGCCGGGACCGCGGGCAGAGCATAGCGGATTACCGTCGCACCGGTCATTTCAGGAACATGAAGGTTTGACCGCGCGCGGGCGGAGCGGCAAGCTTGGACGCCCGGCCTGGACGGCCGCGCGACAGCAGTGGGAGATATTGCATGCGCATTGTATTGCTCGGCGCCCCGGGCTCCGGGAAAGGGACCCAGGCCAAGAAGCTGGTCGAGGATTTCGGCTTCCCGCAGGTATCCACCGGCGACCTGCTGAGGGACGCCGTGGCTCGCGGCACCGCGCACGGCCTGCGCGCAAAAGCGGCGATGGACGCGGGGAAGCTGGTCTCCGACGATATCGTGCTGGGGATCCTGAAGGAGCGCGTGGCGCAGCCGGATGCCGCGCAGGGCTTCATCCTTGACGGCTTCCCGCGCAACCTGGCCCAGGCCGAGGCCCTGGAAGGCGTGCTCGCCGAGCTCGGGCAGCCGCTCGACGCTGCGGTGCTCATGGACCTGGATCACGCGATCCTGCTCAAGCGGCTCACCGGCCGGCGCAACTGCACCGGCTGTGGCCGCGTCTACAACATTTACTTCCTGCCGCCGCCGGCCGATGGGCGTTGCGGCAGTTGCGGCGGCGAGCTTGTGCAGCGGTCGGACGACAAGGAAGAAACCATTGGTCGCCGCCTCGAGGTTTACCGCGCCGAGACGGAACCCCTGGTCGACTATTACCGGAAGCTCGGCAAGTTGAAGACCGTCGATGCGGACGCGGCCTTCGACGAGGTTTACGCGCGCCTCAAGGCCGTGCTCGGCCTTTAGCCCGGCCGGCGTCGACGAGGCATGCTCAGGCCGCCTCGACCATTTGCAGCAGCTCCGCACCGGCGAGCTCCAGTCGCCAGCCTGCCAGCAGCGGCAAGTCCCGTCGGCCCTGCACCAGCGCCTCGATGTCCTTGCGCGTGGCGAGCAGGGGGGGCGAGACTCGCTGGTCCCGGGCGATTTCCCTGAGGCGGCTCATCAGCTTGCGGGCCTGCCGCTCCTGCCCCGGCTCGAGGCGGGCGGAGGCGGGGCGCTCCGGCGGAATCGCGGTGTCGGCTTCGCTGGTCAGGCGCAGCAGCGTCTCGCCGTGCCGGCGCAGCAGCGCCGGCGGCAGGCCCTCGACGCGCTCCAGTTCGGCAGGTTCCCGCGGGGCCCGTGTCGCCAGCGCGAGAATGGCCTCGTCC
>CBDDRR010000218.1:0-11183 GCA_965233095.1 uncultured bacterium
CGAGCAGAACGCCAGCACCTCGACGGTCCGCCTGGCAGGCAGCTCCGGCACCAATCCATATGCCGCCATCGCCGCCGGCATCGCGACGCTTTGGGGGCCGGCGCATGGCGGCGCCAACGAGGCCGTCCTGCAGATGCTCGAAAAAATCGGCTCGGTAGACAACATTCCGAAATTCATCGCCAAGGCCAAGGACAAGGACGATCCCTTCCGCCTGATGGGCTTCGGCCACCGCGTCTACAAGAACTTCGACCCGCGCGCCAAGCTCATCCGCACCATGTGCCACAAAGTGCTCAACCGTCTTGGCCACACGGATTCGCCGTTGTTCGAACTGGCGCTGCGGCTGGAGGAGATCGCGCTCGAGGACGAGTATTTCATCGAGCGGAAGCTGTACCCGAACGTCGATTTCTACTCGGGCATCATCTACCGCGCCATCGGCATTCCGACCTCAATGTTCACCGTCATGTTCGCCATCGCCCGCACGGTCGGCTGGGTGGCGCACTGGCAGGAAATGATCACCGATCCTCAGCGGCGGATCGGCCGCCCACGCCAGCTCTACACCGGCGCCGGCACCAGGGACTACACGCCGATCGAGCGCCGCGGCGCGTAGCGGCAGCGGCCGGGAGGCCGCTGCGATCGCCGGACTTCAGTCCCGGTCGCGGGGCCCGGCGACCGCGTCGTCCGGCGCCGCACCCGCCGCGCTGAGCAAAGCCTCCACTTCTTCGCGCCGGGCCCGACGCATCTGGCCGCCGTTGACGGGGCAGAGGGGCGCCTCGCGCAGGCCTTGCTCGGGGAATACCGTCGCCTCCACGGTGATGCCGTCCGCGTCGAACTCGAAACTCGGGAAGCTCGCGTGCTCACCGTTGGCCAGGCGCACCCGGCGTTCGCCGCTGCGATAGCGTATGCCGCGCTCGATCAGCAGGAAGGCCAATTCTTCCGGGGTCGCGGCGAACACGTGCAGCGAGATGTCCGTGTGCGGTGTGGCGGTCCCGGCCAGCACGGGACCGACCAGCCGGGGATTGAAGTCATGCAGCAACCGCATGGCGTGCAGCGCGGTCTGGCGCAGCGCGCGCAGGTTGTCGTGATGCGCGGCGCCGCCGAACAGGCGCTGCTGGGCCGCGAGGGCCTCGGCGATTTCCTGGTTGGCGGGGAGGGCATGACGGTCCACGATGCCGAGCCGGTCCGCAGCCTTGCGCTTCGCGAGCAGGAAGTCGCGGATGCCTTGTTCACGCATGATCCGGGCCGCTTCCTCCGCCACCCGGATGCGCAGTTCACCCGCTCGTTGCGTTGCGCGTTTCGGCATGCTGCTACCCGTTGCTCAAAACAACGGGTCCTCCTGGCTGTCGCCGTTCGGATACGGTTCCTCTCCGGGCTCGGGAGGCGCCGGCACCTCACCCACTCGGAACACCTCGAAGATGGCGCCCGGCTCGCCGGCGCGGGCCAGGCGGCCGGTGTCGGCCGACACCCGCACCGTGACGAGACCCGGCGGCTCCACCGGGCGGCTGTGACGCATGCCTTCCAGGGCACGGCCCATGAACTCCATCCAGACGGGCAACGCGGTGGTGGCGCCAGTCTCGCCGCGGCCGAGCGGGCGCTCCTGGTCGAAACCGACCCATGCGGCCGCCACGAGGTCGCCGTTGTAGCCTGCGAACCACGTGTCCCGGCCATCGTTCGTGGTCCCGGTCTTGCCGGCAAGGTCGCTGCGCCCGAGCTCGCGGGCTTTTGCGCCGGTGCCGCGGCGGGTCACGTCCTCCAGCATGCTGGAGATGATCCAGGCATTGCGTGCATCGATCGCCCGCGGCGGCTGCTCGATATCGAGCACCTCGAGCGCCTCGTCGCCGCTCGGCGCCTCGCGATCGGTGGCCGGTTCGCGTGCGAACTCCGGCAGCTCGCCGTACTCGCACTCGGCGCAGGCCCATGGCTGGGTGGCAGAGAACAACAGGTCGTCGTTCGGCCCGTAGATCCGGTCGATGAAGTACGGCGTGATGCGAAAGCCGCCGTTGGCAAACGCCGCGTAACCGGCCGTCAGCTCGGTCGGCGTGACACCGCCGCTGCCCAGCGCCAGGGTCAGGTTGCGCGGCACGGAATCCGCCGGAAAGCCAAAGCGGCTCACGTAAACTGCGGTGAACGGCACGCCGATCTGTTCGAGCACGCGAATCGAGACCAGGTTCCGGGACAGCACGAGTGCCTCGCGCAAGCGCATCGGCCCATAGAAGCGCCCCGTGTAGTTCTGCGGCCGCCACGTGTCCTCGAGCACCGGGTCGTCGTATACGACCGGTGCGTCGATCATGATGCTGGCGGCATTCAGGCCGCGCTCGAGGGCCGCGGAGTAGACAAAGGGCTTGAAAGCAGAGCCGGGCTGGCGTCGCGCCTGGGTCGCCCGGTTGAACTTGCTGAGCTCAAAATCCAGCCCGCCGCTGAGCGCCGCGACCGCGCCGTCGCGCGGATCGAGCGCGACCAGCGCGCCCTGGATCGCCGGTGCCTGGGACAGCGCCCAGGCATCATCGCGCCAATCAAGCAGGACCACGTGACCGGGCGCCACCACCTCGGCGGGCGTTTCCGGCGCCGGTCCTCGGTTGTTCTCGTCGATATAGCCGCGCGCCCAGCGCATGCCCTCGAACTCCAGCCGGTCCGCGCCCGTGCCGCGGACAAAAACCTCCGCACCCGCATCGTCCACTGCCAGCACCACCGCGCTGCGCAGCCCCGCCGGCTCCGGGTAGCTGTCGAGCAACGCCTCGAGCGCCTCCGGCCCCTCGGGCAGCTCAGCCACGATCGCCACCGGCCCGCGGTAGCCGTGGCGCAGGTCATAGCTCTCCAGTCCCTCGCGAACCGCTTGCTGGGCCAACGGCTGCAGCCGGCTGTCCACCGTGGTCACCACCGAATAGCCGGCCGTGTATGCCTCGGGACCGTAACGATCCAGCAGCTCCTGGCGGGCGATCTCCGCGATCCACGGCGCGCGCAGCCTTACCTGGGTGCCGTGGATGCGCGACACCACCGGTTCGGCGGACGCGGCCTCCAGGGCCTCCCGATCTATGAAGCCAGTCTCGAACATGCGACGCAGCACATAGGTGCGGCGTTGGCGGGCGCGTTGCGGGCTGGTAACCGGGTTGTCCAGCGAGGGCGCCCGGGGCAGCCCGGCGATCAGCGCCATCTCTGCGAGGCTCAGCTCCCCGACCGGTTTGCCGAAGTAAACCTCGGCGGCCGCGCCGACACCGTAGGCCCTTTGCCCGAGGAAAATCTTGTTCAGGTAGAGGTCGAGGATTTCCTTCTTCGACAGCAGATGTTCAATGCGCAAGGCCAGGAAGATCTCGCGGACCTTGCGCGAGATCGTCTTTTCGCGGCTGAGGAAGAAGTTGCGCGCCACCTGCATGGTGATAGTGCCGCCGCCCTGCGCCGGCTCGCCCGTGGCGATCACTGCCAGCGCCGCGCGCGTCAGTCCCTGCCAGTCGACGCCTGGATGCTCGAAGAAGCGATCATCCTCCGCCGCCAGGAAGGCCTGCTGCAGGGCCTCGGGCACCTCGTCGATCCGGAGCGGGATCCGGCGCTGCTCACCGAACTCCGCCATCAGCAACCCGTCGCGCGTGTAGACCCGCATGGGCACCTGCAGGCGCACTTCCCGCAGCGATTCCACGCCGGGCAGGCTGGGCGCCACATAGTAATAGGCGCCGATCGCGGCGAGCACGATGGCGATCAGTGACATCGCGACCAGGGCGACGATGCCGTAGGCGAGGCGCAGGAAAATTCTCATCGGACGGGGGCGGCTTGCTTGCCTTTTGCCAAGGCGCTCAGCATATTACCATTTCATGCAAGCGGTCCCGAACTGGACCGTCGGCGGTGCAGGCTGCGGCAAGACGGCCACCGCTACACCCGGGTCCGGGGGGAGCTTGAACAGCGGGGCATCCTGTTGAGTTATTCATCGTATTGCGCGCCGCGGGCGCGCCATCCGAAATATGTCAACCCGTGAACGGGTTCACGGATTCCCCGGCGCTTTCTGCTGCAATGTCGGCTTCCGGCTTCGGGCAGGCCGGTCGGTGGACTTGCAGGGTCCGTTGCATTAGTTAATGTCGTAGTCTATCTTCGCCTTCCAAGCCCCGGACGCAAAAGGAAATTCAAAGTGCTTTTCGGGACATCCAACAAGCCGCTGCTGGGGCTGGATATCACGACTTCCTCCGTGAAGCTCATCGAGCTTTCGAAGTCCGGGGATACGTTTCGCGTCGAGGCCTACGCGGCCGAGGCCACGCCGCTCAATGCGGTCAACGAGAAGGCAATCGTTGACGCCCAGGTGGTCGGCGAGGCGGTGCGGCGGGCGCTGAAGCGCTCTGGCGCGCGTTCCCGCGAGGCCGCCGTCGCCATCAGCGGCGACGCCGCCATCACCAAGGTCATCCAGATGCCGGCGACCTTCACGGGCGCGGAGCTCGAAGGCCAGGTGGAGCTGCAGGCCGACCAGTACATTCCCTTCCCGATGGACGAGGTCAGCTACGACTTCGAAGTCATCGGGCCGACCGAGAAAGACCCGGACATGATCGACGTGCTGCTGGTAGCGACCCGCACGGAAAACGTGGAGCAGCGCCAGGCGGCGGTCGAGGCCGCAGGCCTGAAGACGCGCATCATGGACGTCGAGCCGTTTGCCGTCGAGAACGCCTGCCTGCTGTTGCGCCACCAGATGCTGGACGAGGGCATGGGCCACAACGTGGCGGTCATGGACTTCGGCGCCAGCAGCACCACCTTCAGCGTGCTGCGCGATCTCAAGGTCATGTATACCCGGGATTTCGCCTTCGGCGGCCAGCAGCTGACCGAGGAAATCATGCGCACCTACGGCCTGACCCTCGAGGAAGCCGGGCGCGCCAAGAAGGAAGGCGGGCTGCCCAGCAACTACGAGCCCGAAATTCTTGAGCCCTTCATCGACGACATGACGCAGCAGGTGAGCCGCTCGCTGCAGTTCTTCCTTGCATCCGGCACGAATCGTGAGCAACCCGAACAGATCCTCATTTGCGGCGGTTGCGCGAACATCCCGGGTGTGGCGGACGTCATCGGCAGCCGCGTGGGTATCCCGACGCAGATCGGCAATCCGCTGGGAATGATGAAAATCTCCTCCAAGGCCCGCTCGCAGGGCGTGTTGAAGGACGCCACGGCGCTCCTGACGGCCTGCGGCCTGGCGCTCAGGAGCTTTGACTGATGCATCGCATAAACCTGCTTCCGTGGCGCGCGGAACTCCGCAAGGAACGGCAGAAGAATTTCGCCGTTGCGACCGTTGGCGCGATCGTGTTCGGCCTGCTGATCATGTGGGCGGTAAACACGTTCCTGCAGAGCCGGATCGATTACCAGAACTCGCGTAACCAGCGCCTGGAGCAGGAAATCGCGGTGCTGGACGAGCAGATCAAGGAAATCCGCAACCTCCGGCTGCGCAAGGACCGCCTGTTGCTGCGCATGGCCGCTATCGACGAGCTGCAGCGTGCGCGCCCCGAAGTCGCCCACCTGTTCGACGAGATCGTCAAGGTGATGCCCGAGGGCGTCTATCTCACAGAGTTCACCCAGAGCGGCAGGAGCCTGCTGTTCAAGGGGGTCGCCGAGTCGAGCACGCGAGTCTCTACGCTGATGCGCAATATCGCCAGCGCCAACAGCATGACCGACCCGCGGCTGCAGGTCGTCCAGTCGGGCCAGCAGCAACGCGGCCGCACCGCGGTCACGCCGCGCGGCCCCGGCCGCCAGGCTGAGTTCGCGCTTGCTGCGCGCCAGGCCGGCGGCACGGAAGAAGGCGAGGAGGAGGTGCAGCAGTGAAATTCTTCGACCAGCTTCGCACCCTCGACACCCAGGACGTAGGCCGCTGGCCGCCGCTGTTCCGCGGCCTGGCCATCGGTATCATTTTCGTGCTCGTGGCGGTCGGCGCTACGTATTACTTCGTCTGGCGCGTGAAGATTCCGCAGCTAGAGCAGGTGCAGCGCCAGGAGCAGGATCTGCGCACGACCTTCGAGAGCCGGCAGCGGCTTGCTGCCAATCTCGATGCCTACCGGGATCAGCTCGAGGAAGTCGAGCGCACGTTCGGCGCGATGTTGCGTCAGCTCCCTGGCGAGACTGAAGTTCCCAGCCTGCTGGTCGATATCTCCCAGACGGGCCTGGCGGCCGGACTGGAGGAGAGGCTGTTCCAGCCGATGAGTGAAGTGAGCCGTGAAGCGTACAGCGAGTTGCCGATCAAGATGCAGGTCGTCGGGACCTACCACGAGCTCGGCAATTTCGTGAGCGGCGTGGTTGCGTTGCCGCGAATCGTGACCTTGCATGACGTGGTGCTGAAGCCCGAGCAGACTGCGCAAGGCAGGGGCGCCGCCACCGAGCCGCCGAGCAACCGTCTCGTGATGGACGTGACGGCGAAGACATATCGCTACCTCGAAGATGAGGGTGCAGGCCAATGAACGCACCCTCGCGAATTCTGCTTCCCATTGCGATGCTCGCCCTGGCGCTGGTCGCAAGCGGCTGCTCGCGCGGCATGTCGGATCTCGACGCCTACATTGCCGAGGTCAAGTCACGCCCGGGCGGTCGCATTGAGCCGCTGCCCGAGATCAAGACCTACGAGACATTCCGTTACGAGCCGGGGGACGCGCGTTCGCCGTTCGTGCCGGACGTTCCCACTGCCGGCAGCGTCGCCGGCGGCGTCAGGCCGGATGCGGACCGGCGGCGGGAATTTCTCGAGAGCTTCCCGCTCGACACGCTGAGCATGGTCGGCACGGTCAGCATGGACGGCCGCCTCTACGGCCTCGTCCAGACCTCCGACAAGCTCGTGCACCGCGTGCTCGCCGGCAATTACCTCGGCCAGAACGACGGCCGTATCGTTTCAATCAACAGTTCCGAGATCCAGTTGCTGGAGATCATCCCGGACGGCCTCGGTGGCTACATCGAGCGTGCGGCCTCCATCAGCCTGGGTGATTTGTGAAGCTCGGGGAGAAAGCACTCATGATGCGCGATCAATGGCGAAACAACAGGACAGTCGGGACCGGGACCAGGTCGCGGCTGGGCTGGTGGACCGTCGCCGTACTGCCCTTGCTGTGGTGGTCCGGCGTAGCCTCGGCGCAGCAGGACTTGCAGCTGACGGGCCTCGACGTGAACACCTTGCCCGGCAACCGGGTGGTGCTCGTCCTGACCACCAGCGGTCCCGCCCCCGAGCCGCTCGCCTTCACCATCGAGGATCCTGCGCGGATCTCGCTCGACCTCCCCGGCACCAGCCTCGGCATGGCCGAGCGCCGCCGCGACGTGAAGCGCGGCGTGCTGGACACCGTGATGCTGGCCGAGGCCCAGGGCCGCACGCGGGTGGTGCTCAACCTCGACCTGATGGTGCCCTATGAGACCGCGGTCGACGGCGACCGGATCACTGTGACGCTCGGCGGCCCCGCGGCACCGTCGCAGGCTGCGCGGGTCAGCGCCTTCGGTCAGCCTTCGGGCGGCGAAGTGACGGCCGCGGCCGCCCCGCGCGGGGCGGCGATCACCGGCGTCGATTTCCGCCGTGGCGCGGATGGCGCAGGGCGCGTCCTGGTCGACCTGAGTGATCCCGCGGTGGCGATCGACATTCGCGAGGACCTCGACCGGACTGTGGTCGAGTTCCGCAATGCCAGCCTGCCCGACAACCTGATGCGCCGCCTCGACGTGCTCGATTTCGCAACCCCGGTGCAGACCATCGACGCCGTCCGGTTCCCCGGCGGGGCTCGGCTCGTTATCAACGCCGCCGGCAACTACGAGCAGCTGGCCTACCAGGCCGACAACCAGTTCAGCATCGAATTCCGGCCGGTGACCGAGCAGGACCCGAGCGAGTTCGGGCTGTTCGATGAGCGCAAGGAATACACCGGCGAAGCCTTGACCCTGAACTTCCAGGACATCGAGGTGCGTGCGGTGCTGCAGCTGCTGGCGGAGATCAGCGGCCTCAACGTCGTCGTCAGCGACACCGTGAGCGGCAACGTCACCCTTCGGCTCGACAGTGTGCCGTGGGACCAGGCGCTGGACATCATTCTGACCACCAAGGGCCTGGACATGCGCCAGGTCGGCACAGTCGTGCTGGTGGCGCCGGCCGCCGAGATCGCGGCCCGCGAGAAGCAGGAACTCGAGGCCAAGCAGGACATCCAGGAGCTCGCGCCGTTGCGGCTGGAGTTCCTGCAGGTGAACTACGCCAAGGCGGTGGACCTTGCGGTGCTGCTGACGGAGACCGCGGGGCGTGGTACGGGGTCGGGAACCGGCACCCGCACCATGTTGTCCGAGCGCGGCAACGTCAGCATCGACGAGCGCACCAACACTCTGCTGATCAACGACACCGCGGAGCGAATCGCCGATATCCGGCGGCTGGTCGCGGCGCTGGATATCCCGGTCCGCCAGGTGCTTATCGAGTCACGTATCGTGGTCGCCAACGACGACTTCAGCCGCGAGCTGGGTGTGCGCATGGGCGGCACCGTGGTGCGTGAGAACGGCAGCGATGGGCTGATCACCATCTCAGGCAGCGGCGACGGCACGGACACCATCGTGGGCTCGGGCCTGAGCAACCTCAACCAGACGGGCTCAGCCTTCCCGGTGGCGTTGCCGGTCCTGGGCGACCGCTACAACGTCAACCTGCCGGTCAGCGAGCCGGCCGGCCGCATCGGGCTTGCCATTCTCGGCTCCGATTACCTGGTCGACCTCGAGCTGTCGGCGGCACAGGCCGAGGGCCGGGGCGAAATTGTCTCCAGCCCCCGGGTCATCACCGCCAACCAGAAGCAGGCCTTGATCGAGCAAGGTGTCGAGATTCCCTACCAGGAGGCGGCCTCCAGCGGCGCGACGGCCACGCAGTTCAAGAAGGCGGTGCTCAGCCTGACGGTGACGCCGCAGATCACGCCGGACGACCGCATCATCATGGACCTCGAGGTCACGCAGGATACCGTCGGCCAGTTCGTGCCCAGCGCGACCGGCGGCCAGGTGCCCAGCATCGACACGCGCCGCATCATCACCCAGGTGCTCGTCAACGACGGCGAGACCGTGGTGCTTGGCGGCATCTACGAAACCGAGCGTCGTGACGCGGAGGACAAGGTGCCGTTGCTCGGGGACATCCCCGGCCTTGGGCGCCTGTTCAAGCGGAACAGCTCGATTTCCAACAAGCGAGAGCTGCTGATCTTCGTTACGCCGAAGATCCTTCGTGAAGGCAGCAACATCTATTGAACTCCCACGAGCGGACGCGAGTGAGCCCTAATATGCGCAGCAGCAAATTCACACGTCGAGTACTCGGGTTGCCGGGGCTCCTGGCCGCCTTGTTCCTCGTCGGTTGCGGCAGCGAATCGACGATTGTCGGCGAGCCGGGCGGCGGCACCACGCCGGATTCGCCGGTGGCGAACATTACGCTGATCGCCAGCAGCAACATCCTGCCCTCGGACGGTGTGTCGGCGGTGAACTTCAGCGTCATCGTGCAGGATTCGAACAACAACGCCGTGACCGGCGTTCCGGTGACTTTTTCCGCGGACTCCGGGCTGCTGCAGGTCATTCCCGACCCGGACGGCGCCGCGCTGCCGGCGGCCGAGCTGACCACGGGCGGCGACCCGACGAATCGCCCGATCACGGTCACGGCAACGACCGGCGCCCTCTCGAGCTCGGTCACGGTGAATGTCACCGGCACGCAGCTGATTCTCGAGGGACCCGACAACGTCATCCAGGGCGATGAAGTTCCGTTCACCGCCACGCTGCGGAACTCCGCGGGCCAGGGCATTGGCGGTCGAACCGTGACGATCGAGTCCGCAGAGGGCAACACGCTTTCGGCCGACACGCTGACGACCAACAGCCAGGGCGAGGTTGCCTTTACCGTGACGGGGACGCAGGGCGGCGCCGATACGATTTCGGTCAACGCGCTCGGACTCACGACCACCGCGCCGCTGTCGGTCAGCGCCGATGACAGCGTGCTGTTCATTGAACCGGCGTCCGGCGCCGAGATTCCGCTCAATGTCGTGCAGCCCGTCACCGTAGAGTGGCGAGTGGGCGGCGTGGCGCAGGTTGGCCAGACCATCAACTTCAGCACGACGCGCGGCTCGCTCTCCGCATTGAGCGCCGTGCTCGACGCAGCCGGCCAGGCCACGGTGAATCTCAGCGCAACGACGGCTGGGCCTGCGACGCTGACGGCGCGCGTCGGTGCGGCGGGGCCGCAGACCCAGCGCTCGGTAGAATTCGTGGCGCTGACGCCGGACAGCATCGTCGTCCAGGCCAGCCGTTTCACGGTCGGGCCCGGCGAGCAGAGCACCATTGTTGCGACGGTGCGAGATGCGGCCGGCAATCCGGTGAAGAACAAGGTCGTGCAGTTCCAGATCGAGGACGTCACGGGTGGCAGCCTCTCGGTCGGCACAGCGATTACCGGCAGCGCCGGCACCGCGCAAACCGTCTACACCGGCGGTGAAACCATCAGCGGCAGCGGCGACGTGACCATCACGGCGATCGTGCAGGAAAATCCGGCGCTGACCGCGACGGTCGGGCTGACGGTGGCGCGCCGCCAGGTTGACATCAGCATCGGCACGGGCAACGAGCTGTTCGAGCCGGACACGGCCACCTATGAGCGCGAATTCCTCGTGCAGGTGACCGACAGCCAGGGCGTCGGCGTTGAGAATGCGGTGGTGCAGCTGTCGGTCCGCTCGAAGTATTACCTGAAGGGCTATTACGAGGCGGGTCCGGACGACCAGTGGATAGTCGGGGCGGCTGCCATCCGCTGCCCGGACGAGGACCTCAACGACAACGGCCAGCTCGATGCCGGCGAGGACTTCAACAGCTCCGGCTCCATGGAGGCGGGCAACGTCGTTTCGGTCTCGCCGGGCGAAGTCACTACGGGTGAATCCGGCACGGCGCTCTTCCGCATCCGCTATGCGCAGAATTTCGGCAGCTGGATGATCGTAACGATCAAGGCACGTGCCGCGGTCCAGGGGACCGAGTTCGAGGACACGTCCGACCACCGGCTCGAGATCACCGCGGCCGACGCCAACGTCAACCAGAGCCCGCCCGGCGGGCTGGAAAGCCCGTTCGGCGGCGACGATCTCGATCCCACGCCCGACGGCACCGACGAGGGGCTGGCCGAGTACGGCGCACTCCTTGGCGAGCTGGGCTTCGCCGGCGGACGATTCCAGGGCTGCCGCACGCTCAACTAGTCACAACGGTTGGGGTTATCATTACGGGGCCGGCGCAAGCCGGCCTCGTGTTATGGGGCGGAC